>CAUQMH010000005.1:0-40521 GCA_963519075.1 uncultured Flavobacteriaceae bacterium
ATTCAGCATTGATAGACAATCTTCTGTTGAACAAAGCCGTTTCAAAACCAGCATTTAGGTTTTGGGAATTTTCCCATCTCAGCTTATTATTTCCAAGATATTCCGTAGTGACCACAGGCGTATCATTCCCAAAGTTTCTAATTTTGTATAAACTTTTATAAGAATAATAGATTCTATCCGTAGTACCTGGGAAGTAGAAAACATCGTTCCCCTTCTGTCCATAAGAAGCCTTCACTTTCAGGGCATTAACAGTCTCCGAATCCTTTAAGAAATCCTCCTTAGAAATGTCCCATGCTGCCCCCAGTCCATAGAAAGTCCCCCATCTGTTTTCTTTGGAAAATACCGATGAACCATCTCTTCTAAGGCTGGCATTGAAGAAATATTTGTTTTTATAATTATACAAAACTCGGGAGAAAAACCCTTCCACAGCGTAGTCGTACTGGTTTCCTGGGATTTCGTTCATTTTCAGAACATTATCAAAAACAGTAAGCCCTTCTAAGAACAGTTTTTCTTTTCTCGCCCCGAAATAATCGCTTTTTTCTTGGTTCAACTCATGCCCCAAAAGAACACTGATATTGTGTGCCCCAAGTTGTTTATTATAAGATAATAACTGCTGGTGGTTGAAGGCGTATTTCAGAGTATTGGATTTTGCAAGTCGTCCGCCCACAGTGGCTGTTGTCCCTCCCAAAGGATTTCCATAAACAAGCTCTTGGGAATTGATAATCACGCCACCAAAATTATAAGTAAAATCAAAATCTTTCAGGAATTTATACTGCACGAAAAGATTGGTATTCACCGTGTTATTGGTCACTTTATTCAAATCATACTGGCGGTTTCCCACAGGGTTTTCAAAAACAGCATAAGACCTTCTCGATCTGTTAGGGAATTTTCCATCACCGTAGTCATAGACTGGTCTTCCTTTGGCATCGTATACTCTGTTGTAGTTACTATCCCTCCGGAATACAGGATAAAAAGGTGCGATATTTCTAGAAAACTGGAACGAGTTAGCAAAACTTCCTCCATCGCCCAGATTCTGTTCGCTGTTGCTGTAATTTAGATTAGCTCCAAATTTCAATTTTTCGTTAAGAGCATATTCCAAATTAGACCTTAAACTCAATCTTTTAAATCCAGAACCGATGAGGTAACTGCGGTCATTGAGGTAGCCAAGTGAAGTGTAAGCCTTTAATTTATCGGTATTTGCAGTGAAGCTGAGATTTGCTTCTTGACGGAGATTAGGTCGGAATAATAGTTTTTGCCAATTGTCCTGATAAAGCAGTTTAGCATTTTGGTTAAAACTTCCATCTGGATTGATAAGCTGGTTAAACGGAACATTATAAGCATTATATCCCAGCGTGGCGTTCATTTTGTTTATCGCCTCTGTATAGGCTTGGGCATCAGTCTTTCCACTTGCTTTTTCGCCTACACGAACTCTGTTGAAATAAGCCAAATAATACTCGGCAGGGCTGGTGATAATGTCATATTCTGGAGTCGCACGGAAGTTAATCCCTGTTTTAATATCAAAATCTACATGAATCCCCTTTCTCGTCCCTTTTTTAGTGGTAATGATGATTACTCCATTTGCTCCTCGTGAGCCATACAAAGCATTTGACGAAGCATCTTCCAAGAAGGACAAACTCTCTATATCCGATGAAGGAATAGAATTGAGCGACCCAGGGTAAGGTATCCCATCCAAGACAATCAGCGGCTCACTAGAAGCATTGATAGAGCCTATCCCCCTCATTCGTATACTCGGGCTGCTCCCTGGCTGTCCATTTCCCACAATCTGAACCCCCGCTACACGCCCTGCAAGTCCCTGCAAAACATTTCCGTTCTGTAATGCAGAAATATCCTTGGGTTTTAGTTCTTGGATAGAACCTGTGATTTCTTCTTTTTTCTGTTTCCCAAAGGCTACTATCACGACCTCACCGATGGAATTTTCCTTGATAGAATCCTTCTTCTTTTCCTGAGCACTGAATGTCCCCACGAAGGAGAACAACGCAAACAAAGTGCTTAATCTAACTACTTTTCTTTTCATTATATATAATATTGTTAATTTTTTACTTAAAATTTGGTTTAAACATAAAAAAAGAGCCTCGGCGTATTTACCGAAGCTCTGGGATAATTATGAAGAAAACTTAAAAACTCCATTCATCACAAAAACTGCGGTCTTTCACAAAGCCACACATCATCATCATTCCCATCATTTGGGAAACTAGATTTTCGTTTTTATGATTTAGATTTATTAACATTTTTTAATTTTTAATTGAGATTTAGTTTAAACATAAAAAAAGAGCTTCAGTTTTTGTCCGAAGCCCTTGTGATAATTTTGTATAATTTATATAAAATTTTTCTATTCGCATTTTACAATCACAAAAACTACGGCTTTCTAAAAACCCACATCATCATATCCATACACATGGTAATGGTATGTTCAGATGTTCTTGTATGATTGTATTGATTAAACATTATTCTTTTTTGTCTAAATATTTTGTGAAGATATAAAAACTTTTTTAATCCACAAATTTTTTGTTGATTTTTTTTCTTCTATTTAAATAATTTGGTGTATTTATATGAGAATACATCCTTTTTTATATACTTAACAAAAAAATCCTTTCTATAATTCAAGAAAGGATTTTTTCATTAATTCATATAGTTTAGTTTACTTTTTGCCATGTCTGGCTTCTACCAAATGCAGAAAATCCTATATAACCACGAACTATAAGGTTATTCCCTTCTTTTTTGATCGTGCATTTATATGATTTTCCATTTTTAGGGTCTGTTATCGTTCCTCCGCTGTATTCATCGCCATCTTTAGACAATCCGCGAACAACCTCCATTCCTAAAATAGGCTTTCCTTTTCTGTCGTCTTTACAAGAGGAACAGTTAGGATCGGCTGGTTTTATCAGTAGTTCTACTACTTTCGCATAGTATTTACCATCAGATTTTTTAAAAATTTCTACGATGGATTTTGGTTTTTTGGTTTCGTCATCTATCGTTCTCCATTTTCCCTCTATCTGGGCAAAAGCCATGGAACTGCACAATAATGCAAAGGCTAAAATTGAATTTTTCATGATTAAATCTATAAAATATTTACGGCGCAAATATAGAAATAAAAATTAAACAGCAAAAACGAATTTCAATTATACCTTTTATTAGTGATATTTTATGAGAAATTTAAAATTTAAACGATCGTTTAAAAACTTTTAAATTTAATTCAGCTTTTTCCTAATAACTCTGTGCATATAGTCCTGATACCAAGCCTTACTGAGGAGTTTTCCTCGTTCAATCTCGGCATTGTTTATTTTCCCAAGAAGATTATTTTTAAGTTCAAGGTCTGTAATTTCATAAACTCCCGTAATATCCTTACCATCAAAACGATAGATATAATTTCCTATCATAAACTGCTCTTGTATCGCATCAGAATTGACGACGATGTATTCTTCATTTTTATCCGAAACAAGACTTCTTCCCCAGCTTCGCAAAGGCTTGTTATAACCAATGATATCCGCAAGCGTAGGATAAATATCTATCTGCTGGGCATAGGTCATGTTTTTTCCTTTCAAATTATATTTCGGATTTGGAGAATAGAAGATAATAGGAACTGCATATCCGTTCATTGCCTTAGCATACTCAGGATAGTAGATTTTGTTCGTGTGGTCTCCCGTAATCACAAAAATAGTATTCTCATACCAAGGTTGTTTTCGTGCCGTTTCAAAATACTTTTTCAAGGCGTAGTCTGTATACTGTATCGGTTCGTGCATTTCCACAAAACCTTTTTTAAATTTCCCTTCATATTGTGCAGGAATTTTAAATGGATGATGCGAAGATGCCGTAAAAACCGTTGCCATAAATGGTTTATTAGACTTTCCTACATTTTTAGCAAAATATTGCAGAAAAGGCTCATCCCAAATTGCCCAAATCCCATCAAAATCCTTATCATTATTATACTCAGTTTTTCCAAAATAATCCTTGAAACCGAGGATATTCGCAAATCCCTGAAAGCCCATAGAGCCATTCGGCGCACCATGATAAAAAGAAGTTTCATAGCCCAATTCATTCGCCACGGAAACGATGGATTGTATCTTTTGATTAGAATACGGCGAACTCGTAAAAGCATCCTTTAAACTCGGAATTCCTGCCAAAACACTGCTCATTCCGTGAATAGACTGTCTTCCGTTAGCAAATGTATTAGGAAAAATCAGACTCTCCTTTGACAAACTATCCAAAAACGGCGTGTAAGAAACATAATCTTTTATATTTTTATCTTCATTAAACGCTCCTATGTATTCCCTTCCGAGGCTTTCCACTATGAGAATCACGATGTTAGGTCTCGGCTGCGGAACTTCCCTTTGATAGGTTTTATAAGGCTTCACATTCTCTGTGATGTATTTTTCATCCACAAAATACACTTCCTTAAAGCCATTCGTATTGATAGTTCTAAAAAACGAAAAAGTGCTGTTTAGAACGATGTTTGCATGAGCAGGCTTGTCCGTATGGCGGTTAGCATCCACCAAATTGATAGGGCGGGTGCTGTGTTTAAAATCTCCACGAATTCCACCGATTATAAGCACCGCTGCCAGACAAAGACTTACCACAGAACCTCCAAAATACCAAATTTTCTTTTCAATGTTTATTTCTTTGACTTTCAATCTTTTATAAAGAAAAACCCAAAGTCCCATCAACACAATGAAACAAAGAAAAACCCAAAAATTCTGTCCCAAAGAAGCCAGAAAAACCTTGCCTATATTCTGCTCATTTTCAACAACATTTATCACTGCAGAGGTCAGCCTTGACTGGCTAAATCTATAATAGACAATATCTCCGAAATTCATCGCATAGGCGATTCCATTCAGAATAAAATAAAGCCAAAACAAAAACTTCTGATATCCTCCTTTAGTATTGATAGTCAAAGGAATAAGACTAAAAAAAATAAAAACAATATTGACATAAAGTATCGCCGTGGTATCAAATGCAGTGCCGTAATAAGCCAGTTTAAAATACTGAGAAACACTGTCTATTTCCAGCAAATCCCGATTAAAAAACCAAAATAAAAACCTCGCTGCCTGATAAAAAACAAAAACAAGGAATATACGATATATCAAGACTTTTACTTCCTGCAAACGGAGTTCTTTCATATTTTTTCTAACTTAATAGCACAAAGGTAAGTTTTTTAGCCGAGGATAATGAAAATGAAATCCAAAAATTCTGCTTTTATCCAATAAAATTTTATATTTGCTCTATGAATTTTTTAAGAAACAATTTAGCGAATTTCTTCACTCTTGGAAACTTATTTTCTGGATGTGTAGGAGCAGTTCATTTATTAAATGGTGATTACCAGACCACTGCGATATGTATCCTAATATCAGCCGTTTTAGACTTTTTTGATGGTTTCGTGGCTCGTGCTTTAAAGTCAAATTCTGAGCTCGGCGTACAGCTTGACTCCCTTGCCGATATGGTCACTTTTGGCGTGTTGCCAGGGCTTACGATGTTCGTTATGCTGGAGCCTTTTGGGAATCAGCTTTTCGGGATTGATTTACCTTTCAAAGTACAGTATTTAGGGCTTTTCATCACGCTTTTGTCTTGTATGAGACTGGCAATTTTTAATATTGATGATGAGCAGACCTACTATTTCAAAGGGCTGAATACACCGAGTAACACTTTCCTGATTTTTGGGCTTTATTTTGCTTTTAAAGAAAATCAAAGTTTTTCATTTTTAATGGAAAACGAGGGACTTCTTTTGGCGCTTACTGGTCTGAGCTCTTGGCTTTTGGTAAGTCCGATTAAAATGATTGCCATGAAATTCAAGTCCAAAAAACTTGAAGACAATTACCCTAAATTAGCCCTAATCATCGGTATTATTCCTATTTTAATATTTTTCGGATGGACAGGCATTCCGCTATCCATCATCTATTACATGCTGGTTTCCATTGTTTTCCAAAACCAGCTGAAATAAATTTAATTTTCAAACCTTAAATATTGTGAATTTAAAACTAAATAAACCACTGTGTATCTTTGATTTAGAGACCACAGGAACCAATATCGGCAAAGATAGGATTGTAGAAATCTGCATCCTGAAAGTCAATCCAGATGCATCCAGAGAAAGCAAAACTTGGCTCATCAACCCAGAAATGCCCATTCCTGTGGAAGCATCAGCTGTGCATGGGATTTATGACAAAGATGTGGAGGGCGCTCCTACCTTTAAAGAAGCAGCTCCTAAAATCATGGAAATGTTTTCTGGAGCGGATTTGGGTGGATTTAATTCTAATAGATTTGATGTTCCTTTACTAGCAGAAGAACTTCTAAGAGCTGGGATAGATTTTGATTTATCTAAATTCAAACTCATTGATGCTCAGGTTATTTTCCACAAAATGGAACCTAGAAATCTTACCGCTGCATACAAATTCTACTGCGGAAAAGATTTGGAAGGTGCCCACTCTGCAGAAGCAGACACCTTGGCTACTTTTGAAGTGATAGATGCACAGGTAGGCAAATACGAAGAACTTCCAAAGGATATAAATGGACTGAGTGAATTTTCATTCCATAATAAATTCGTGGATTTAGCTGGATTTATCGCCTTTAATGAAAACAAGGAAGAAATTTTCACTTTCGGAAAATACAAAGGACAGTCTGTGAAAGAGGTTTTCCAGAAAGACATCGGCTATTTCGGCTGGATTCAAAATGCTGATTTTCCACTTTACACTAAAAAAATTCTGACAGCCATCCAATTAAGAAGCAAATTTTAATTTAAATAATCAAAAAATGGTTTTATAAAGAAATTTTTCTTATCTTTAGGAACTAAAACTTATGATTATGACAAATATTATTTTACCTGTGGATTTTGGTAAAACCACAGATGTGCTTTTGGGTGCTGCAATAAAATTTGCAAAAGAAGTGAATGGAAGACTTTGCCTTATTCATGTTGCTCCTATGGATTTAGGATTGGCTGTAGGTGATATCGGTATGCAGTATTTTCCAGAAATAGAACAAAGCGAAATTCGTGAGGAACTTTTGGAACTCAACCGATTGGAACAGCAGGTTGTGGCTCAAGGAGTAGACTGCGAGCATCTTCTGAAACAAGGAATCCCAAAAGATATTATTCTAGCATATGCAGAGCAGAAAAATGCAGGTTATATAGTAATGGGCTCTCATGGAAGAAGCGGAATGTATGATGTATTCATCGGAAGTTTGACAAAAGAGCTTACCAAACTATCTCCAATTCCTGTTTTGGTGGTGCCTTGTCATGAAAAATAAAAAAATCATATTTTTTAATCTAAATCCTTATCGCGATTGATAAGGATTTTTTATTTAAAAATCGTACTTTTGGGGTTTATTTTCAAAGTTAAAATAATGCTGAATATACAAGAAATACGAGAGCAATTTCCTATTCTTACCCAAAAGGTAAATGACGAACCTTTGGTATATCTGGATAATGCTGCTAGTTCACAAAAACCTCTGACGGTCATAAAAAAATGGGAGGAATATTATCAAACTATCAATGCTAATGTGCATCGTGGAATTCACACTTTGAGCCAGTTAGCCACGGAAGAAATGGAACTTTCTCGGCAGAAAATTCAAAAATTCATCAATGCAAAATACAGCCACGAAATCATTTTCACTCGTGGAACCACCGAGAGTATCAATCTAATCTCCTACTCCATCACTCCACTGATAAAAGCAGGAGACGAAATCATCATTTCTCATCTGGAACACCACTCAAACATCGTTCCTTGGCAGATGCTTTGCGAGAGAACAGGTGCTGTTTTGAAGGTTATACCGATGGACGATAACGGAATTCTGCAACTGGATTTTTTAGACAAAAATCTATCCGAAAGAACCAAAATAGTCGCTGTAAATCAGGTATCTAATGCACTGGGAATCATCAACCCGATAAACGAAATCATTGCAAAAACAAGAGCCAGCTCTCCTGCCTACATTGTTATTGATGGCGCCCAGTCGGTTCCTCATTTTAAAATAGATGTTCAGGAATTGGATTGTGATTTTTTTGTTTTTTCTGGACACAAAATGTATGCTCCCATGGGAACAGGAATTCTCTACGGAAAAGAAAGTGTTTTGGATAAACTCAGTCCTTTTCACGGCGGCGGCGAAATGATAAGAACCTGCACCTTTGAGAAAACCACCTATGCCGACCTGCCCTTTCGGTTCGAAGCAGGAACACCCAATGTTGGTGGAAATATCGCTCTGGGAACAGCCACAGATTTCATAGAAAACATAGGACATTCTTCTATCAAAGAGCATGAAACGGCTCTTTTAGATTATGCTCAAAAAAAATTAAAAGAAATAGACGGTCTAAAAATCTATGGCGAAAAAGCTCCACGGACAGGCGTAATTTCCTTTAATCTAAATGGAAATTTCATCGCTTCTGATGTAGGAATGATTTTGGATAAATTGGGAATCGCTGTGCGCACGGGACACCACTGCACACAGCCGATTATGAATTTTTTCGGGATTTCTGGAACTATCCGCGCTAGTTTCGCTGTTTATAATACTTTTGAAGAAATAGATTCTCTAATCGAAGGAGTGAAAAAAGCACAAAAAATGCTGATGTAAAATTTCATCATCATGCTGTCAAATTGTCCTAATATCATTACTGGCAATATTTTTGACAATCATTAGAAGAAAAATTTAAGAAAATGGAAGAAAATAAAGATACACAAGAGAGAAAGAACACCTCTAATCCTGAGGATATGCAAAATACTGAAAATCAAAACGCAGAAAATACTGAAAATTTGACAGAAGAAATGTCATTAGAGGAACAATTGGCACATCAAAAAGACCTCTACATCAGACTTTTTGCTGAGTTTGAAAACTACAAAAAAAGAACTCTAAAAGAGAAAACAGAATTTGCGCAATATGCCAATCAAAACATTATGATTTCTATGTTGGCTATTTTAGATGATTTCGAAAGAGCTCTAAAAGAATTAGCAAAATCTGAAGAAACCAAGGAGCAGCTGAAGGGAGTAGAGCTTATTTACAATAAATTTAAAAACGCTATGACAGAGAAAGGTTTAAAGGTAATAGAAGTAAAGGCTGGAGATGATTTTAATGTAGATTTCCATGAAGCTATCACACAGATTCCTGCGCCATCAGAAGAGTTGAAAGGCAAGATAGTGGATGTGATAGAGACTGGATATCAGCTGTATGACAGAGTTATTCGTTTCGCGAAAGTAGTTACAGGAAGTTAATTCAAAAACAACTAAAAATCAATAAATTAGATAATTAAATTTATGTCTAAAAGAGATTATTACGAGGTATTAGGTGTTTCCAAATCAGCCAGCGCTGATGAAATCAAAAAAGCCTACCGAAAATTAGCCATAAAATACCACCCAGATAAAAACCCTGGTGACAAGGAAGCAGAAGAAAAATTCAAGGAAGCTGCTGAAGCCTATGAAGTACTGAGTGATGCCGACAAAAAGGCAAGATACGACCAGTTCGGGCACGCAGGTGTAGGAGGAGCTGCAGGTGGCGGATATGGCGGAGGAGGCATGAATATGGAAGATATTTTTGCTCAGTTTGGTGATATTTTCGGAGGAGGATTTGGCGGTTTTGGCGGCTTCGGAGGAGGAAGAAGCCATCAGCAGGTAAGAGGTTCTAACCTTCGTATCCGAATAAAATTAAACTTGGAGGAAATGCTTAATGGAACACAGAAAACCATTAAGGTAAAAAGAATGAAATTGGCTGATGGAGTAACCTCCAAGACCTGCCCTACTTGTAATGGTAGCGGTGCTCAAGTGAAGATAGTGAATACAGTTTTTGGACAGATGCAGTCCCAGACCACTTGTTCCGCTTGTCAAGGATTAGGGAAAATCGCTGATAAAATCCCTGCCGGTGCAGATGCGCATGGACTAATCCGTGAGGAGGAAGAAGTAAGCATCAACATCCCTGCTGGTGCAAGAGAAGGACTACAACTAAATGTCCGAGGAAAAGGTAACGATGCGCCTCTTGGTGGAGCAGCAGGAGACCTTTTGGTGGTTATAGAAGAGGAAGAAGATGCAAACATCAAACGAGAAGGAGACAACCTTCATCAAGAACTTTATATTTCGTTTGCCGAAGCTGCATTGGGTTGTTCTAAAGAAATCCCAACAGTAAACGGAAAAGTGAAAATAAAAATAGACGCAGGAACTCAGTCTGGAAAAATCCTTCGTCTTGCTGGAAAAGGACTTCCAAGCTTAGACAGCTACCACAAGGGAGATATGTTTGTCCATGTAAATGTATGGACTCCTCAAAAACTAACTGAGGAACAGCGCAAATTCTTTGAAAGTCAGCTCAATTCTGGAGAAATGAAAGCCGAGCCTACTGGAAAAGAGAAAAGTTTCTTTGACAGAGTGAGAGATATGTTTAACTGAATAATATCTCTGTTCAAATAGAAAAAACCTTGCCTATTAAAGGCAAGGTTTTATTTTTTATTTCAAAAATCCGAAGTTTATTTTTCGTCCTCATCATCAAAATATTCAAAAAGAAAATCATTATAAGGGAAACGAGAAATATGAATCTTGTGCACCTCATCATAAATCAGTTTTTTCATCTCTGGAAAATTCTCTTTAGTAATCGCTGATATGAAAACCGTTGGGTGTTTAGACTTTGCCATCCATGTACGCTTCCATTCATCAAGAGAAATATTTTTCTTCGTAGATGGTGTCAGGTCATCTTCATCCTTTTTTTCATAAGAGAAATCATCTATTTTATTGAAAATCATTACCATCGGTTTCTGATGAGCATTTATTTCCTGCAAAATCTGATTCACAGAACTGATATGATCTTCAAAACTTTCGTGAGAAACATCCACCACATGCAGCAGCAAATCCGCTTCACGAACCTCATCAAGAGTAGATTTAAAAGACTCCACCAGCTGCGTAGGCAGTTTTCGGATAAAACCAACCGTATCCGTAAGAAGGAAAGGCAAATTCCCGATAACTACTTTTCTCACCGTAGTATCCAAAGTAGCAAAAAGCTTATTTTCCGCAAAAACATCCGATTTAGAAAGAGCATTCATCAACGTGGATTTTCCTACATTGGTATATCCCACCAAGGCAACCCTCACCATCTTTCCTCGGTTGTTTCTCTGCGTTGCCATCTGTTTATCGATGGTTTTTAATTTCTCCTTTAAAAGTGAAATCCTATCACGAATAATACGCCTATCCGTTTCTATCTCGGTCTCCCCAGGTCCTCTCATCCCGATTCCTCCTCGCTGTCTCTCTAGGTGGGTCCACATCCTTGTAAGTCTTGGCAAAAGATACTCATACTGAGCAAGTTCCACCTGAGTTCTCGCATAAGAAGTCTGAGCTCTTTGAGCAAAAATATCAAGAATAAGGTTAGTTCGGTCGAGAATTTTAACTTCTAATTCTCTCTCCAAGTTTTTCAGCTGTGAAGGAGAAAGTTCATCATCAAAAATAACCGTTCCTATTTCATTTTCTTCCAAAAAAAGTTTGATTTCCTCTGCTTTTCCCTTCCCTACAAAAGTTCTAGAATCAGGCTGAGAAAGTTTTTGTGTAAATCTTTTTTTCACTGTAGCCCCAGCTGTATAAGCCAAAAACTCCAGCTCATCCATATATTCAGTGAGTTTTTCCTCATCTTGGTCTTTTGTTATCAGACCTACCAATACGGCATTTTCGTAAATATGTTCCTTTTTTTCTAACATAGAGCAAAGGTAATAAATTAAACATCTTATACAAAACACAAAAAAGGATTCAAAATTTTATTCTGAACCCCCTTTTCTATTATAATATTAAATTTTACTTAACAAATCATCTGTCATCTCCATATTATGGTAGACATTCTGTACATCATCATCTTCCTCAAAGCGCTCCAGCATTTTCATATTTGCTTTGAACTGCTCTTCATTTACTTCTTTTGTCATATTTGGAATTCTCTGTAATTCAGCGCTTTTCGCTTCTATTCCCATTTCGTCCAATTTATGAGACAATGCCCCAAAATCCTCAAAAGCAGTAGTAATCATTACTTCTTCCTCATCTTGGTCTATTTCCTCTGCTCCTCCATCTATCATTTCCATTTCAAACTCATCCCAGTCTATAGTGATTTTAGTTTTTTCTATTGTGAAAATTCCTTTTCTGTCAAAAATAAAAGCCAACTCTCCATTCTTCCCTAAATTCCCTTCAAATTTATTAAAGATAGCTCTTACATTCGCTACTGTTCGGGTCGTATTATTCGTAGTACATTCCACAAAAAATGCAACTCCTCCTTGTCCATAGCCTTCATATGTTACCTCTTCATAGTTTTCTGCATCTGCTCCACTCGCTTTTTTTATAGCTCTTTCTACATTATCTTTCGGCATATTAGCTCCCTTTGCATTCTGTATGCAACGGCGCAGAGCTGGGTTAGAATCTGGATCTGGTCCTCCAGCTTTTACTGCCAAGGCGATGTCTTTTCCTATTTTAGAGAATGTTTTGGCCATTTTATCCCAACGAGCCAATTTAGATGCTTTTCTATATTCAAATGCGCGTCCCATAAATATTGATTTTTTCAGAACACAAAAGTAATAATTAATTTCCAAAATAAATAAAAAAAATACTCCTAGAAAATCTAGGAGTATTTTTTATTAAGAAATTTTATTATTTCTTTTTACCTACTGGTTTTTTACCAGTTCCTTTTTTAGCTGGTTTCTTAACAAGCTTTTTGCTAACCACAGGAAGATCTGATTTTTTCAATGCTTCCCATGCTTCACCATTAATAGCTTCTACTACTACTTTTCTATCAGCTTCTCTTTCTTCATCTGATGCTGTTGCAGGAGCTACTGCATCTCTTGATCCTACACCTGTAGATTTCAACTGTGAATCAGCTACACCTCTTTCTTCAAGAGCTCTAACTACTGCAGCTGCTCTTTCTCTAGAAAGTTTCAAGTTGTAAGCATCATTACCTTTTTTATCAGTATGACCTGTAATCAAGAATGTACCTCCATTAGAAGACTTAATTACTTCAGCAGCTTGGTCTAATTTAGTGTAAGAAGACTTGCTGATTACAGCCTTACCAAAGTCAAATGTAATACCTTTCAATGCACCTGTTGCTTCAAGAGCAAATACATCAGCTGGTTTAGGACATCCGTTGTATTCTGGTAATCCTGGAACTTCTGGACAAGCATCATCTTTGTCAAGAACTCCATCATTATCTGTATCTTTCCATGGGCATCCTTTGTTTTCAGCTGGACCAGCTACTTCTGGACACTCATCATCTTTGTCAAGAACTCCGTCACCGTCTGTATCTGGCCAAGGACATCCTTGATTTTCAACTGGACCAGCAACTTCTGGACAGTTATCTTCTGAATCTTGAACTCCGTCACCATCTGTATCAGGACATCCGTTAAACTGAGCTAGACCGAATACATCTGGACAAGCATCATCTTTATCTTTGATACCATCTTTATCTCTATCTGTATTTCCGAATCTAAAGTTCAAAGTAGCTGAAGATTGCCAGAAGTCAGAGATTGTAGTTTTCTCGAATGGAGTTACTACATAGTCTTGTTGAACACCAATACCGAAGTTTTTAGTAATCCAGAAGTTGATACCAAGACCTCCGTTTGCAGCGAAGTGGTCAGCTTTCATGAATCCTCCTTCTTTGTTGTATGCTCTTTCAGAGTTGCTGTAATCGTGTCTTAGGTAGTTAGCACCAACTCTCAAATACGGATCGAACCAAGAAGTTTCATTCCAAAGTCCGTTGAATTTAAATTGAAGACCAAGACCAGTCATCAAGAAAAATTCTTTATCCATAATTTGTCCTTCTACTCCGCTTAAGTTTGGACGAATTCTTTTGTTGTCTACATTACCCACAGATGTCTGCCAGTCTACAACGAAATACTTGTTTAAGTTTCTCGCAACTGTCAATTTAGACAATGGTGGAGTAATTGTGTAATTGTTAAGAGTAAATGCTGCACGAAGATTTTTCACTGATTCTCCAAACTCTCCATTAATCGCAGCATGGTTTACTCCATGAGCCCCTACTCCTATCAACCACTTATTTTCAGTTGTTTGAGCAGACACAGAAGTAGCTACTGTAAGAGCTAAAGCTGTGATTCCTAATTTTAGATTTTTCATAGAATGATTAATATAATTTAAAATTTTTTAATTAAATTTTGGATATTGGAGACAAAAATAACAAAAAAAAACAATATTGCCAAAAAAAATTAAAAATTCTTCTTGATTCTATCCAAATTTCTCTTGTTCTCTCTTTCTTTTATTGTCTCTCTTTTATCAAATAATTTCTTCCCACGCACCAGTGCAATCCTCAGTTTTGCCTTGCCTTTTTCGTTGATATAGAGTTTTAGTGGAACTATTGTATTTCCCACATCTTTCACTTTTTTACCCAGTTTTTCCAGCTCTTGGGAATGCAGTAAAAGTTTTCGTTCTCTTTTTACTTTATGATTATAAAAAGTCCCAAATTTATACTCTTCTATACTCATATTGATTACAAAAAGTTCTTTGTTTATAAACTCGCAGAAACTTTCCGTTATAGAAGCTTTAGAAAGGCGAATGGATTTTATTTCAGTTCCTGTAAGCACTATCCCAGCCTCGTATTCTTCCAAGATTTCATATTCAAATCTGGCTCTTTTATTAAGAATATTTATATTTTTAGTTTTACTCATAATTTTAGAGTTTTTTAGATTAGAGGAATA
Organism: uncultured Flavobacteriaceae bacterium; assembly: GCA_963519075.1. Lineage (GTDB taxonomy): Bacteria > Bacteroidota > Bacteroidia > Flavobacteriales > Weeksellaceae > JABCPE02. The sequence continues at coordinate 14,642 of CAUQMH010000005.1, forward strand.
TTATGCGCTTTGCATTTCTCTCTCATTTCTTCTGGCCATATACTTGCCTGAATTTCACCGATATGCGCTTTTTGTAGTAAAAACATACACAAACGAGACTGCCCTATACCACCGCCTATCGTAAGAGGCAACTCGTTATTCAGCAATCTTTTATGGAAATAAAGTTCTTTTCTGTCTTCTTTATCTTCTATTTGAAGTTGTTTTTCCAATGAATTTTTATCAACACGAATTCCCATTGACGAAATTTCAAACGGTACATTGAGCACGGGATTCCAAAGGAGAATATCTCCATTCAGCCCTAAAAGTCCATCTTCATTAGCCGTCACCCAGTCATCATAGTCTGGCGCTCTATAGTCGTGCTTTTCTCCATTGCTTAGTTTGCCGCCTATACCTATTATAAATACAGCTTTATATTCTTTCGCGATTTCTCTTTCTCTTTCTTTCGGAGACAGGTCAGGATATTTTTGTAAAAGTTCTTCTGAATGTATAAAATGTATTTCTCTCGGAAGCATAGGTTTCAGCTCTGGGAAAGCCTCATTTACCAAATATTCTGTTCTTAAAAACGAAGCGTAAATTCTTTCAACCACGGATTTTAGGAATGCTACCGTTCTGTCTTTTTCAGAAATAGCCATTTCCCAGTCCCACTGGTCTACATATAGAGAGTGCATATTCCCAAGCTCCTCATCCGCACGAATGGCGTTCATATCTGTATATATACCATATCCCTCCTCTACATTATAATCTGCAAGCATCACTCTTTTCCACTTTGCTAATGAATGCACGACCTCTGCACGAACTTCATCCATATCTTTTATAGGGAAATTTACAGCTCTCTCCTTTCCGCTCAAATCATCATTTAGTCCCATCCCTCTCAAAACAAAACGCGGCGCTGTCACCCTACGCAGTCTAAGCTCTGCCGACAAATTGGCTTGAAAAAAATCTTTTATCTTTTGTATCCCCAATTCTGTCTGTTGTAAATTCAAAATAGACTTATAGTTTGGGGGATTTATCAAATAACTCATTTTTACTGCTAATTTTTTTGTATTTTTGCGACAAATTTACAGAAATAATGCTAACAGTATCTAATTTATCACTACAATTTGGGAAAAGAGTACTTTTTGACGAGGTAAATATCATGTTTACCAAAGGGAACTGCTACGGAATCATCGGAGCAAATGGAGCTGGAAAATCTACTTTCCTAAAAATATTGACAGGAAAACAAGAGCCTACCACAGGGCATGTAACACTGGAACCAGGTAAGAGAATGTCTGTTTTGGAGCAGGATCACTTTGCTTATGACCAGTTTACGGTTTTGGAAACGGTTCTTCGTGGAAATAAAAAATTATTCGAAATCAAAGAAGAAATGGATGCGCTCTACGCAAAACCAGACTTCTCTGATGAAGATGGAATAAAGGCAGGTGAACTAGGAGTAATCTACGATGAAATGGGAGGATGGAATGCCGAAGCAGATGCACAGACCATGCTGTCCAATGTAGGGATAAAAGAAGATATGCACTACCAAATGATGTCCGAGCTAGAAAACAAGGACAAAGTAAAAGTGCTATTGGCTCAGGCTTTATTCGGAAATCCAGATGTTTTGATTCTCGATGAGCCTACCAACGACCTTGATATTGACACTATTTCTTGGCTGGAAGACTTCCTTGCCGATTATGAAAACACGGTGATTGTGGTATCTCACGACCGTCACTTCTTAGATGCTGTCTGCACCCACATCGGTGACCTAGATTATTCTAAACTAAACCTTTATACAGGAAACTATTCTTTCTGGTATCAGGCTTCTCAGCTGGCAACGAGACAAAGACAACAAGCCAACAAAAAAGCTGAAGAGAAGAAAAAAGAATTGCAGGACTTCATCGCGAGATTTAGTTCCAATGTAGCGAAAGCAAAACAAGCTACAGCAAGAAAGAAAATGATAGACAAACTAAACATCGAAGAAATCAAACCTTCTTCCAGAAGATATCCTGCCATCATTTTTGAAATGGAAAGAGAAGCGGGTGACCAGATTTTAGAGATAAAAGGTTTAGAAATCGTAAAAGATGGAGAAACACTGCTTTCGGGCGGAGACCTTAACCTTAAAAAAGGTGATAAAGTAGCTGTAATCTCTAAAAACTCCCTAGCCGTTACTGAGTTTTTCCAAGTAATCTCTGGAAGTACAGCGCCTGCAAAAGGCGAATACAAATGGGGAGTAACTACTAACCAAAGCTACATGCCGCTGGACAACACGGAATATTTCCAAGAAAAAGACCTAAATCTAGTAGATTGGCTTAGACAGTTCACCAAAAATGACGAGGAAAGACACGAAGAGTTTGTCAGAGGATTTTTGGGAAGAATGCTTTTCTCTGGTGATGAAGCACTTAAGTCTTCTACTGTGCTTTCTGGAGGGGAAAAAATGCGATGTATGTTCAGCCGAATGATGCTCCAAAAAGCCAATGTCCTTCTAATGGACGAACCTACCAACCACTTGGATTTGGAGAGTATCACGGCGCTTAACAACTCGTTGATGAACTTCAAAGGAAATATCTTTATTTCTTCTCATGACCACGAGTTGCTACAAACAGTATGTAACCGTGTGATAGAAATCACGCCAAAAGGAATCATTGACCGAGAAATGACTTACGATGAATACCTTGAAGACAAAAAAGTAAAAGAACTGAAAGAACAAATGTACAGTTAATTAACCATTTTATTTCACTATATTTTCAAAGCCACTTCAAAAAAGTGGCTTTTTATATGAAAAGTAGATTTTTTTACTTGATTTTACCCGATTTTCAAAATGATTTATTACTTTTGTATCTTGTATTTATGTAAAGTATAATCAATAAAAATAGAAATTTATGAAAAAATCATTATTAACATCAGCTTTAGCAGCTGTATTAGTGGTATCTTGCGGAACACAAAACGCAAGAGTGAGTGAGTTAGAAGCACAAAAAGAAGCTTTAGAATTAAAAACAAAACTTACTAAATTAAAAATCGATTACGAAAAAGAAAAGGCATCAACTGATGATTTAAGAAATAAAGCAGCTGCTGTAAATTCAAAAGCAGACACAGTAACTACAGATTTCAGTTCATCAGATGCAAAAGCTACAGCTAAAGATGCAAAACAAACGATGAAGGTTCTAAAAGAAACTGAGAAAATAAACAGAGATTTGGCATCTAGCGAGAAAAAACTTCATAAACTAGAAAAAGAAATTGCTAAAGTGCAAGGTCGTTTAGATCAACTGAACCAACAAGTGAAAATCGTAGACAAAAACACTGCTGAAGCTGAAAACAACTAAATTATAAAGTCCTCAAATTGAGGACTTTTTTAGTTTATGAAATTTGATTTTGTTTTCTATTTTTAATGATAATAAAAAATACCACAAAGAAAAACAGAAAATGCAAATACCAAGCATTTTTCAGCATTTCTAAATAATTTACTTTATTCTCGCTGAGTTTTATTAAAATCAAAACCTGCGCTCCATAAGGGAGAATTCCCTGAACGATACAAGAAAAAATATCCAATACAGATGCCGAAAACTTGGGACTTAAATTATATTTTTCGGTGATATTCTTTGCTACTTTTCCTGAAAGAACTATCGCAATAGTGTTATTCGCAATCGCTGCATCGATGAGACTTACCAAAAATCCCATTCCGAAATAGGCCGATTTTTGCCCGCGCATCATTTGTTTCACTTTATTTAGCAAGAATGTGATTCCTCCCATGTTTTCTACAATTCCCGCGAGTCCGCCAGTCAATAAAGCCAAAAGAAAAATCTCATTCATATCCGAAAAACCTTCGTAGACTTTATTCGCAAAATTCAGCCAAGAAAGGCTTCCTGTCGTGATTCCGATGATTCCGCTGAGAAGAACTCCCACAAGCAGCACCATAAAAACATTCACACCCAAAACTGAAAGCACAATCACCAATAAATATGGGAAAATGAGCCAAATAGAAGGACTTCCAGAAGCTTGGTTTTCTAAAACCGAAGAAGAATTTCCACCCAAAAAGATGAAAATCACCGCCGCAATCACCGCCGCAGGAAAGGCAATCATAATATTGGTTCGGAATTTATCTTTCATCTGACAGCCAAGGCTCTGCGTAGCCGCAATGGTCGTATCCGAAATAAAAGAAAGATTGTCCCCAAACATAGCGCCACAGAGCAGACTCGCCGCCACTACATTGATATCCGTTTGTGTATTTTCAGCAAACCCCATGACTATGGGCGTAAGAGCCACTATCGTCCCCACAGAAGTCCCTGCCGAAACGGATAAAAACGATGCCATCAGGAACACGCCCAAAGGAATATATTGTGCAGAAAAATACTGCGACCCGAAGGAAACCACCGCATCTATGCTCCCTGTCGCCTTGGACACAGCCGAAAAAGCTCCCGCAAGCAGATAGATAATGCACATAGTGATGATACTTTCCTCACCGCAGCCTTTCATAAAGAATTTTAGTTTTTCTTGAAAACTGGCTTTTGGGAGTAAAAATGCTGAAATCACTCCGCAGAGTGCCGCCACAGAAGCCGGAAAAGCATAGAAATCATCAAGAATAATTCCGCTTCCCAAAAATATAATCACAAACACCAAGAATGGAAGCAGTGCAACACCAGATTGGGTATCTTTCATTATTTTTCGTTAAATTTTAGCGAATTTAAAATAATTTTCTCTAACTGTAAAACTATTTTCTCTTTTGTGAAGTTTTCAAAAGAATTTTCAGAAATATTCGTGCTATCAGAAAAAATCTGTTCTATATTTTCGTTTTCTTTAATGATAAAAGGACAGCGAGGCTGGTATCCCGCAGGAAACACCGCAGGTTTCATAAATCTAACCGCATCGCCGATATTTCCTGACATTTTCGTTTCTCCATAAATCTCCTCCACTCCGAAAAAAGAAGTTTTCATTTTCAGAGGACACCAGAGGAAATCCGCCTTTTCTAGATAGTTTTCAAAAATATTTTTAGGAATTCTTTCTCGGAAATATTCTATTTTTATATTCTGCGGAAGCTGTCTTTCAAATTCCTGTATCTTCGCAAGTTCCTCCTCGCCTGCCTTTCCGAGGAAAACGATTCTGTACAGAATATCTTTTTTAAATCCTTTCAGCTGTTCCATTATTTTAGAATAATCTCTCCGCTTTTGGGAAACTTCCCCAGGGACTACAATGAGTTTTTTCTCTGATTTTTCGGCGGTTTTCGGCTTTTCTCCAAAGAAAACGGGCAGAAAATGGGTTTCCCTTTTTGACTGCTCTATATCCAAGGTTTTTTCTAAATTTTCATCAAGAACCCAGAGCGTTTTTGCGTTTTTATAAACTTCCGATTTGGACAAAAGCCCTTCTTTCAGAAGTAATTTCAGTCTAAAAATAAAATCTTTCTCCACGATATTTTTCAGCAAAACCTTTCGTGGAGCTTCTATAAAATTAAGATTATGACAGATAATCGCCGTTGGAAAATCTTCTGTAATTTGTTTAAAAATATGAAAATAGCGGTGCGCCGTTCCTATTATTACCAAATCGTACGACTTCCCTTTCAGCTTTTCTAAAAGATTTTCAGGCTCGGTTTCTATAATGTTTTCTATTTCAGAAGAATTCAGCCTGCCCAAGATTTTTTTTGAAAAATAAAAATCCACAGAAAATTTCTCTGAATTTTTAGTTAATTCCGCAAAATTTTCCGCAATCTCGGCGTGAGTATCTATTTCTATATAGGCAATTTGTTTTTTCACAAAGTTTTCAGAATTTTTTTTAAAATTTCTCTCCATCGCAGGTTTCTTATGTATTTTATTTCCTCGCAGGAGAGTTTTCTGTCTTGTTTTTGGCTCAGGAAATTTTTCATCGTGATAAAAAATTCCGAAAAACTTCTATTCTTAAAGGAAGACTTCGCCGAGGAGATGAATGCGAGAGGAAAATCCAGCCCGATGTTATAGAAATATTCGCCAAGCTTTTTTGCTTTTGCGTTTTTGTATTTATATGCCGTAGGGCGCAGATGCTTTACCCAAAGGGATTTATTCGTAACCACCTGATATCCATGCATCTGGCAGAGCATCACATCGATATTATCCCAGCCCAAAACTTCCCGAAGACCTCCCATCTGTAAAAAACATTCCTTGCGATATGATTTTATCGGGCCTCGCACATGATTTTTAGAGGAAATATTCTCAAAAACCCAGTTTTCATCTTTTTTGATATAAACTAAACCCGAAACCATTCCTGCCCTTGGATTTTCTTCATAAATCTTGTTGATTTCCTCCAAATAATTCTCAGGAAAAATAATATCGGCATCAAATTTACAGATTACATCAAAATCATCTAAATTCTGAGAAGAAAGACCTTTGTAAAATGTAGAAACCACCTTCGCGCCAGGCGAATGGGCAGATTTTTCTAAATTAATGAGCTGAAACTGCTTCTTATCTATAAATCCCTCTACCATTTCCCTCGTTCTATCCGTAGAGCCATCATTCACGATGACGCAGGTAAAATCCTGAAACCCTTGTGATTTCAGAGAATTTAGCGTGAAGAGAATATTTTCTTCCTCGTTATGCGTGGGAATGATGATTAAAAATTTCATGAAAAAAAATTCATACAAAAAGACTGCTCCCAAGAGTTTCCTTATGGAACAGCCTTTATTCTTGATTTTTAGTCCAATTGATATTTTACATAAACAGTTGTAGAGAACTTTATCTTCTTAATATCAAGTTTTCTTAAAAACTCTTCTGAAGCTCCTTCTTTTTTGTATGTTGTTGGCTCAGGAGAAAGATCCATCCGTGCATAAACTCCATAATCTCCCATTCCTCTATAATTCATATCAGAAATATATAGTGCCTTTCCTGCTTTTTGGTTAAGAGGTTTTACAAGTTTATCGGCAGTTATTCTTGATCTTTTTACTGCTTCTGACCTTAATTCTAATAAAAGTTCCTTATATTTAGAATATTCTACTTTTTCTACTTCCGTATTAGAAATCCCTGCTTCCTCCAAGCTGATGATGACATTTGCCAAGGTGTAGGCGTCCCTTACAAGAAGAGAATACTTTTTAGTTTTTAGAATATTCTGCCCTTTTAAAAAGTATTTCTTAAAATTACTAGAATAATCCAAAACTGACAAATCCTTGTCTGTATTTATTTTTAATTTCTTTAAAATCGTTTCTAACTGCTTCTCCTGCTCCTCTACCGACTTTTTATTTTTAGAATCGGCTTCGTTTAGGGTAATAGAAACATAAATCCTATCAGGAACCACCAGTGTGTCTGCTTCGGCTTCTACCTCAATGTGAGGCTGATCTAAAAAATCTCTTTGTGCAGAAAATAAATTCCACACGAAAAACATCACAAAAATTAAAAAACTCTTTTTCATAATCTATTTTATTTCTTCAAAAATATAAAATTTTTAAGTTAATCCCAACCTCATCTTTCCTAATGCGCCTCCAGCCAGTTGTTTCCTACTCCTACTTCCACGATTAAAGGAACTTTTGTCTTCACTGCGGATTCCATTTTCTCTTTTATCAGGGCTTTTATCGGTTCTATTTCTTCCTCTGGCACCTCGAACAAAAGCTCATCATGAACCTGCAAGAGCATTTTTGTTTTAAAACCGCCCTCGGACAAGGCTTTGTCTATGTCTATCATCGCTACCTTGATGATATCCGCTGCACTCCCTTGGATAGGCGCATTTACGGCGTTTCTCTCGGCGTGTCCCCTCACCACGAAATTATTAGAATTAATGTCTTTCAAATGCCTTTTTCTTCCTAAAATAGTCTCCACAAAGCCGTTTTTCCGTGCTTTTTCTACCTGCTCGGTCATGAAGATTTTTAGTTTCGGATAGTTTTCGTAGTAGGAATCTATCATCTGTTTCGCCTCTGTTCGCGAAAGTCCTGTCTGCTCTGCCAATGCAAAAGCCCCCTGCCCATAGATAATCCCGAAATTCACGGTTTTGGCTTGGCTTCGCTGGGTTTTATCTACTTGGTCAAGTGGAATTTTGAACAATTTAGAAGCCGTAGAAGCGTGGATATCTTCGCCGTTTTGGAAGGCTTTTATCATATTATCCTCGCCAGAAAGTTCGGCTATCAGCCTCAGCTCTATCTGCGAATAATCGGCTGAAATGATTTTTTTTCCTTCCTCCGCCACGAAAGCTCCACGAATCTGCTGTCCTCTGGCTGTTCTGATAGGGATATTCTGCAAGTTAGGATTTAGACTGGAGAGCCTTCCTGTAGCCGCCGTAGTCTGGGAAAAAGTAGTATGCACCCTATTATCCTTTGGTTCTATTTCAGATGGAAGCGCATCTACATAGGTTGATTTCAGTTTTTGGTAAGTTCGGTATTTTAGAATGTGCTGAATAATCTCGTGTTTATAAGCGAGTTTCTGCAAAACCTCCTCCGATGTGGAATACTGCCCTGTTTTGGTCTTTTTCGCCTTTGGGTCTAATTTTAATTTTTCGAAAAGAATTTCGCCTAACTGCTTGGGAGAGTTCATATTAAACTCCTCGCCAGAAAGTTCAAAAATCTTCTGCTCCAGCTCTCTAAGGTCGTTTTCTAAATCCACACTTTCCCTAGAAAGCCAGTCTGTATCAAGCGAAATACCCGCCAGCTCCATCTTTGCAAGGATTTTCATCAGTGGCATTTCTACTTTATGGAATAGTTCTTCCAGATTTTCCTTTTTCAGCTGTGGAGAAAAAACCTCATAAAGCTGGAAAGTAACATCCGCATCTTCCGCCGCATAATTGGTCTGAGTTTCAAGGCTGACTTCCCTCAGCGTTTTTTGGTTTTTGTCTTTTTTACCAATCAAACTTTCTATGGAAATGGGCTGATATTTTAGGTAAATTTCTGATAAATAATCCATTCCGTGCCTTCCGTCTGGATTCAGAAGATAGTGAGCAATCATCGTATCAAAAAGCGCTCCTCTAATCTCCACACCATACTGGGCAAGGATTTTATAATCAAATTTAAAATTATGTGCTATTTTCAGCACTTCTTCGCTTTCAAAAAACGGCTTGAAAATTTCCAGCACCGCCATCGCTTCCTCCCTATTTTCGGGAATGGGAACATAATACGCCAAGCCTTTTCGGTAAGAAAAACTCATCCCGATAAGTTCCGCTTCAAACTCATTGAGCGAAGTCGTTTCCGTATCAAAACAAACCGCCTTTTGTCCCAATAAATTTTGCACCAATATTCTCTGAGCCTTCTCATTATCAATGAATTGATAAAGATGATCCGTGTTTTCTATCCCTGCATAAGAAGAAAACAGAGAAGCCTCCTGCGAATCCTCATAGTTAGCAAAAAGATCCAGCTGAACGGCCTCCTGACCAGCATTTTTTGCCTTCGGAACGGCTTTTTCTGTCTCCAATGCTTGGTTTTCTGCCTCTGAATGGAAAATTCTATACAGATTTTCGTACAATCGTTTGAATTCTATTTCATCAAATATCTCTTTCAGCTTCGGAAAATCGGGCTTTTCCAAATGATATTTTTCGTGTTCAAACTCCACTGGAACATCCGTAAGAATGGTCGCCAGTTTCTTTGACAAAAGCCCTCTCTCTGCCGAATTTTCTACCTTTTCACGGAGTTTTCCTGTGAGTTTATCGGTATTCGCCAAGAGATTTTCCATAGAACCAAATTCTTGGAGGAATTTCTTCGCGGTTTTCTCTCCCACGCCTTCCAGCCCAGGGATATTATCCACCGCATCGCCCATCATTCCAAGGAAATCTATCACTTGTTTAGGGTCTTGTATTTCGTATTTTTCTAAAACTTCTGGAACTCCTAAAATCTCCACGCCGCCGCCTTTACTGGCTGGTTTGTAAATTTTAATATTCTCGGTAACGAGTTGCGCAAAATCCTTATCAGGCGTGACCATAAAGACCTGATAATCTTGTTTTTCTGCCTTCACAGCGATAGTTCCTATCACATCATCCGCCTCATAGCCCTCCATTCCCAAAATAGGAATATGCATCGCCTCCAAAATCTGGTGGATATATGGAACGGCAATTTTTATCGCCTCAGGAGTTTCGGCTCTATTGGCTTTATATTCAGAAAAATCTTCGGTGCGAACATTGGCTTTGCCGACATCAAAAACCACAGCCAAATGCGGTGGATTTTCTCGTTTTATGAGTTCAATAAGTGAGTTTGTAAAACCAAATATCGCCGAGGTATCCAGCCCTTTGCTGGACAGCCTTGGGTTTTTAATAAAGGCATAATATCCTCTGAAAATCATTGCATAAGCATCTATCAGATAGAGCCTTTTGTCTTCTTTCGTAGTCATGGAACAAAGATAAAACAAATTGAGAATATTCGGTCTTTTTTTCGTAATTTTGGAGTTCGTTTAAAATTTTTAAAATTATGAGAAATAAAATTCTACTTGTTTTTATTAGGTTTAGTTTTTTGTGCTGGAATTTATACATTTTATGAACATATCGCGGGAGGAAAATGCAAACCAAATGGCACATGCACCGCTTGTAAAAACTGCTCTGGATGCAAACATTGCCATAAAGAAGGCGGAACTTGTAGCGTATGCAGGAGATAAATTTTGGAGGAAAAAAATTAAAGGCTTAAAATATAATTTAAGCCCTTTTTATCTTAATTAAGATTTATTTTATTTCAAAGTCATCTGCATCACTTCCAAATCAAATTCAGCAGCGGCAGTGAGAATATGGTCAAAGATATCCGCCTGTATCTGCTCGTAATCTGCCATTCCAGATTTATTAGCGAAACAATAGATTTCCAGCGGCATTCCCTCTGGGCTGATTTCCATCTGGCGCACCAAGAGCAAATCGTTCTGGGAAATGTTCGGATTATTTTTCAGATAGTTCAGCGTGTATGTCCTAAAAACACCGATGTTGGTAAGCTGTTTTCCATTGATTACCCGCTGACCGTTAGGGATTTTTTCTCGTTCTTTTTTTATCTCAGTATATCTTCGTTCTAGATATTCGGAAATCAGGTTGATGTCTCTAAGCCTTTCATAAAACTCATCGTCTATAAACTTGAACGACTTGATATTGAAATAGATAGACCTTTTTATTCTCTTCTGATTTCCATCGTACATCACCTGAATGTTTTTAATCTCGGTGCTGAGCAGGTCGTAGGTCGGAATCGTAGAAACAGTCTTATCAAAATTTTTAATCTTAGTGGTCAAAAGATTGATTTCCTGAACATTTCCCTCGATGTCATATTTTTTAATTCCTACCCAGTCGCCCACTTTCAGGTTTTTAGAAATAGAAACATGAAGTCCTGTAATGAGTCCTAGAATGGTATCTCTAAATATCAATAAAATCAATGCTGTAAAAGCTCCGATATAGCCCAAGATAGCAGTAACGGTAACGCCCATGAGTTTCGCAGTGACAATCAGGACTATACATAGATAACCCAATAATTTGAGAATACCATATATCGCACGAAACATGGTGACACGATACTGATTACTTTTGAAAATGTAGTATTTTTCTATGGATTTCAGGACTTTATCGACTAGTTTTATCAGAACATAAGTTCCAAAAACACCGATGACAAAATCTAAAAGTTCATAACTTTTAGGATGTCGCCAGAAAACTTCCTGGATGAAAAAATCCGCAAAAACCCATGGTATAAAATGCACAAAAGAAACATGCACTTCGGTTTCTAGTATTGCCTTTACCCATGCATTGTCATATTTACTTGATATGAATTTCAGCGCCCAGCCTACCATTTTTCTGATGACAAAATCCACCAAAAAAATTATTATGACAAAAAATATAGACTTTAGTGCTATTTGTGTAAAAAGTATAGTTCCATCAGGAAAATTATCCCTCACGAAGAAATGGATGTCTTCACTGATTTGCTTTATTAAATCCATGAATTAAAAAAATATAGAAGCAAATTTAAATTTTTATATTCATTCCACAAAAGAATATAATGACTACGCCTTATAAATGGAAGATTATCCGTAGTATTGTTTTTTAAACAGCCACATTGCCAATGAAGTAGGCAGGGCTAATTTTATGGCTTTTTTCTTGGTTTCTTTTGAGAATTCAGATGAAAAATAATCCATAATCCCTAAAGAAGACAAAGTCTGATAATTACGGTGGTTTTCTTTCCAAAGTTCCTCATTCTGCTGGGCTTTCCAATTCATCTGGAGTGTCAGCGTTTCGTAATCTACGAGATATTTTAGGATTAAATTTCTCCTCTCGCCTTTTTGTTTTCTCAGTTCTTGGTCTATGTGCTGACCGATGGTGAACCAATTGTCAAAATTTCGTTTTGTTCTGTTATGAATCACTGATTTTGCATGTAGAAAATAAGTGTATGTTATTTCTTTATGCAGGGCTATTTTATTCATTTTCAAAACTAAATGAAAAGTCCAAAGCTCATCTTGAGCAAAAAGTCCCTTCACAAAATACAATTTATTTTGGCGTAAATAATCTACTATGAACAGCTTATTCACTGCATAAGTCACCAAATTTCCTTTAGAAAATTCACGCAAAATATTATCATTCCCTTCGATTACATCCTTATCCGAATTTATTTTTATTGCTATAGATTTCTTGCCTGTTTCCAGCTCTTCACATTCCAGCTGAGATATGGTCATCTCAGCCTGTGTTCTCTCGGCTATTTCTACAAGGGTTTCGATGCAGTCTGGCGTAATGACATCATCACTATCCAAGAAAAAAAGATATTTTCCCTGCGCAGTGTCTATTCCCTTGTTTCTCACGACAGAAAGCCCAGAATTCTCCTCCAAATGGTATATTTTCCAGTTTTGGAGATTGTGTTTTCGGATAAAATCTTCTGCTATCTGCACGGAGTTGTCAGGAGTTTTGTCATCTATCAAAGTGACTTCTAAATTTTTATATGTCTGATTAACAACGGATAACAGACATTTCTCTAAAAACTCCTCACATTTAAAAAGCGGAATAGATATGGTAACTAATGGCAACATTCTCTCTTATTTTCTTTCACACAAAAGTAATTATTTTTATCATAAAAGTTATATCTTTGTCTCATAACAGAGCAAAAATGCATTTTCTATCCAAAATTATTTTAAAATTACTTAAAAAAAGTAGCTTAAAAAATTTAAGCAGCAGTCCTAACAGCGCCATAGGAGGCAATATAAAAATTGGTGATTTTTGTAATTTTTCTTTTTATCCCAATGCTAAAAAAATAAGCATCGGCAATGGTTTTAGCATAAGAAACTATTGTAATATTTTGGTAAGTAATGATGCGGAACTCCACATTGGCAACAATGTTTTCATGAATAACTACTGCTCTATCAACTGTTTAGAAAAAATAGAAATAGGAGAAAATACGCTTTTTGGTGAGGGCGTGAAACTATATGACCACAACCACCAGTATAGCGCCTCTCCAGATTTCAAAGTGGAATATCAGAAATTCAACTCCGCTCCCATCAAAATAGGGAAAAACTGCTGGCTCGGGAGTAATGTAATCGTGCTGAAAGGAGTAACCATTGGTGATAATGTAATCATCGGTGCGGGCTGTATTATCCACAAAGACATTCCTTCTAACTCTATGATAATCAACAAACAAGAACACATCGTAAAAAATCTTTAATAATGATACCCGTAACCAAACCTTTCCTCCCTCCAAAAGAGGAATATCTAAAATATATAGATGGAATCTGGAACCGCCAATGGCTTACCAACATGGGACCTTTGGCAAGTCAGCTAGAAATGGAACTGAAAAAATTCCTTGATGTCCAGCATTTATTATTTGTGACCAATGGAACTGCAGCTATCCAAATGGCTATCAAGGCTTTGGATATAACGGGAGAGATTATAACCACACCATTTTCGTTTGTGGCGACTACAAGTTCTATTGTGTGGGAAGGCTGCACGCCGGTATTTGTGGATATTTGTTCTGAGCCTCTATGCATAGATGCAGACAAAATAGAAGATGCTATCACAGAGAAAACCCAAGCCATCCTAGCAACTCATGTCTATGGAAACCCTTGTGATGTGGTTAAAATAGAGCAGATTGCTAAAAAACATAATTTAAAAGTAATCTACGATGCAGCCCACGCTTTTGGTGTAAAAGTAAACGGAAAATCTGTTTTTGAATATGGTGATATTTCCACTTGTTCCCTGCATTCCACTAAACTCTATCACTCTGTGGAAGGCGGACTAATTATTACTCAAAATCCTGATTTGCTAAAAAAACTGGCATCTATTCGTAATTTTGGGATTTCTGGATTTGATTCGTTTTCGGAATTGGGAATTAACGGCAAAAACTCTGAATTTCACGCCGCTATGGGATTAGCAAACCTAAAACACACCGAGGCAATCCACAACCAACGCAAAAAACTATCCGAGTGCTATGATAAAAATCTAAAAAACCTAAAAGCACGAAAAGTAGCTTGGCATAAGGATGCGACCCAAAACTACGCCTACTATCCTGTGGTTCTAGAATCGGAGGAGCTTTTATTAAAAATCAAAGCAGAGCTTGACCTTAATGAAATCTTTACCCGAAGATATTTTTATCCGAGCTTGGCATCTTCTCTGCCATACCTCCCAAAGGTGGAATTTCCTATCACAGAGGATATTTCAAAAAGAGTGCTTTGTCTTCCGTTGTACTTTGATTTGACAGAAGAAGAAATTGATTATATTTGTCGTCTAATACTGAGAGTTCAAAATAACTAAAAAATGTTAATTATTGGAGCGAAAGGATTTGCAAAAGAAATTCTAGAAATTTGTCATCAAAACGACCAGTTAGAAAACCTTCATTTTTATGATGATGTAAGCCCTGAATCTCCTAATAAGCTTTTTGGATGTTTTCCCATTATCAAAAACATCACAGATGCTGAACATTATTTTAATTATATTGATAATCGTTTCACTATTGGGATAGGGAATCCTAAAATCCGACAAGTACTATTCGAAAAATTCCATTCTATCGGTGGTGAAATAGTCTCTACTATTAGTTCAAAAGCAGAAATTGGTTCATATGGTATAAATATTGGAAAAGGAGCTAATATTCTCGCAGGAGCTAATATTTCTAACGATGTAAACATAGGTAAAGCACCCATTATTTACTACAATTCTATCATTACTCATGATTGTACAATAGGAGATTTTGCAGAAATATCTCCTAATGCTGTCCTTTTGGGGCGAACTACAATAGGAAATCATGTTCATATTGGTGCGAGCGCAACTATTCTACCTGATATTAAAATAGGAAACAATGTCACTGTTGGAGCTGGAAGTGTAGTAACAAAAGATATTCCAGACAATACAATAGTAGCAGGAGTACCTGCCAAAGTCTTAAGAATAAAAGACTAACAACCCTTGTACAGTTTGTTTTCTCTGACTTAAAAGACTTACTTAACTTTTTTAAATCCGTTAAGTGTTTTCAGCTATATTCCATAAATTTATTAACTTTGTGGATGCCTTATATTTGTTTTATTTATGGAATTTAATAAAGAAAAATCAGTAATGATTTCGGTAATAATGTCTGTATATAATGCGGAAAAATATTTAGATTTAGCCATTGAATCTATTCTTAATCAAAGTTTTCGAGACTTTGAATTCATTATTATTGAAGACTGCTCTACTGATAATTCTTTGGAAATTTTGAAAAATTATGCAGAGAAAGACTCTCGTATTAAAATTATCCAAAAAACAGAAAATAAACGAATGAAAGGTTTTATAGAAAACCTAAACATAGGCTTAGAAGAAGCCAAAGGGAAATATATTGCAAGAATGGATGCTGATGATATATCCCACCCTAGCCGTTTTGAGAAACAGGTTGTTTTTTTAGAAACACATTCTGATATTTTTATGGTTGGCAGTTCCATTAATTTCATTAATGAAAAAGGAGAAATTACGGGAAAACTTCCAGCTTTAGAAGCAGATCATGAAATAAAAAAACAAATGCCTATAAAAATTTCTATGTTTCACCCTGTTATCATGTTTCGGAATGAAAAAGAGGTAAGGTATAGAGAAAAAATCTTTTATTGTGAAGATTATGATTTATATTTAAGATTGATGCTTGAAGGTAAAAAGTTTCATAATTTTTCAGATGCTCTTCTAGATTATCGATTGCTTAATTCTTCCATTTCAAGAAAAGATAGCAAATTCATCAAATTTCTTTTTATAGAAAAAATGAAACATTTTTATTATGAACGGAAGAAAAAAGGATATGATTCATACGAAAATTTCGTTCCTGATGATTTTCTAAACATACTAAAAACGGAGTTTCCATCTTCAGAAAAAGATCTTTTATTTTCTATAAAAGTATCTGTGAAGTATCAATATAAAGAAGAATTTAATATTTTGGTCAAAAAAATACAAAAACAATATCCTGAAGCTAAAATTCTACTCTATAAAATACTTAATTCTTTGCCTTCAATAATATCAAAAATTTATTTCAAATTTTTATCCAAATAAAAAAATATAAAAATGAAAAAAACAATTATCCTTGGGTACGATCGTTGGTATGGACTTGAACAAGAATTCATAAAAAATCTTGAATTTTTGGGTTATGAAGTTATTCCTATCACAACCAACAATTGTTTCACTTACAAAAATAAAATTCAACGAGTAATATCTTTTATACTGAAAAAATTTTTCAATAATAAAGAAATAGAAAAAAATCTAAAAATAGATCAAGAAATACATGAATTTAACAAGAAAATAAATAATAGAAAAATAGATTTTTCACTAATTATCAGACCTGATAAATTTCCAATTTCTTTTCTAAAAAAGAACAGAAAAATAGCCAATAAAACTGTGGCTTATCAATGGGACGGTCTTGGTTTGTTTTCTGATGCTCTAAAAAGTGTAAAATATTTTGACCGTTTTTTTGTTTTTGACCCTAATGATGTTGATATCGATAAAAACCTATTACCTAGTACTAATTTTTATTTTGATTATAATTTAGATTCAGAAAATAAGAAAACAGGAGATGGAAAAAAAGTATACTTTTTCGGTACTTTTATTAACTATCGTATGAATGCTATAGCAGATCTTTCAGAATTCCTAGTCCGCATAGGATACACTCCTGATATCTATGTAGTTACCCATCCAAGAGATAATATAAAACCCTATGAAAACACAAAAATAAATTTTCTTAAAAAAGGAATTTCTTATGAAGAAAATATATGTAAAATGAAGGATGCTGATGTTTTAGTAGATTTTATAAATGGAAAACATTGCGGATTGTCTTTCAGGACTTTTGAAGCAATCGGATATGATAAAAAACTGATTACTACTAATGCGGAAATAAAAAAATACGATTTCTACAACCCTAATAACATCTTTGTGCTTAATAATGATAATCTAACTGAGTTAAACGAATTCTTAGAAAAACCTTATGAGCCTCTACCTATAGAAATAAAACAAAAATATAGTTTCACCAATTGGATTAAATACATTTTTGATGAAAAACCTTACCAAGAAATAAATCTGCCTTTTGATAAAAATATAGAACCTACTTCTAACGCTTCCTAACTTTAAAGATTATACTTCCAAAATAAAGAAACTCATCAAATGAAAACCAGCATCCTCATAAAATCCTTCAACCGAGCTTTTTATCTTGACAGATGTCTTAAAAGCATTAAGACCTATGTGACTGGTAATTATAAAGTTACCATTCTAGATGATGGAACACCACAGAAATATTTGGATAAAATACAAGAACTCCATCCTGAAGTTACCATACTAAAATCTGAAAATTACAAGGATAAAGAACAAGCCATAAAAGATAATCTGGAACAAGGAAAAGAAATCAATGGTTTTCAAATTCCAACCAAATTATGGAGAAGTGCTGCTCAAGAGGCTTCGGAGTATTTCATCATGACAGAAGATGATGTTTGGTTTACCGAAAATGTGGATATAGACCAGCTAAGAGAAAACGCCAAAAAACATAACATCAGCCTTTTAAAACTGGGTTGGTTAGGCAACACCAAAGACCTGCAATGGGTAGATAAAGAATCTATCAATGATACTTTGGATAGTATTTATCCGAAAGATTTATTCCTTTCTAACCCGCTGATTATGGATTGGTTTTTCTACAATAAGTTTAAATTTTTCTCATTATTATTTAAACTAAAATTGGTTGATAATGAAACCCCTCTGAAATACTGGGCATTAAATTCAATTCTCATGGGATTTTGGAAAAAGGAATATTGGCTCTATGTTTGGAAAGATTCTTTTGGTAAAGTAGATGAAAAGCAACAGCTTAGAAATGCATCTATATACTACCGAAAACATAGAAACAATCACAATTTCATAGCCCAACTAAAAAGAGAAAGCATGAAAACCACATTCCAGTCCTCCGCTACCAATTCCTACCATTTATATGGATTTGATTTTGATGTAAATCTATTCAATCACCTTATCAACGAGGCTTGGTTTTCAGGCGATTTTAATGCTTTAGAAAATTTCCCAAAAGACTTTTCTACCGATTATTTTGAAACTTTCATCAAAGAAAAAATTAATATCCAAGAATTCAGAAAATGGGTAGAATGCTTCAAAAATCAATATAGAAATCTAGGATGCAAAATAGAATAAAGAGACTCCGAAAAAGTCTCTTTATTATTTATTATAATTATTTTATTCAAAAAATAGTTTCTTCAAATCTCTATATTTCCACCATTGTTTTTTCATAGTCGGGCGTTCCACAAAAACAAAGAATACAGCGCATAACAAAAGCGTTACAATAGATATGATTATAAGTCTTATGAAAAGATTGTAAATCGGATCACCGAAGAATTCTTTCCCTTTGAAAAACATCCCAAAAAACATATATATTATCTTATGATGCAACATATAAATCGTGTAGCACATCCCTCCAATAATATATACTGGACGAAATTCCATCAGTTTTTTCCAAAAAATAGAAAACGGTGTAAGAAACAACAAAATAAAAATATACAACCACTGAAATTCCAGCCAAACATTTCCTTGCCAAAATATTACAAATGCGATAATACACAGAATATCAAAAACATAAGATGACTTTATATTATCCGAATATTCAAGGGATAAATCTGCCACTAAAAAACCAATGATAAAGAAATGCAAATAATTTAGAATACTATGAAACCCTGTATCAATCCCCAAAAGTGGCCACAAGACAATAATTCCAAGCATCAAAGCCCTTCTTATCCATTTAGGAAGTTTGAAAATCCCCAGCGAAAGAAGCGGTGCTAAGATGTAAAACTGAACTTCTATTTCGAGTGTCCATAAAACAATGTTAATCAATGGATAACGCTCCTCAGAAAAAATAATATTATGTACATAAAACAGCGATGCCAAAAAGTTTGGGAATAATTCCTGAAAACTCTTATTCCCTAAAACTGTTGAAATAAATAAAAATAGTATTAAATGAACAATATAAGGTGGTTCTAGCCGAGTAAGCCTCCTCAAAAAATAATCCTTTATAGAGACTTCCCTACCACCATACACATATTGTTTTAGAAAAGGAAGTGACAATATAAATCCACTAATTCCAAAAAACAAATAAACTCCCGTGTGCCCTATTCCATTCCCAAAAAAAGGAAAGATATAACTATATTTCTTTATTTCAGGGAAGTTCGCTAAATGATTAGCCAAAAAATGACAAATAAAAACACTTGCGACAGCTATAAATCTCAGCCCATCAATATATTTTATAATACTCCCCGATGAGGTAACCCTTTCCAGCAAACGCATATTCATAACTTGCAGTTTTTTTATTTATATTTTATCAATTCCTTCTTACAATTCTACTATCGTTGCTCCCCAAGAAAGCCCCACTCCAAAGCCTATCAGCATTATCTTCTGTCCTCTTTTAACTTTTCCTGTTTCTAGTGCGTCTTTCAGTGCAATTGGAATGGTAGAAGAAACCGTGTTCCCATATTTCTCTAAATTGATATAGAATTTTTCCTCTGGAATGTCCAAAATTTCCCGCTGTCTTCTCAGAATATGTGCATTTGCCTGGTGAAAAACATAATAATCCACATCATCTTTAGTTAAATTATTCTTCTCCAAGATTTCTCTTACCAACTCTGGAATCTTTTCTATGGTAAAAAGAAAAATTTTTTGTCCATTCATATACAGACAGTTACCAGATTCATCTTCCTTATTTATACGATTTCTACCACCGCCATTTCTCACAATGAGATTATCATATCCGCTGCCATCTGTCCCTAAAATAAATTGAAAATTCTCTTTAGTTTCATCCTTTTGTATTAAAGTAGCCGCCGCCCCATCCCCAAAAATAGTTCGGTTAGATTTGTCTGATTTTCTAAGATATTTAGTATAAGTTTCTGCTGTTACCAATAGAATATTTCGGGCTACACCTGTTGCGATAAGCCCCTTTGCTATGCTCAGACCATAGACAAAGCCAGAACACCCGAGGTTAAAATCCAATGCTCCTATATTCTTTCTTAGTCCCAATCTGTCCTGCAAGATACAAGCCGTAGTAGGAAGATGATAATCAGGGCTTTGCGTACAAAACAAGATAAAATCTATCTCGTTTTTATCTATTTTTTTTAATAGTTTCTCAGAAGCTTTCACTGCCAGCTCCAGCACCGTTTCCTCTGCTGATGCTGTATATCGCTGTTTTACACCGACTTTATTAAAAATTTTCTCTGGGCTCCACTCTGGAAACTCCTTTTGTAAATCTTCGTTTGTTACTTTTTTTTCTGGAAAATATGTTTCTATTTCAGAAATTCTAAACATCTTTAGTCTACTTTTATACCATTCACATATATTTGATACTCTACCTTTACATTAGGTTCAAGTGTCTTAGAAACAGAGCAGTATTTCACAAAGGACAAATCTGCTGCTTTTCTTGCCTTTTCAGGATTTACATCTCCATCCACATAGAATTTTACCATTATATTTCTAAATGGTTTCGCCTCCCCTTCTACTACTCTCTCGCCTTCTACTTCTGCCGAAAACTTGGTAATCTGCTGTTTCTGTTTTTTCAGAATGCTGACTACATCTATTCCGCTGCAGCCCGCCACAGACATCAGCAGAGCCTCCATAGGGCTCACACCGTTGTTTTTGTCCTCGCCTATATTATTGAGCAAGATTTTCTGACCATTTTCATTCGCACATTCGAAAAGAAAATCGTCATTTATTCTATTTAAAGTGATTTTCATTGCTCTTTATTTCCATTTAATGTTACAACCAAGGCTTGGTCTCTGCAGTTCTTCTTGCGGCTGACCTGCCAAAAGATTTTCAAAAGCAATGACTAAATCCTCACCCGTAATCTCCTTATTATTCCCAGGTCTGGAATCATCCATTTGACCACGATAAATCAAATCCAGCTTGTCATCAAAGAAATAAAAATCTGGCGTACATGCCGCATCATAGGCCTTTGCCACAGCTTGGCTCTCATCGTACAAATACGGAAAAGTGAAACCTTTTTCCTCCGCGAAATCCACCATCAGCTCTGGCGAATCAGCTGGATAATTTATCACATCATTAGAATTTATCGCGATAAACTCTATTCCTTTCCCTTTATAATCTTCGTAAAGCTCAGCTAATTTTTCAATTACATGAATCACAAACGGACAGTGGTTACACATGAAAATAACCAAAGTTCCTTTGCTTCCCTTTAAATCTTCTAAACTCTGTAACTCGTTGTTTTTCGCAGGATTAGGCAGCTCAAAAAATGGAGCTTTTGTTCCTAATGCCAGCATATTTGAAGGTGTATTTGCCATAATTTTTCTTTATTTTTAAATTAAATCTAATATTTCAGTGATTACATCATACCCTCTATTTTTCGCATAATAGACTTGTAAATCATTGTAAAACTGAGTTTTAGGGTAGTTTTCTGGGTCTGCTTTGTATTTTTTCAAAAGTTCTGTTCCATAGACTGGTCTCGGCCCCCAGTGCGCTATCACTCCATCGTTTTCATCTAAAATAACCACGATAGGAATAGAACGAGTTCCGTTGGTTAGGAATTGGTCTATCAAATCTGGATTTTCATCACGATAGACGATTCTTACCTCATTTTTCCCTTTGAAAAACAGAGAAACCGCTGGCACTGTCTGCCCTGCATCTCCACACCAACCTTCGGAAATAATCAAAATTTTCCCTTTAAAATTCTTATTTTCAAGGAATTTCGCCTGCTCTTCATTGGGCTTGTAAACCTTCATCATTCTGCTCATTCTCTGCACTCCCAGTTTATAATATTCCAGCATTTCTTTTTCTGCTGGAGTTAGTTTTTCTTCGTCTTTATTGACAATTTCTTCTGTTTTCTTGAAATATTCCTCAAAAGAAATCCCTTTTTCCCAATATTTTTTCATTTTGTTTTCTTATTAAATTTTTCTCAGTTTATCTATGAGATACATATCCGCTAAAACGAACGCTGAAAGGGCATCCACGATAGGAACCGCTCTTGGCAACACGCATGGGTCATGCCTCCCCTTTCCTTCTAATTTTATGATATTCCCTGCATTATCTGTGCTTTCCTGCGGCATCATCAGCGTAGAAACAGGCTTAAACGCCACTCGGAAATATATGTCCATTCCATTAGAAATTCCTCCTTGTATCCCGCCTGAATGGTTGGTTTTGGTAGTTCCATCAGCATTGAAAATATCATTTTGTGCCGAGCCAGACATTTTTGCTCCCTCAAATCCTGTCCCATACTCAAAACCTTTACATGCATTGATACCAAGCATCGCCTTTCCCAGCTCTGCATGAAGTTTATTAAAAACAGGCTCTCCCAAGCCTTTCGGAGCGTTTTTTATTACACAGGTTATCGTTCCGCCTACTGTATCGCCTTTTTTTCTCGCTTGTTCTATCCGCTCTATCATGAGCTTTGCGGTAGTTTCATCTGGGCATCTCACTTCATTTTCATCTATTTTTGAAAAATCAAGCTCCTGATATGGCTTTGTGCAAGATACTTCCCCCACCGATGACACATAAGAATAAATCTCAACTTCTGGGAGCAGGTGTTTCACCAAAGTCCCTGCTACTACCCAGTTCAGAGTTTCCCTCGCAGAAGAACGCCCGCCGCCTCGGTAATCTCTAAAACCAAATTTTTGGTCATATGTATAATCTGCGTGAGATGGGCGATAGGCACGAGCCAAATGCTCATAATCTTTTGTTTTTTGATTCTCATTTTCAACTAAAAAACCTATCGGCATCCCTGTGGTTTTCCCTTCAAAAATCCCTGAAAGAAACCTCACTTCGTCCGCTTCTTTTCTCTGTGTGACGATAGCCGACTGCCCTGGTTTTCTTCTGCTTAGCTGATACTGAATCTCATCAAAATCGATTTTCACGCCTGCTGGAAAATTGGTCAAAATTCCGCCATAAGCCTCCCCATGGCTCTCGCCAAAGGAAGAAAAAGTCAGATAATTGCCCAATGTCCCAAACATCCTACAAATATACAAATTCCTAAGAAATGAGAATTTTATTTTTTAATTTTTTCGATGATGCTTTTCAAGTGCTTTTTTTCCTGGAAATTTAGTTTTTTCCAAACAAAACCTTGGTCAAGAGTTTCACCTATTTTCTGAGGAAAAATTCCCAATTCGTAAAATTCCTCTAGCTGGCTCGGCGTGAGAGCTGGCAAAACCGTATCAAACCCAAAAACATAATCCCTTGGAACATTAAATTGCAGATTGCCAACAGTAAATGTATCGTGCTTATTTAGAGAGTAATATAGTGGTTTATAAATCTGTTTCACTTCATAATTTCTCATCACAAATCCCAAATTAAAACTTGGAACTTTTTCCTGTAAAATCTGTGGAAACGCCAAAATACTGACAACCAAAACACTCAAACCAGAAAAAATGCCCAAACACCATTTTTTAGAAAAAAATTCTCTAAAAACCACCACAAAAAACACAAAAAACACATCAATGAAAAATCTATACTGCGCTGAAAAACAGATAACAAAAATACTTTTGACCAAGATACAGAGAAAAATTATTCCCGTGATTTTATCCTTTTTTTTCCATAAAAAAATCCCAAAAACCAACAAAACCAATATCAAACCGACATTGATAACGCCCTTTATCCCATCCAAGAAAAGCCAGTTTACAAAATATTCCACCGCTGAAAATTGGGAAATTTCTTCCAAAGAATATTGTAAATCAAAAGTCTTTAAAACAGCGATTTCGCTCGATGAAATGAATAATCCGCCATATGGTTTCCAGCTAAAACCCAAATCCAAAAACTGAATCAGAAAAAAAGGATAGCCGAAAGTCCAAATATTTTTCACACAATACAAAACACCGAACAAACTTCCTAACCAAATGAATTTCAACCCTTTTCTGAAAATCAAAATCGGATAAAGGAAAGCCAAAATCGGCAGCCAAAGCATCGTAGGCTTGATACTGAAAACCAAAACCGAAAAGGCAAAAAGCAGGGCAAATTCTTTATTTTTAGTTAAAATTTCATTTAAGATAATTAAAGAAAAAACTATCGCTGGCAAATCTGGGCTCGGCGACTGCACAAAAAAGAACAAAACAGGCGAAAAACAGAGCATTACCCATGATTTTTTCTCAATAATGTACAAGAAAAATATCATCAGAAGAAGCACATTTATTCTCAGAAATTCATCTGAAAAATGCGAAAATCCTGCCTGAAAAACATGCCATGGTGACATCTGCCCCAGCACCCAGTCCAAATTCGTAATTCCTTTTACCAGCCCATACTCAGAAAGCCACTTAATCGTAGGAACATAATACCCAAAATGGTCTAAAATAAAGGGAAAACCACTGCCCACAACCAAAGAAACCAAACTAAAACCTCCCCACAAAAGCCAGTTTTTTCGGTCTATTTCTAAAAATTCTTTATACGACTGAAAATAAAAAAACAAGAGAAAACCACAACCGACAGTAATTCGCTCTAAATCAATATTTAACGGAACAAAAAAAGACAAAACGCTCCATATAGTCATCAAAAATAATATCCCTAAGACCAGCTGTGCGGAAAGCCCTTCCCAAAACTCTCCAAATATCTTTTGAGAAAAACGCCCAAAGCCCATCAATACAGGAAAAATTATTAAAACCGATACAAAAATATAAAGCATTATCCTTAAATATATCCGCAAAATTAATTCTATTTCATAGATTTTTAAAAATATTTCTCTTAAATAGTTTATATTTGTGCATAAAATAAGATATTTATGATATTGTCAATGACTGGTTTCGGAAGAGCTGAAGCCATTTTTGAAGGTAAAAAAATAAATGTTGATATCAAATCTCTCAACAGCAAATCGTTCGACCTCAGCATAAAACTTCCTCTCCGTTTTAAAGAAAAAGAACTTGAAATCAGAAAATCACTGAATGACAAGTTATTACGAGGGAAAGTAGATTGTTTCATCACTTGTGAATCTTTGGATGGCGCGAATGATGTGAAAATCAACCAAGAAATTATAAAATCCTACATGGAGCAGCTTCGCCAATGTTCGCCAGAAGCTCCTGATTTTGAATATCTTAAAATGGCGATAAGAATGCCTGAAACCATCCAATGCAAAACGGAAGAACTCTCTGACAACGAATGGAATCTCCTGCAAGAAACTATAAATAAAGCAGTTATGGAATTTTCTAATTTCAGAAAAACCGAGGGAGAAATTTTAGGAGAAGAACTCGCTAAAAACATCAAAAACATCGAAGAACTGCTGGGACAGGTTCAGCCTTTTGAGGAGGAGCGAATTTCCACTATAAAAGAGCGCTATCTCTCTTCTTTAAAGGATTTTGAGCAGCTGGACGAAACCAGATTTTACCAAGAAGTGGCGTATTTTGTAGAAAAATTAGACATTTCCGAAGAAAAAGTCCGTCTTACACAGCATTTGAAATATTTCTTAGAAGTCCTTAACAATGAGGATTTTAACGGCAAAAAATTAGGTTTCATCAGCCAAGAAATCGGGCGGGAAATCAATACTCTGGGCTCAAAGGCCAATCATCATGAAATCCAAAAAATAGTGGTTATGATGAAAGACAATTTAGAAAAGATAAAAGAACAGACACTCAATGTTTTATAAAAAATTT
>CAUQMH010000006.1:0-33725 GCA_963519075.1 uncultured Flavobacteriaceae bacterium
TTTACTTAGTAGCGGGAGCAGGGCTATTGTTGTTAATTGTAAATAACTGATAATTAAAAACATAAATGCTTTAAAAGATGCCTATAAGTGACCGTTTCGAGTCTGTTACTAAATACTATTTCCCAGTGATCAGTTTTAATAAATGTTCTCTCTTGTCGGGAGAAATCTCAAAAGTCACAGATATTTTATCATTATTAGGTGGCAAAGATTCTTTGTCCACAAAAACCTTAGGATAAGTAAACAAATACAATATATCAACACCAAGGCAATTTGCGATTTTGGAAAGTTCATTAACTTTCAGTTCTCTTTTACCATTTTCTATTTTACTTATAACAGCTATATCAACACTTAGCGCTTCAGCGATAACATCTTGATTTATGCCTTTAGCTGTTCTAATTTCCTTGATATTTTGTACAACATTCATAATAGTAAAGTTAAGTAATTGATTATCATTTTCTTTTGCGATTAAAGAGGTTTTATTTGCGATTTTGGAAAGATTTATTTGCGATTTTGGAAAGTTTTGTTTTACTTTGCAATACAATTTGTAATACAACTTGCAATACAAAATATAAAACAAAATGACGATATCACAAAAAATAATTAAAAGAATAATCTCAGATAATGATTTTTCTCTCAGAATGGCAATACACTTGAAAGCGACACAAGTGGCTGTTATTTTAAAAGCAAGAAGAAAATCAAATAGTTTGCTGTTACCGAATTGTATAGAATTTTACAAGCAAAATGGCTATTCTGATGATGAAATCCTAGAGAAACAACCAGGGCGAAAAAGCTCTTAAGTTTATATACTCCAACCATGGCCACGAAGGGTCTAAATATTATCACAAATTCTTTCTTCATAAATTTTTGGACAACAGACCAGCCTAGACGGGGTGCAGTGGCTTTTTAATTTAAGAACTCAATTATAATTTAAAATAAATAAGATGAAAAAAACAGATAAACCGCTTGCGGTAAATTTAGAATTTGAAGAGCAGTTAAGAGAATTGTTGTCACAGGCTCCAGAGGGCTTTGGGTTCTTGTGTTTCTATTACCTTACAAATGGAGAAAAATCTTGTGAAGAAGGTGTTATGCTTCATGCGGAAGGACCATTTATCGCAGATGCTATTGTAAGTGCAATGGAGGCAGAGGAACATATAGATACTTTGATACAGGCTGCATCCTCATATGTTACTGAATGTAGAACTCGTGAAAACAAAGGAAATCATGACAAGCACCAAAAGACAACAGTATAACGCCTGCTACAGGCTGAGAAAAAAAGGAATAAAGGTTTCCACACCAGAAAAAACCATATATGGTTCAGCTGAACTGAGTGAGAAACCTACGGTTTTCCTGCTTCTTGAAAAGTTTTCTTTTGTTGTTCAAACTCAAATATTCGCAAATGAAAAGTAGAATTGAAAATCCCAAACTAAGGGCTTTTGTAGAAGGTTTCAAAAAAACATCCACACCAGTCACTGTTATAGATTTCATAAAAGGGAAAGGGGAAGGTTTTAGTATTGGTTTTAAAACTAAAATAGACAGATTAGCCAAGGATAGCGAGTTTGTAATAAAAATTGTAACTGGATAATGATTTACGAAAAAAGAAATAAATATACCTGGGTATTAAAAGAGAAAGAAAAAAACAATACAGCGCCTGTTTCAGAAGCTGTTTCGGAAAAGCCGACAAAACAAAATTCTCGATATAAAACAGCTCAGTATCGGACTTTCTGCAAAAGACTTTTTACTTATAAAAAGTTTGTTTGTAAAACGGAACTGAACATCCTTATAAAAGAACAACTGCACGCCAATACCACTTGGTATCGTAACAGAATGGTTCAGCTGGGTTTCTTGAAAGAGGAATTTAATGTTTTCAAACCAGGAGAGAATTTATAAAAGATGAACAAGTATTTTTTTTCATTGTATTTAAATTTAAGTTTCCCAGCTGGTTTCGGTGCGAGCCTGCCAGCTGGTTTTTTATCTAAACTATAAGAAATGAATTTCCCAATAAATCAACAAGATATATTCCAGGCGACTAATGGCGGGCTGGACTTGATACAGAGGTTTTTGCCTCAAGTTCGGCAGAACAAGCATTTTAAAATACGGCACGAGGGGACAGAGTCTGCTAATCTTTCCAAGAAGGACGGGATTTATTTCGTGAAAGACTGGGGAGACACGGGAGGTTTCTATGCCGAAAGCCGAAACGGGATCCACATCTACGCTCATGAAATGGGGCTTACTTATTTCGAAGCTCTTTTGCAGCTGGGTAGAGAATTGGGGATTTTGGACGAAAATAAAACTAAACCTAAAAATATAAATGTATGCAAGTTTTCCGAGTTCGAGGGAACGCTGAACGAGGACGGATTTTGCTACGAAACCAAGGACTTCACACCTTACGAGCTGGAGGTTCTTGGACCGCTGATGACGGAGGAAGTGTGCAGAAAGTATGGACTTTATTCCTTGAAGTCTTATTCTTGGCTCAAAAAGGAAGAGAATACCCAAAAAGAATTCTGCAATGTCTACACGGTGGAGAGTTCAGAAACTTATCCTGTTTTTGCCTTTATCATAAAAGCAGGAGGCGGAAAGAAGAAAATCCACCTGGAGGGCGAAAATAAAAATGTAGTAGTAGAAGAACCCGAAGAGGAAAGAGTTTGGCTGAAAATCTACAAACCGAAATCAACAGATAAGAAATACCGATTTTCTTACCTTGGAAAGAAGCCATCACAGCATATTTTTGGGCTGGAGAATGTAAAGTCTATTTACAATAAACTCCAGCAGGAAGTAGAGGAGTCCTACGATGACGAGGAGGAATCTGCACCAGCCAAAGTGAAAAAGTTAGAGCGAATAGTCATCTGCTCTGGTGACAGAGATTCTCTCAATATGGCTTCTACGGGCGAAACTGTGGTTTGGTTTAATTCCGAAACGGCGGATATTACCGAAACACAAATTGCGATGCTTTTCAAGTATGCATTTGAGGTTATTAATGTTCCAGACCTTGACCCTACAGGCTTCGAGGCTGGGAAGAAACTGGCTTTGGAGCATATGGATATCAAGACTGCATGGCTCCCAGAAAGCCTTACTAAATCCAAAGATTTTAGAGGTAATCCGAAAAAAGATTTTACCGACTTTATGAAATCTGAAGCTGCATTTGAAGACAAGGAACAAAAAGAGCTTCGAGCAAAAGTGAAAAGATTTCTGGAACTTGCCAGACCTGCTAAGTTTTGGATTGAAAAATGGAGAACCAACAAGGAGGGGAAGAAAATAGACCACACACCAACCTACAGCGTGAACTACAAAAATGCGTTCAATTTTTTGAAGCTGAACGGATTTTTCAGAATAAAAGACGCCACTAGAAAGGATGGTTACTATTTTGTTCAGCAGAACAAGCACATTCTTCGGGAGGTCTCCTCGCAGGAAATCAAAGACTTTTTCAATAAGTTTTTGGATGAAAAACAAAAAGAAAAAGGGCTTAGACTTTTTCCCGATGAACTGCTGAACATGGTAATAGGTTCGGAGGCGGTTTCGGAGAAAAAACTTCAGAACCTGGAGAGCAAGGAGTTTGATTTTACAGACTTTACTCCTACTTCTCAGTTTTTCTTCTTTGACAAATTCATTTGGGAAGTCAGCAAGGATAAAATAGAAAGGATAGACAAGGGCTACAGCCGTTATGTGATGGAAGACGATATTTTGAACGAAATCATTTTCCGCCAGACCAGAACGACTCTGAACACTTCTAAACTGAATATAGAAGAGCCGTTTTTCAATATTAAAAAAGATGAGAATAACAACTGGAAGTTGGATATTGTAAGAAGTGACTGCGATTTCATGAACTACTTTATCAACACCTGCCGAGTTCATTGGAAAGAAGAATTAAGGGATTTGAAACCGTCTGAATATGATAATTATTTAGATGAAAACAAATTTATCATCAATAAAGAAACTCTTTCAGAGGATCAGATCTACGAGCAGGAACTGCACTTTATCAATAAGGTGTATTCTTTCGGATATATGCTCCACCGATACAAAGACCCTGCTAAGGCTTGGTGTCTCTATATAATGGACAACGAAGTGGTAGATGATAACGAGTCCCACGGGCGAACAGGGAAGTCTATTTTTTCCAGCCATGCTTTGAGGTTGTTTATGAACTCCAAGTATTTAGGAGCGAGAAAAAAGGGACTGCTGGAGAGCGACTTCTTGTATGATGGGATAACGGAACAGACCGACTATGTGCTGTTCGATGATGCGGATAAGAGATTCCAGTTTCAGCAATTATTCACGGATATTACTGGAGACTTGAATGTAAACCCGAAGAACCAAAACGCTTATTTGATTCCGTTTTACTTGTCTCCGAAATTCTGCATTTCTACAAACTATGCGCCTTATGGGCTAGACAGCTCCACCAGAGGGAGGATTTTATTCATGTCGTTTGGGAATTGGTATCATGGCGAAATAGAAGGTTTTACAGAGCGAAATCCGATGCATGATTTTAACAATAGATTTTTCACTGACTGGGATGAGAAGCAGTGGAACTTGTTCCTAAACTTTGCCATGCAGTGCCTGCAGTTCTACCTTTCCACAAATGAAAAGATAGGAGCACCAGAAGGGAACATTAGAAAGAGAAACCTATTGGCTGAAATCGGAATTGTATTCTTTGAATGGGCTGAAGATTATTTCAAAGACGAAAACATTAACCAAGCTGTATGTAGAAGAGTGATGTATGAAAACCTAAAGAATTATAATAATTCCATGAAGCAGATTTCAGCGACTTCTTTCAAGAATAAATTAAAGCAGTTCTGCGAACTAAAAGGATACATATTTAATCCAAAGGATCAGCTGACGGATAAGGCGGGGCAAAGAATCATGAAATGGACAGACAGCAAAACAGAGGAGCATTTCTTTATCCAAGTTCCAGAAGAAAGCGCCGAGGAAACGAATAATGAGCAAGACGATATATTTTTTTAAACCATGATAAGAACAGAGTTCCCTACGAATAGAGCAGAGTTGAAAGAGCAATTCGGCTACCTTTCTTTCCAGTGCACATTCATCAACACGGATGTTGTAGTGGTGCGAAGCAGGAGGACTTATAAGTATGTTCTTATCACATATTGCTGCGGGAGAAAAACGGGTTTTATTTGCGAAGACGAAACCCTACAATGGGAGAAGGCTTTCGAGATTTTCAAGGAAGTGCCGAGCAATTACAATGATTTAGACCAATGGGAAACCCAGAACGAGGAAAGGCTGGAGCTCTTAGTTCCAAACACGCACAATTATGTGTTTATCGACGACAAAGTAATAAGAGAAGTGATAAAAATTAAAGAAAAAAAATAAAAAAATGGATAGAATAAAATTATTTACAACAGGATTTACCCAGGTGTTCCTAGTTGTGCTGAATACTTATTTCATCACGAGAGAGTTTCTATTTGGAATCCTTGCATGTGGCTTTCTTATCAGTTTTGTGTGGTCGCACAATGTTAAGAAAGTAGCTTTTGGGAGCGAGTGGGATAGAATTATTTATTCCCTTGGAGCGATGACTGGGAGTATCCTGGCATTTTACTTCGGGAAATTGATTTATTAAATAATTTTAAAATTTAAAAAAAATGGAAACAATTTTTAAAGTAGGAGACAAGGTTTTTGATATTAAACATGGCTGGGGTACAGTTGCACTTAGGTTGAATGAATCCGAAGACCCTCATTATAGATTGAGAGTTGACTTTGTATACCATAGGGAGAGTTACACAGAAGAAGGCAAATCCAATATCTCAGATGCATATCGCAGTCTTTCTTTCACAGAATATGACCTTATCAATGGAGGATTCAGCCAAGAAAGACCACCAATTAACTATAACGACTATATTGGTGAGTGGGGAGTATTTTGGGATAGACGGTGTAATGGATACTATATATCTAAACTAAAAGGGTTAGATGTAAATAATAGATTTACAGAATTTATTGATTCGGATTCTGGCAAATGGGATAAATTTAAACCTCTCACGGAAGAGGAGCTTAAAATCCTAAAATCACGCAGTTAAGAGATAAATTGAATGAAACTATAAAAGCAGATAGTAGAACTAATCGCAAAGAGATTGAAAATTAAAAAGTAAAATTATGAATTACGAAGAATTTTTAGTTCCAGTTGAAATAGCGAAGGAACTTAAAGAAATAGGATTTAATGAACCGTGTTTATTTGTGTTAAATCCTCATAATACTTTAATACTAAGTTCAGAGGTTCATGACAAGGGAATAATTGATATTAGAAAAATCAAACCTCGTAGTAATGGTAAATTAGGAGAAGATTTTTGCTCAGTCCCTACCTATGAACAGGTGTTTGATTGGTTTTGGGAAAAGAAATATCCAGTTCATTTTTTCAATATAATAGAGCGTTCAACAGATAATATTGGGTGGATTTTTTGCATAAGAGAAAAAAAACAAATAACAACCATTTACAAATCTTATAAAGATGCACGACTAGGATGCATCAGAGAGCTAATCAAAATTTATAAAAATGAAAACAATAAAAGACCTTAAAAAACTCAAACAAAAAACCAAAAATCAAGATAATATAAAATTAAAAAATTCAGAACTTGAAGAATGTATTGGCTGTGCAAGACTATTTTATAGTGAAAACATAATATTAGATGAAGCTTGTGAAAGCTATTGTCATGAGTGCTGGGTAGTATTAAAAGAAGAAATTAAAAACACAAAAAAATAAAACAATTTAATTTTTAATCATATGGATATTATTGGAAACATCTACAGCAGAGAGGCTGCAGAGCAGAAAACAGAAACATTCCGTGTTCAGAAATTCATTCTGGACGCCTCTTACTTTGACAATTACACCCAGACTAATCGTGAGAATTTCCTCAAAATGCAGGTTAAAAACGCTGGTATTGAAAAGCTAGCAGCAATTCCCGATGGTAGTAGAGTAAAAGTTTTCTTCAGCATTGATGGAGGATTTTACAACAAAGAAGATGGAACGAAGGGACATGCTCAGAACCTTTCTGCGTTTAATTTCGAGGTAATCAAATTGGCAGAGAATAAGCCGTCGGCTCCTGCTCCTGTAACGCTTCCTGCACCACAAAAAACCGACTTCTAAACAGTTAGGTATTATTTAGCTTTTTTCATTGTAATCCGCTCAGATTTGGGCGGATTTTTCTTTTTGATATACATCAGTTTTCACACACCTACAAGGCGGCGATTTTCACAACCCCCTGCCACCTCCAAAAAGTTGTAAAAAAGTTGTAAGAATTGTAAGGAATTACCCGAGCGGTCTGTTTGTCGGGTTTTATCGCCTTACAACTTTTATTTTTATTTTGTAAGGAATGGATAATCCTTACAAAAAAATTGTAAGGGAAAAACTGCCTTACAAAATGAATTTGGCTGTTGTATGGGATTCTTACAACTCTAAGTAAGGTGTAAATAATTGAAAAATAAGCATTTATAAAATCCTTACAATTCTTACAACTTTTTTCCTACTTTTTAGAGAATTTCAGAATAAAAGTTTCAGAAACTAAAAAAAGCAGAGCCTTTATAATATGGTGGAAAAATCCTATACTTGCTCAAAAAAATAAGGATGCTAGTAAGTATATTTTTGCCAGTGAGTAAGCCGATCAAGCAGTTTTTGACTCAGAAATTTGGTGCGGAATATCAGCCAAGCCGAGATAATTGGTTCGGTATTCTTATCAGTTCCCTTTTGAGCAAGAAAAATTCGAACTGGGATGATCGTGCAAAAAATGAAGTTTTCGAGGAGGAATATAAAATTTCCTTCAAATTGTCTTATTCCGATAAACACGGAATTTGCATTCTTCCGACGCACGAGCAGCTGCTTCGGCGTGCGGTGGAGAGTCTGTTTCGGGAACATCTGTATGAAACTGCAGTTCTCAATAAACTCTACTATGATATAGAGTATAAAACATCCATAGAAAACCTGCTGAATTTCTACGGGATCCACGAGGAAGAAAAATCCTATTATCAAACTATTATTAGAGATTTTAACAGAAAAAAGGATAAAATCGCCCAACGACTAGAAAACCAGCCAAATAAAATATTTTCGTAAAAAAACTTTAAAATATGGTGGAAATCAGCAATATTCCAGAAAAATTCTTTCGTGAAATTCGACAAATCGAAATTTTCAACGCCAAAGAATATTCATTCACGGCGAACAGCACAGGCAAGAGTGTTTCTGCTGAACCGAAAATAATCTTTAAAAACATCGTTCCCGAGGACTTTGACAGGTCTATCAAAAGAAAATTCAAAAACGGAAACGCTTTTTTCGAAGTTGATTTATCATTTAATCTCTATGGTCTCAGCCCAATGAACATCAGCACTTATTCTGTTCTTTTGAATAAAAAGGGGTTTGCCATCCGCCTGGTGACCAATGTAGATTCCATGATATTGGGTAATGAACAGGAGCCGTTCATGGTAGAAGTTCACGATGGGCGCAAGGATGATAATTCTGGAAGTGATAGGATGCAGATCCAAATTTCTGGCGCTACCATTATAGAGCCCAAAGCCCAGAGCTTATAACTTTTCTGTCTTTTTTTACGCACTAAACATTTTGGATTTTTGAAAAATAAAATCTAAGAATGTTTAATGGTAATACTTTATTAAATACTCCGCTGGCAATAGACAAAGGCTATTTGATGAGCCTTGTTCCATCATTGGCAGCGGAATTTATGTTGATGAAATCCTCTCCTATACAAAGTGTAAAGGAGAGAGAAATGCAGTATTTATCCAAAATCAACAAACAGGGAGAAGGGAAAGAAAACATGAAGTTTCCTGTAATAGTGGATATTGTGGGAGCAATCACTAAATATTCTACTTACTTCTCTTACGGCACCCAGTTCCTTGGGGAGCTCTTGAAAGAATTGGATAGAAGCCCAAGTGTTTCGGGAATTATTCTCAATATAGATTCTGGAGGCGGTATGGTTTCTGGAACCGCAGAGCTTACCCATATCATCAAGAATTTAGAAACTCCTACTATATCATATACCAGTGGTTATCAGTGTTCGGCGGCGCTGGACATTGCTTCTGGGTGTGATTATCACATGGCATCTCCTTTTGCTGATAAAATCGGCTCCATTGGGACAATGTTATCTTACCAAGATTTTTCGGCAATGTTCGAAAAATGGGGAGCGAAGATTTATGAAATCTATGCTCCGCAGTCTACAGAGAAGAACAAGGAGTATCGTGAGCTGATGAAAGGAAACGAAAAACTCTACACTGAACAGCTGAAAGTTTTAGCAGATGATTTTATTTCCAGAATGAAGGAGAATTTTGGAGAGAAGCTGAAAGATGACGGGCATGTTTTCAAAGGAAAAACCTACACTCCGAAAGAGGCTTTGGAAATCGGTCTTATAGATGAACTCGGTTCTTTAGCAGATGCATTGAGCAAATTTTAATCAATAAATTAAATAAAAATGAAATTTACAAGAATCACAGCCCTACTGGGACTAGCGCAGCTGACATTCCATGCAGGAGTGTTTGGAACGCAGAAGCCTTTTGCGAAGCTATCGGAAGAGGATTTGGAAAAAATAGAAAACGCCTTGGCTGGTCTGGAATCAGAAGGAATGGCGGAAGAACTGGAAAAAACCAAGCAGAGTCTTTCTGATGCTGTAACGAATCTAGAGGTCGTAAAAAAAAATTCGGAAGAAACGGCACAGGCGGTAGAAGCCGCACTAGAAACTGCAGGGTTAAAAGAGGAGGCTAAAGAAAGCGTGGTAGAGAACATCGCTTTACTTGGGGAAAAATGCAAGGAATTCGGAGGCTCTAAAAACAGACATTCTGTGGTAGAGAATGACGGAAAGGAGGTTTCTGAAAATGGTTTGATTGGAGGATTTATGAATCCAGAAGATGAGCACAACAAGTTACTCCAGAGAGTAAAAAAGTAGAATAAATTAAAATATAAGAATATGAGTTTAAAAACAGATCAGATTAAAAACGAGCTTATTCGTTATTTATCTGTAAATCCTACTTTATTCAGCGGTATGGTTTTGTCAAGCGAGGTTTACATCAACCAGTTTGCAAGAACAGTTACCAAAGTAAAGGGACATTATCCATCGGTTCAGGCATTGATGAGCCATGCAGTTCAGATTTTTGATTCCAAGAAAGTGACTCCGTATGGAGATATTACATTCTTATACAAAGATTTGAAGAATTTCCATCAAAAAGTGGATTTCCAAATAGATCCAGCGGAAATTTTGGGAAGTATTTTTGAAGAAAAATACGAAGAAAGCAAAGGACTGCAGCAGAAGAGCATCTCTGTTCTTGCTATGCAGATTTTAAAAGAAAAAGTGATTGATGATGTTAATATTCTATCTATCACTGGTAAGTTTGATGCATCACAGAAAGGGCAGGCTTCTCCTACATTCGGTTCATCAATGGACGGGCTGAACGAGGTTCACAAGAAAGTAGCAGCGGATACTACAAATCCAGCATTCTTGATTCCTGGTGATGCGATAACCAAAACCAATGTTTTGGAAGCGGTAACGGAATACGAAAGACAGATTCCATCACTTTATAAAAACAAAGTGAAAACTATCTTCATGAGCCAAGCTGATGCGGAAGATTATCAGATTGCATATGAGGACAGGTTTGGACAAAACAAGTTCCAGGATGATGCCATGAGAACAAGGCTTGGCAAGAGACAAATCGTGGGCATACCGAACCTTACCAAAGGAACTATCGTGTCTACGGTGGACAATAACCTATTAAGGCTTATTGATGAAATTGATAATCCAGCGACTATTACTTCGGTTCAAGAGAACGGAAGAACATTGGATGTTCTTGGAGAGTTCTCTCTTGGATATGATTATGCTGTAAACCAATTGGTATTCATGCATACATCAGACGGAACGAAGAAACGAGGATTGAACAATGCGGATCAGAACGAATTGTTCTATGCAAGTGAAAAACTAAGTGTGTAATCCTATACCTGTAGGCACTTTAGGTGCTTACAGGTTTTTCTAAAAAAAATAATATTATGGCAAAAGAAGACGAAAAAGTTTCT
Source organism: uncultured Flavobacteriaceae bacterium (assembly GCA_963519075.1). GTDB lineage: Bacteria > Bacteroidota > Bacteroidia > Flavobacteriales > Weeksellaceae > JABCPE02. The sequence goes on from CAUQMH010000006.1 coordinate 10,997, forward strand.
GAAAACATCGAAGAAACTACAGATAATACTCTGGCATCTACAGAAAATGTAGCAAAGGAAACTCTTGACACTAGTGAGGAGGAACTGAATATTTTTGCGGACCAGCTCAAAGAAAAAGAAGCTGAACTGGACAAGCGTGAGAAAGAAATCGCAAAAAGAGAAGCTGAACTAGATAAGAGAGAAAAATCTCTTACAAAGAAAGAATCTAAACCAGCAGAGCCGAAAGCAGAAGCTGTTTCTTTTGAGTTCAATGGAGAAAAATACAGATTCACTGATGATGCTCCAAGCAAAATCAGAATCGATGGTTTAGTGAAAACTCAGCAGGAAATCTCCCAAGACAAAGACATACTGCTTCAGTTGGTCGTTGGCGGGTCTGGATTGATAGAAAAAGTTTAACCAAAAAAATAAATAAAATTATGGCAAGTTGTTTTGATAGCATTCCGCACGAGAACTTGGAGCATTGTCCAAATGATGAAATAAATTCTGGGATTGCAACAAAGTTATATTATGTTCCTGTAGATTTCATTAAAAGTATGGCAAAGCCTACGATTTCTACTACCTATGCCAGCAGGGTAACCATTGCAGCAGGAGGTATTGTTCTTAATAGTGGCAAAGCGTGGAAATCCATCGATATTCAGATGGATGAAGGAGAGTTGAAACCGACCCTTACAGGGAATGTGGGCAACAAGAAGACAAAAACAGAATTGGAATTTCTTATTCCTGGTCTCAGAACGGAAGTGTTGGGCTGGATAGATGCCTATAAGAACGCTCCGTGTGTTTTTGCGGTAAAAGATGCCAACGGGAAACTCTTTGTGATTGGAAACAAAGACCTTGGAGCAAGAATAGATTCTGCTGAGGGAACTACAGGTAAGAAGATAGATGATAACTCTGGAGTAACAGTGAAGTTGGTAGCGAATGCGAAAACTTGTGTGTATGAAGGAGAAATCACATTAGAACCTGCAGCGTAGAAAATTGGAAAAGATGGATAAAAAGTATTTCAAACTGAATGTTCCGATAGGAACTAGGATTATCAGTTCTCGTGGTGATTTTGTAGTGGAAGAAGTTCCAGATGATGCTTTTGATTTTTTCCAAAGAGGCTCTCAGTGGCTTTCGCTGGAGCCAGAGGCTGTAGAGGGTCTTTCCAAATTGTCGGAAACGAAACTTAAAAGCCTTTTAGCTCTCAAAGAAAGGCAGGATATGACAGAAGATGCTGGCATTATCCGAGAGGCTTTGGAGCAAATTCTCCTTACGAGAACGGAGACAGCAGAAGATAAATCAAAATCACAAAAGAAACAGGAAGCCTAGTGCTTTCTGTTTTTTATCATTATGAATGCAAAAGAACACCAGGAACTTTTAGAAAAGTATATTTCATACGGAGGAAACCAGCGGATAACGGAAGCCTGCAGGAGGTTTTCCCTGCAGAATTTTGCAAAGCTGAAATATGAATTTTCTCGATTGAATAAGCCTGCAGAAGTTAAAGTTTCAGCTGAAATTCCAACCGATAAACCAGCAGACCAAGAGAGTGGAATTCCGAAAACAGAAGCGCCGAGAAAGGTTTTCAATGATTTTATTGCAGATTATCCCGTAGAGCTTCATAAGGTTTTCCGCAGACGCTGGGGGCTGTGGATGGAGGCTTGCTCTCTTAAAATTCAGCTCGGAGAACTTGACCCTAAAGATGAAGACGAAGCCTTTGAGCTTCAGTGGAAAATTTGGAATTGTTTTAAAGAATTTGACCAATGCCAAAAAGTGCTGAAACATTACAGAGAGCATAAGAGAATAATGCCTTTGGAAACTGAAACCGATTTTGAGGGAATGAGTGAGCTGGAAATTTATAAACATCGGGACAATCTTAGGGCGCTGATTACAAGGAGGAAACAGACCATTAAGAAAATGGAAAATTCCCTGCCTGCTCCCGAAGATCCAGAGTATAAGAGCCGACTGCACACGCTGAATCTAAAACGGGAACAACTCCAAGAAAAAGAAAACGAACTGATGGAATGCGAAAAATTTTTGAATAATGGAAAATAAAATACATGCTCCTTTGGAATGGTATACGGTTCAGAGGAAAGTAAAAGAGTTAGTGCCTTGTGATTTTAATCCAAGACAAATCAATGATGCCGATATGAAGAAACTCCGAGAGAGCTTGGAGAAATTCAATTTGGTAGAAATTCCAGTCATTGACCTGGACAATACGCTGATAGCAGGACACCAGAGAGTAGCTGCGTTGTTCGTGCTGGGGCGTGGTGAGGACAATATCGATGTAAGAATTCCAAACCGAAAGCTTACCGAGGAGGAATTCAAAGAATACATGCTCCGAAGTAATATCCATAATGGTGAATTTGATTGGGAAAAAATAGAGGAATTCTTTCAAGATTTAGACCTTGAAGGTATCGGAATGGATATGGGCGATTTTGATGAATTTTTGAAGCAGAACGCTGTGCTTCCGCCTGAAGAAGAGGGCGATTTTGATGCCTCGCTCCCTGAAAAAACGCAAAGCGTGGAGGGGGATTTATTCGAATTAGTTTCTAAAGATAAAAACATAAAGCATAGATTTTTGTGCGATAGTTCTACCGATTCAGAGAACTGGGCGAGGTTGCTTGGTGATGATAAACTAAATCTATTACTTACCGACCCTCCGTATAATGTAGACTATCAAGGAGGAACGAAAGACAAACTAAAAATCAAGAATGATAAGATGAGCAATGATAATTTTTATCGATTCTTGTATGATTTCTTTGTGAATAGTTATGTTTTTTCTCATGCTGGTGCGCCTGCGTATGTATTTTATTCGGATTCGGAGGCTATCAATTTCAGACAATCTATGCTGGATGCAGGATATAAGATTTCCTCTACTTTGGTTTGGGTAAAGAATTCATTTGTATTAGGAAGGCTGGACTATCATATGCAGCATGAACCTGTTATTTTCTGCGAAGAAACACAGCCGACAGAGATAGAAACGCACCGCTCGCTGGTGTATGGCTGGAACGCAGAAGGAGCTCATCCTTGGTATACGGACAGAAAGCAAAGTTCGATTTTAAGGTTTGACAAACCACAGCGAAACGCAGACCATCCTACGATGAAACCTTTGGATTTAATGGGGTATTTGATTAAAAATTCCAGCAGACAGGGGGAAATTGTAGGTGATGGCTTCTTAGGTTCTGGCTCTACCTTGATAGCTTGTGAGCAAAATTGGAGAGCGTGCAGAGGCTTTGAGCTGGACACGAGGTTTTCGGATGTTATTGTAAGACGGTGGGTGTCCTATATGAAAGAAAACGGATTGGCTTATGAAGTGTGGAGGAACGGGAAACAGCTTACAGATGCTGAGATAGAACAATTTAATAAAAAGTCAGAGGAATAGACCTCTGATTTTTTTTGTAAAAAAAATGAAAAAAAGTTAGTGAAAAACTTGCGTATTGTGAAAATTCACAGTATCTTTGTGGTGTTAAAAAAAGCGAAAGATATGAAGTTAACAGAAAAAGAAAAGGAGTTAATCGAAGCAATTAGAAACTTCTTAAAATCAAAACACAATCCCTCAATAGAATTAGAGTTTTATGCAAGGGAGCTTTTCGAAAAGATGATGGATGGAGAAGAGGAAGAGGAAGAAAAAGAAAAGTAAAAAATAAACCGCCCAAAGCGGGCGGTTTTTAATCTAAAAATATTAAGATATGGAAATAGGAATTAGTAAAAAAGTGGCTTATAAAAAGCAGTTAGAAGATATTATTGTAGATGTATCTTGGGGCAAGATTTCCAAGAATTATTTCGGGAAATCGGCATCATGGATATATAATAAACTTTCTGAAATAGATGGGAACGGAGGAAAAGGTGGATTTACTCTAGAGGAAAGTGAGCAGTTCAAGGGAGCGTTATACGACCTTGCTGAAAGATTGAGAAAGGCTGCCGATAATTTTCAAGCATAAAATACAAATTTCATAGAAATTTGCTTTTTTTAACACCTGCCCTGCATTTGCAGGGCTTTTTTGTGTCTTTTACAGAAAAAATCCTAAAAATTATCTTTGAGGCATGGAATTGTCAAAATTCAAGAAAGACAGCAGTTTTCAGCGTATAAAGGCGAGTTACCTAGATGAGAGTTCAGTGGAACTGACCGAGCGTGAGGCGGAGAAGAAAAAGCGGATGAGCCACGCATGGTCACTGAGATTGAATAACAAATACTCTACCTATCAAGTAATTCAGATACTGATGAGAGACCACGGGATTTCTCAGGCTTCGGCGTATCGTGAGTATAATATGTCCATGCAGATTTTTGGCGAGCTGGATGCTACTACATTGGCGGCGGAACGGCAGGTGCTGAAAGAGGCTTTCTGGAATGAATACCAGAAGGCTGTAAAGGCTGGTAATGGAGACCTTGCAGTTAAGGCGTTGAAAGAATACAGGGAACTATTTAATTTTGATGAAAACGAAAACCAGATAGACCCTAATAAGATACAGGCGCATGAGTATAACATCAAAATGCCGAGAAGAATTTATAAGATGATGGATAAGGAGTTTGCGTATGGTGTGGTAGATTTTAATAATTTAGAAATCGAGGATGCAGAATTTAGGGAAGTAGAAGAAAACGAAGATGATGATGAATAGAGAGATTAGCAATTTGATAAAACCACAGAAAGAGATTCTGCTCAATCCTATGCAGATGGCGGCTGTTCTGGCAAACCATCGCTATAAAATTCCTTATATCACAATAGAAGCGGCGAGGGGGTCGGGCAAGTCTACTGTATTGGGGTGGTTCTTAAAGGAAGCCGTGAGGCAGATGCCACGCTCTACGGGTGTGATTGTGGGGGAATCTTTTGTGCAGATAAAGACCAGAACCCTGCCATCTACCAAGGAGGGACTAGAGATGTTCGGACTATGGGAGGGGTATGATTATGTAGTAGGCAGGAGCGGGGTATCTATGGGTTTCGAGCGACCATTCCAAGCGCCTGACAGCTGGAATAATGTAATTCATTTCAGAAATGGAGCCATTGCGATAATGGTTTCGCTGGACAATCCCAATTCAGGAAGGGGGCTTAACTCCTACTGGATTATAGGAGATGAGGCAGCATTGCTGACTTATGACCGATTATTCAATAATGTTTTGACGACGAATAGAGCAAAAAAGGAAATATTCAAAGGCAAATCTATGCTTCATGCCGAGATATTCGTTTCTTCTGTGGCGATGACCAAGAAGGGGGAATGGTTCACTAATAGGGAGAAAATGGCAATGGAAAACCCAAAAGAGTATACCTTTATCAAAGCATCTTCGAAAGTAAATATCCATAACCTAGAGCCTGGCTGGATAGAGAAGATGAGAAGAGAGGCGCTTTCAAAGACTATGTTTGAAGCTGAGATACTGAACATCCGCCCTGGGAAGATAGCAGATGGTTTCTATGCACAGCTCAGCAAGAAGAATTATTATAAGTATAAATACGATATTGATGCTTTGGGGGATTTGACAGAAAACTATGTGCCGAGCAGTAAGTATGACACTGACCTGGTGCGTGGTGTTCCGTTACAATTCAATTTGGATTTCGGGGGAAGAATTAACTGTGGGACAGTGTCGCAGCATTTAGAAAGCCAAGGAGAGATAAGATTCATCAAGGAGTTCTTTGCGAAGAACCCTGATAAACTTTCCGATATGGTTAAGCAGTTTATCGACTACTATAAACACCACCAATCCAGTTGTAATGTAGTGCATCTGTATCATGACCGCTCTGGTTACAAGTCTGAGGCGAATTCCAAGACTACATTGGCAGAAGATGTAGAGAATGCTCTCCGTTCGGCTGGCTGGATAGTGATTAACCAGACACCGAACACGAATAATCCCGAGCATATACAGAAATTCAGATTGATTAACGAAATTCTTTCCGAGCAGAATCCTCGGCTTCCTATTGTTAGGATAAATGAAAATCAGTGTCCTAATTTGATTATATCAATGGAGAATGCACCGCTGACAAGTGATGATGCCTTTAAGAAAGACAAATCCTCCGAGCGAAGCAGTACAATTCCACAAGAACACGCCACTCACTTTTCGGATACGCTGGATTACTGTTTGTTTTGGCAGTTCAGTTATCTTTTGGATTACGATTACTCTGATTCCTTTATTATTACCAACATTTAGAACCTACAGAGTCTCCTCATTCCGAGGGGATTTTTTTGTTTTGGGCTTTCCAGCATTTCGGGGAAGTCCCTTTCATATTTCGGTAAAAAATAAAACTGCAATTGTAGAAAAAACTAAGGCGGCTCGTGGGTTAATTCGCACATTTTGAGAAAAAAATAAAAATTTCATCGGTTAATAATTTGATAAACAAATGATTAGTTTCAAAATTTTGAGAAAGAGCCTTGTTTTTTGGTGTTTTTTGGTGTGTCTTTTATGCTTTCAGTGTGTTGTTTGATATTTGCGGTATGGAAAAAACGCTGTTTTTATCTGATGTTCTCACGGAAATGAAAAAAGTAGATGCCCGCAAAAATCCTGTTCCTTTTTCTCTAAAAATTAGGAGTTTTAACCTGCAAAATAAAACGGGGGGAAAATTGATAAGTTACGAGGAGGCGGTTCTGCTTCGTCCTCCTGCGAAAAAAGGGGCGGTAAGGCTGGCGGATGAAACGCCTTTTAAAAATCCTAACCACTGGGAAAATCGCACCAGGAATATCAAACTAAAAAACGGCGAGATAAAGAAAATACATATTATTTTCATCGAGGAATTTAACGGCAAAAAGGTGGTTTTTTAATAAAAAAAATAAATAAAAATGCAGAAAATAGACAATGATACCTATATAGTAGGGGGTAATTCTGTGGTGAGTTTCAGCGGTGCTGCCAAAGGTGCCAGCGTTGAGCCTCACAGCGTTGCGAAAATAAACGCATCGGCTACGGATTCCAATAACTGGTGCAACTGGGGCGATGATAACCAATATCCTAAACGCCTGATGGAAAAAGTGGCGATGGTGGGTGCTGCTTTGGGCGGATTGGAGGTGCTTACTTCGGCTCATTATGGGCTGGGGCTGAAGGTTTTCGAATTAGTGGAAACCGAGGGCGATGCAGAATTTAGGGAAAAAATTCCCAGCAGTGAGCCTGATATCTATGATTTTTTTGACAGAACGCAGTTTGAATTGGTATTGAGCGATTTGGTGGCGGATTTCGAGTGCTTCGGTATTGCTTTCCCAGAATTTCTGCTGAGTCCAAACGGCGAAAAAATTATTTCTGTATCAAGACAACAGGCGGGGTTCTGTAGGTTTGAAAAGCCAAAAAACGGCATGATAGAAAATATCTACATCAATTCTGCGTGGGGCGAAACGGATATTAACGAAAAAGATACCATAAAGGTGCGATGCTTCGGGCAGAATTTGTCCATGCAGGAAATTAAAGACTACTGCAAGGCGAAGAAAATCAGCAAATTCATTGTTCCGATTGTCAATACCTTGATGATAGAGAAAGTTTATCCATCGGTCGGCTGGCATTCTTCGTTCAAAAACGGCTGGATGGATGTAGTTCTGTCCGTTCCAGAGTTGAAAAAACGAATGTTTGAGCAGCAGTTTAACTTTAAATATATGATTCATATCGCTGATGATTTTTTCATTCATAGATACGGAAAGGATGAGTGGGCGAAGTTCGACAGCAACCTGAAAAACAATCTCAGAGAGGAGCTGGTAAACAGCATAGACAAAGAGATGACAGGGAATAAAGGGAGCGGAAAAAGTTTGATTTCTCCATTTTTTAGGGACAAAAACTCGGGAGAGCTGATAAAGGGAATTCAGATTGAGGAAATCAAGCAGACACAGGCTGGCGGTGATTTTCTGCCCGATGCCAGCGCAGGGAACTCGGAGATTTTGTTTTCTATGGGGGTAGATCCAGCCCTGTTGGGTGCTGGCGTTCCTGGTGGAAAAAACTTGAGCGGTTCTGGATCTGATAAACGGGAGGCATGGACGATACTTTGTGCGAGGCTTCCGAGGAAACACGCCCGAACGCTTTGGGTTTTCAGACTAATTCAGAAATGGAATAACTGGAACAAAGACCTCGTGGCAAAATTCCCGAATATCAATCTGACAACTTTGGACAAAAACCCAAATGGACAAGTGGCAGTTAAGAATTAAATTACCAAAAGTAAAAGTTTCGTAATCAGTGCGGAAAATATAGTAACAATGGAAAAAATAACAGAGCAGAAAGCCAGAGAGCTGGTAAGCTTTCCCAAGAATTTTGATTTTGAATTGATAGACCAGCAGTATGGATTTGAGAGAAAGATTTTCTCCTTGGTAGACAAAGAAGTATTCCAAGAGCTGGAAACCTCCAATCCAACGGCTTATAATAATTTGGTAACGGCGGGGCTTCATTACAGCTTTGTTTTGTCGCTTCCGAGGATAAAGGTTCATCTGAGTAACTATGGAATTAACCAATATGAGCAGGGAACGACCAAGAACGCCAGCTGGTGGGATGTTCGTGACTTGGCTTTGAATTGGCTCAGAAAAGCAGATTTTTATTTAGCAAAAGCCTTGAATCTTTTGGCGGAAAAACAGGAACTGCCTTTTTTCAAGAGAAGTTTTTCTCTACTGCCGTTTTCTGAAACGAGATATTACTTCGGAGAAATTTCTCCAGAGGTTTATTTGATGCTTTCAGATTTGATGCGTGGTGCTTTGGATGAGTTTCTTTCCAAAATGAAACCTTGTGAAGCAGATGTTCTTCTGGGCGATGATGTGCTGAAAAATTTAATAAAAAAATATTGTATTGATAGATCAAAAGCAGATGCCACAGCAGAGCAGGGCTATCTATTTACCAGCACAGGAATCGTGGTGCAGTATGAGGAATTGCCGTGGCAAAAGTCTGTAGTGCTTACAGATGAGGAAAAAATAAGATTCCAGGAACGCCATCTGAGGGGAAGCGAAAGGTATCTTACGCAAATTTGGGACTATCTGAGCAAGAACAAGGACAATTTCCCTTGCTGGAATGCCGAGGACTCTCAGCTAAAAGTCCCTATCATCGCAAAAAAAGGAGGTCTTTTCTTGTAATATCTTGTCTTTTTTTAGCACCCTGCGGGGTGCTATTTTTGTTTTTGTGATTACAGAAATACATACAGAAGATTTGCATTATTGCCCAAGCACAGAAGTGTTTGGAGGTATTTTGGTGAGGCTCTACTATGCTTCTGTTTCGGACTTTGCGAAAATAGTTCTTCCCGAAGCGGAGGGCTACGAAGATAGCAGGATAATTTCTAAGGGAAATATTTTACTCAAACACGGAAAAAGTCTAAAGGCTGTGGATGTTTATCTAGACCAAGGTTCTCTATCGGAGAAGGTCACTGGCAGTGCAAAGAGATGGAAGCAGATGAGCGAGCTTTCGTTTCAGCTGACAGGAATGACGCCTAGAAACCTTGGTTTTCTTTCCCAGACGGGGAATTCTGGACTGGTGTTTTTTGTCTCGGATAGTAACGGCAGAGTTTGGGTTCTGGGGAATCTTAGAAACGCTGCATACCTTACCAGCGGAGATGCTACTTCTGGAAAGAAATTCGAAGAGGATAACATGGTAAATTTCACTTTTTCAGCCAATACAGGGCTGTATGAATATGCAGGAAGCATCGCAGAAATAGGAGAGGAGGCAGAGAAAAAACAAGTAGGAGGATTCTCCAAAGGATTTAGTAAAGGATTTAGAATATAAAGGACTATGAGTAATTTAACAACATTAGAAGAAATCAACCAACTTCTTCCCGATAATAATAACGGAGAAATTACAGAAGCAAACCTCCGAAAATGTTTTGAGAAGACTTTTGTTGAATTAGATAGAAAGGCGGATGGCGGAGCAATTGGAAGTATGCAGAGTCAAATCCAATACAGAGCAAGTGTAGATGCTTCTAATATTGAAGCTGACAAGTTTTATGAAGCAATAAAACCATTTATTCCTACATCCAGCGGAGGAGGAACTGCTGATATATCCAAAGCAGAAGTCACAAAAATGCTGAATGATGTGATAATAGGTGGGGAAAATTTAGTGAAAAACACTTTAACTCCTATGCTTGGTGCCAATGATACAGGAACAGGAACTTCTGTGGTTATGGAAGATGCAACAGGAAAGTTTACAAGAGTTACTCCAGCCAGTGGAAAGGCTGTTTCTCTGTATGGGTTTAGAATAGAAGGTTCTAATGATGGTTTTTACTCCAAATCCATTGATGTTCGGCACTCACACTCTGGAGCTGTAATGATTTGGAACAAAAGTGTTCCACCAAATAAATGGACAAGGATAAAACTGGAAAAAGCCACAGATAGCGAATTTTTCTTATTGTCTATGACTACTCCAAATGTGCCTTTGGATATCAGAAAACTGAAAATAGAACATGGCACGAAGGCTACCGACTGGCGCCCGAATACCGATGAAATAATGGTAACTGTTTCAGCTTCAAAAATTGATAATGTATTCAGTCATAATGACCTGACACTTATTGGAGAAGAAAACGGATCTAATGACAGGGCTATATACAATATCCCTAACTTGGATTCTATCATAGCGATTCTTGACCTTCATTTTATTTTTTCAGACGGAACAAGTGTGGCGTTACAGGGGGCAAAATCGGTAATGCTTTCCAGTGGTAAAAAAGGTATTCCTTTTCACAGCAGTATTACAAATGGAAAAAATATTGCAAAAGTGTATTTACGAGCAATTTTAAAATAATCAATAAAAAATAAAATCATGAATCATTGTATTTCAGTAAAAACTAACAAAGAGTTTTTCTTTGGAGGAGCGAAGATAGGGTTTATCAAAATGACCATAGACAGTATAACTAACTTACCTAAAGAAAGAAAATACAACTTGGTTATTACTGACAGCTGCTATAAAGAAGTTAGCGAAAGGCAGCCGTTTGCTCAAGAAGACGGAAGCGTAGAAATGAGAGATGTAATAATTCAGAGAGAGATAGGCTCTATTGTTAGGGAAGACTTGTCTTTTGGCTACGAGCAGTTAAATGCTTTGGCTCAAGTTTTAAAAATTAACAAGAGTCAATTTGAATCAGAAACTGACTATATCAACGAATTATTTAGACAGGGGCTTTATGTAGTGACAATTCAAGAATGCAAACAGGGATTACTTGGGGTAAAAGGAAAAGGAAGATATCAAACGGAAGCAGCCGATTGGTCTATTGTAAGAGAATAAGATATGAAAGAGATAGTGAATTTTTTAGTTGGATTGGTGTTGTTCCTACTGGCGTGGGCGCTGTTTCTTCCGATTTCGTTTCTCAATTTTTTTATAGTTGGTCTTAAATTCAAGGATTTGGGCTATTTCAAAAGTTCAGCGGTCAATTTAGACCGCTTCGGAAACTCTGAGTTCCGAACTCTTTTCAACTTGACTTTAAAGAAAAAAGAAGGCTATAAATTTGGAAACATGGAGGAAACTATCAGCTCTGTTTTGGGCAAAAACCAAAGGGATAACACGCTTTCATTTGCTGGCAAAGTGCTGGTATTCATTCTTGATACGATAGACAAAAATCACTGTAAAAAAAGCATAAAAGAGTTTTAAATATGAATATAAAAGAATTTATTGTGGACAACCTGGTGTTGTTATACAAAGGGAGTTTTTCGCAGAAGTTGTTGGCATCAGCACAGTTGTCACTAGCGCCAGCGGCAGCGCTGACTCTCACGGAGCGAATTAGTGGATGGTATGTAGAAAGTGAATTTTTCCTGTTCTGCTTGTGTGTGGTTTTAGCGATAGACCATATTTTAGATAGTTATGTTCACTTGATAATTCTTAAGGATTTCACATTCAAAGGAAATCTCAAAGAATTGATTACTAAATTATCTATTATTTCAATGGGATTTATCATTTTGTCTGTTATCAATAAGGTTTTGGAACCGATAGAGTTTTTCAAGAGTTATTTCAGCGTATTGGTTCAGCTCATGGTTATTCTCTATCCTGGCGCTACTGCACTTACGAACATGTCGGTTGTTACAGGGGGAAGATTCCCGCCGAGCGGACTTTTGGATAAAATAAAAAACTTCCACAATAGTGGAGATATTGACGACCTAAAAAGCAAAAAAGATGAAAAGTAAAATCAGCCACAGAATAGGATTCTGGCTCCTGCTTGCTTGTCTGCTATTGTCCATGGTAAGCTGTGGGAGCCGAAAGGCAATCCTAGAAAAAGAGAAGTCAGAAATCAGCGTTCACGAAGCTGAAAGAGAGAAAAAAGATTCCACGGGGATTTCCCAAACTAGGGAACACGAGGAATATAGCAGTATCAGTATGGATTCTAGTTTTAGTATTACTCCGATCGGGAATACACCTGCGGAATTTTCCTTTTTTTATAATGGTAAAGAAGTCAAGGGAAAGACCACAGGGAAACTGGACTTTAATAATAAGAAGGATTTGTCAAACAAAAAAACTGACACCTATAAAACAGATACTTTTGCAGTAAGCACTGATAAAGAAAAAGAAACTCAGACTAAAGCAAAAACAGAAACTAAATCCAAGCAGACCGAACGGAGGGAGAGCTGGTGGGTTTATTTCGTAATATTTGCTGCGGGAGGTCTATGCTGGGAATTTTTGAGAAACAAGATATTTTAACCTTAAAAAATTAGAACATGAGTACATTAGATGCCTTAGGGCTTATTTTCATCGGAATTGGGATTGGTTTTGCGCTGACCAAAGGCTGGCAGCTTCATAAGTCCATTAAGGAGAAAGTCCGCAGAGATGCCGAAGAAACCGAAAGAAAAAGAAAAGAAGAACAAAGCCAAAATCCATAAATATGAAAACAGTATCCCATTTTAGAAACAAATTCGGGGTTCCCAATCCTGCGGGGGCTGGTTATTTGGTAACCATAGATCTGCCGTATCCTATGCGGTTGGCTTGGGACAAAAACCAAATAGTAAGAAAAATAACCTGCCACAAGGAAATAGCAGAGCCGTTGAAAGCCGTATTTTCTGATATTCTGAAGCATTACGGACCAGATAAAATCAGAGAATTGGGCATTGATATTTTCGGAGGTTGTTTTAATTTCCGAAAAATGCGTGGGGGAAGTGAGTTTTCAGTGCATTCCTGGGGACTTGCGATTGACCTTGACCCTGAAAGAAATCAGCTGAAAGAAACAGCCAGAACAGCCCGTTTTGCCCGACCAGAATACAAAGCAATGATTGATATTTTTTACAAACATGGCTTTATTTCACTCGGAAGGGAGAAAAACTATGACTGGATGCATTTCCAGTGGGAAAAATTTTAACTACCCTCATTAACTACCCTCATTATGAGGCTGTAGCAATTTTGTTAGAATATTAAAAATGAATCAAATCAGCGTTCCAGACTGCTGGGAGGAGCTTACGGATTACCAGCAAAGAGAGATTATCCATATCATCAGCCATACTGATACGGAAGATTTTACCGAGCAGTATATGCAGATAGTGCAGATTCTTTTGATGAAAAAAGGAAGTATTTGGGAGCGTATCAAGATGCGGAGGATTTTGAAAAACATACCGATTTCCAATTTTGCTCCAGCTCTTAAATTCATATCAGAAGAGCCGAAACTACATCATTTCCCAGAAATCAAAGGCTTGGTAAAACCTGCTGTGAGAATGGGGGATATTACCATAGAGCAGTTTTCTGTCTGCGATACCTTGTTCTATCGTTACCAGACCGAGAAAAAAGAGGTGTATCTCCGCCAGCTGGTGGCGGCATTATATCGGCTGGACCCGAAGAGCGAGAGCAGAGAACCGAAATTTGATAAAAACCTGCTTCCGAAAGTTGCCGAAATTACAGACAAAATAGATGTAAAGGAAGCGGAGCGGATTGGCTTTATCTTCGGGTCGGTGAGGATGTATATTGCCAAGGTGTATCCGAGCATTTTCAAGAGCGACACGCCACGCTCAGAAGATCAGCCTGTATTTACTGCCAAGAAAAAATTCACTCCATTTTCTCAAATTGTAGTGATGATGGCAGCAGATGAACTCCGCCTGCTGGGGAACCTGCACGAGTGCCAGAAGACTCTGCTGTATGATTTCATGAATGCATTTTTGGAAAGCAATAAAATTCACAAACTTAAAAATAAAACATAATGAGAGGAACATCTTATTTAGAGTTAAAGAATTACTTTAATCAAATCGTGGAAAAATCTGAATTCTTAGAGGATTTTATTGGTTATTTTTCAAGAGAGTTAAGAAACAAAGAGCAGAGTTCCAGAGGAATTCAGTTTCCGTGCTTGGCTCTTTTTAATTATAATTTTGGGATTGAAGGGGAGCAGATGGCGACTTCATCAGCGGTGCGAAATTTGAGTTTCGCTATTCTTCTGGACGCTCCAGCAGATGACTACGAAAAGCAATACGAGGCGATAGATAAGGCGGAAAAACTGGCTCTAAAAGTAGCATCACGAATGCGCTTTGATGCCAATAGACCAGAGCATTTCCTCTACGGAGCATTTGTGAAAAACAGCATAGAAGTCCGCCCTGTGGAACTGGATATAAGCAGGCTCTTCGGGGTAGAAGTGAGTTTCCAGCTGAAGAACATTCAGTCGCTGAAACTTGATGCTGATGACTGGAGCGATGTAGATAAAGTATGCTAATAAAAACAGTTTAACACCCAACCTCATTGGCTTAACACCCAAGCTTGATTAACTTATCACCCAACCCACAGCGAGAACATGGCAAATTCTCGCTGTTTTTTTCCATATTATTTTTGATTTGGAAAAAAATCGTGTTTTTTTTCAATAAGAAATATTCCCTGCACCAGCAGGGCTTTTTTTATTATCTTTGTGGCTGAAGAAAAATTTGTGATAATATGAAAAACATTTTGACTTTTGCTACAATAGCAATAGCTGTGACATCGTGTTCCAGAAGTGAGGACAGTAATTCTCTTAACAACACTTCTCCAAAAGTATTAGAAGAAAAAAGAATTGTCCAAATTAACAAAGATGGTATGCTTCATACCAAAATCTACTATGGTTCAGATAAGAAAATTTCTGGAATTGATTATTTCAAAGATGGCGGTTTGAACTATCGTTATAAGATAGAGTATGAAAATGGTCTACAGAAGAAATGGAGTAGATACGACAATACTGATAAACTTACTTCCTATGAGCTTTATTATTTTGATGGAAATCTTGTGACCAAGAGAGAAAGATACACAGTTACTTCGGGAGTTCATGAGCTAAAGAATTATCAAACCTTTGAAAATCGTCCAGGAAAGATTAATAACTTGATAAAATCTACTTACTATAAAGCAGACGGGACTTCAAATGGATACTATACTGTTGAATATACCGACGAACAAGGAAGCAGTGTAAATAATATATATGATGAAAACAATCAAAAAATACAGGTAAACATTTGGGTAAAAGACACTAAAAAAGCCTTTGATAAATATTTAAGCCCGTTCACTTACCAGCATGAGCACAATAATATTTCGATATCTTACAGGCGTTTAGTACCCTCTACAGCACCTGATTTTTCCTATACTTCTACTTTTTCCTACGATGAAAATGGATATCCACTGACAGCTAGAAGAGTATATGCCAACGGAACTGTAGAAAATTACGAGTACATCTGGGAATAATATAAAAGCAAAATCCTCCTAAAATGGGGGATTTTTTTAATGATTTTAATAATTATAATAATTTTTTAATTATTAAAGTTATTATATTAAATATTTATTGTATATTTGCAACAGCTAAATACAATAAGAGACAGGGGAGAGTCTTTATAAAATCCCATTTAATTTTAATTTTAATATAGGCTTAGCCTTGATAAGTAGTGGTACAATTCCCTTGTGTCTTGTTGTGTTTAGCGACCCACGAAAGTCAAGGTTTTTTTGTTTTCGTGGTTTTAAAGGGAATTTAAATTTTTATAATATGCTAAACACAACAACAATTGCACAACCTGTGAAACATAGTAGCAGAGTGCTTAGAAGAGTGAAAAAAAATCTAATAGAGCCAGTAGATTTTGCAGAAGTTTTCGGGGGAAGCCTGCAGATGAAGTTGGTAGGGGGATGCTACTACTGCGGATTCCAAAACGAGGAGCAGAGAGCTCACGCTTGGGGCAGTTCCTTTACTAGAGCCTACAGAAATATGCTTAAAAACTTTCACGAAAAATATATGATATGAAAGGGAATAAAGAATATATAGAGGTTCAAGGGGCAAAACTCACAGAAGAATGCCTGGAATATATCAAGCTGAACCAGCAGAACGAAAGCTTTGGCTTTAGGGAGCAGCTGGATAAGATAAACACTTATCTCAATAAACTCCTCACGGCACATCTTTATTTAGAAACCGAGGAAGAAAAAAAAGAAGTAATGGATGTTATCTATGGACTTATTTTTCTTCGAGATGATATCAATAAGTTTATACTGTAACTTATGGAAGATTACAAAGAAAAAATAAAAGACCTGTTCCTGCGGTATTACAGGAACATCGGCGAGGAACAGGAAAAAACCTATCTCTCCACCAAGAGGATCCTAGAAATGGTGGGGGGGGTAATTCCTTCAAAGCCTATCAGCGAGCATGATATCTATGAATGCATGACGGATATGGGCTTTTACCAAGAATTGGAAATTACCTACGGACAGGTATGTATCTTTGAAGGAGATAAAGAAAAAGGCATTCCTGCTGAATATGACAGAGTCGAAGTAGACCGAGTGTTCAAATGGGTAGTCTTTGAAAAAAAACACGGAGTATAAACTTTCGCCCAGTAATAGAATGAAGACTATTGCTGGGCGTTTTTTTTGTTGTAAATTTGGGATATGGAATACAGAGATGAATTAGAAATTGCACAAAAAGCAGAGCAGATGCTCACGGGTGCTATTCGTAATAAAACCAATTCTTTTGCGGACCACTACAACGGAAAAAAAGAAGACGAACCAAGTCTCAAACAGGCATCTGCTAAATCCTATGTAAAAAAATACGGCAGGAAGAAAGACGGGAACCAGCAGATTTTCTTACGCAGGCTGGTTATTCGTATGGCTCGGCACGGCTTTGTCCAGCATTACGGAATCAATAGTCTGCGTGCTGGTGGGTTTAGGAAATCCAAATTGGGGAATTCATATCACTATGATGCCCACGATATGGAGATGAGAGCCCAGCCATTCATAGGAGATGCTATCAAACAAAGTGATGTAGTAGAGTTTGTTTCCCAGAATGTAGCAGAACTCAGAGCGAAGAATTTCGCTGAAGAGCTTATATTTCCACTTTCGCATTTTGCTAAATGAAAATAATTACTTAATTTAGAGGTATGAAAAACACACAGTCTTTTTTACTAATGCTCCTTATCTTCCTTGCTGTTGGAGGAGTAAATGCTGTTTTAGGACTTTTGGTTCTTTCTTATGCGTTGATTTCTAAGTTTTGGTTTGTTATATTATACATTCCCTCTCTTGTTCTTTTGGGTGTGCTTTTTAGTAGGATTAAATTTCCAAACACTATTTACAGAATGGGAGGCTGGAGTTTAGTAGTCGGTTTTTTAGGGCTGCTGGGAATAGTTTTTTACTCAATTTTTATTGAAAATATAGATGAAAAAGTGCTTTATATATTTGTTAGTATAGCGACTACGGGGATGATTATTACTTATTCTTTTCTTCAAACAGAAAAATAGAACATTCATAACATTCACATAATTGAACAATGGCGGACTGAGTTTTCAGTCCGTTTTTTTGTCCTTTGGAGAGAAACAGAAAAAATCAATCTTTGGGAATTAAAGATTGAACATGGCAAAGAATGTATCTACAACAATAGTTTTAAAGGTAAACGGAAAAGATGTTGAAAATTCTTTCAGTGGGTTAAGCAAGGAAGCCCGAACCTTGGAGAGTGAGCTTCGGAAACTCACACCAGGAACTGAAAGGTTCATGAGAAAAGCTGCGGAACTCAAAGAGGTAAAAGAGCATTTTTCAAGAGTAAAAAGTGAGATTGATGCTGTAAGCGGAAAGCTAAAAGAGTCAGAAGGCTTTTTAGGGAAATTTCGCTCCAAACTTTCTGATATAGGACTCAGTTTTGGAAATCTCGGTGTAGGTTTGGCTGGTCTCCATTTGAAAAACACAGCAGAAGAACTACTCAAAGTATCTGATGCTATGGCGGATGTTCAGAAGACTACAGGCATGGCACTGGATGAAGTGAAACAGCTCTGGGAGGCTATCGATGATATGGACACCAGAACCTCCAAGATGGACAGGCTCAAGATTGCCGAAGTGGGCGGTCGGCTTGGTGTTCCTAAGGAGGAAATGGCATCTTTCGTTCAAGAGGTAGACAAAGCATATGTTGCCCTGGGAGATTCTTTCGACGGCGGTTTAGAGGGCGTGGTGGATTCTTTGGGAAAAATCAAAGGATTGTTCGAGGAGACCAAAGGGCAGAGCTATGCCGATGCTATCAATGGCGTAGGTTCTGCCTTGAATGAACTTGCTGCATCGGGAACAGCCAGTGAGGGGAATATTTCAGATTTTGCTCTTAGAATAGGTGCTTTGCCCGATGCGCTCAAGCCATCTATTGATAAAGTCTTAGGGCTTGGTGCAGCGTTTGAAGAATCTGGGGTGGATTCTCAGATAGCGGCTTCGGGATATTCTAACTTTATGAAGGTGGCAGGGGAGAACATCGGACTGTTTGCCCAGTCTATGCATATGTCCACGGCGGAGGCGAAAGAATTATTTAATACCAATCCAGAAGAATTTTTCTTAAGATTTTCCGAGGGAATGCGTGGTGTAGAAGCCACAAAGACGGTTGAGATTTTTGACAGCCTTGGTATAAAATCACTGGAGGTTCAGAAGGCAGTCGGTGCAGCTGCCAATAGAACCGATGAATTCAGAGCTGCTATGGAAAGGTCTGGCAAGGCAATGGCTGACGGAACTTCCCTTTCAGATGAATTTAGCAAGAAGAATAACAACGCAGCCGCAATAGTGGAAAAGCTGAAAAATGCTTTTGCGGATATGTTTACTTCTAATAATATTATCAATCTTTTTGAGGATGTTATCCGTGTGGTTGGCTTCATTACAGGAGTGACCAAGGAGGCAGGAGACGGCATAAGGGAATTTAAAGACAGGCTTGTTTTTTTAGCAAAAATCATCGGGGTGATGGTTACTGCTATGGTCAGTTACAAGGCGGCAATGTATCTCATTGCTCTTTCCACACAAAAAGCCTACCAGCAGACCATTCTTTATAATGCAGTCCAAAAGGCTAAAATGGTGATAGATAATGCAGCGAAAGGCGTAACCTTGCTATATGCAGCAGCAAAGGCTACACTTTCGGGAAATACTGCTGGAGCAACTGCAGCAATGAGAGCCTTTAATATGACTACTAAAATGAACCCGATTGGTTTATTAGTAGCGGCGGTAATGGCGGCAGTGGCAGCATATAAACTTTATCATAAGGAAGTAGATGCATCTACACAAAAGCAGAAAAATCTAAATGATGCTTTTGTAGAGGCAGAAAAAAGCATTGTTTCTCAAAAAAATGAGCTGGACCAGCTTATGAAAACTGCCAGAGACGAAACCTTATCTAAAGAAAAAAGGTTGGAGGCTATTAGAAAACTCAACGAAATTTCTCCAGAGTATTTAGGTTTTTTGAATTTAGAAAACATCAACACCAAAGAAGCTGCTGATGCAGTTAAAGGATATACCGAACAACTCCTAAAAATGTCAAGAGTAAAAGCACTTACAGCCAAAATGGATAAAATAGGAGAGCAGATTATTGATAAAAAGAACGAATCACTGGGTGAAAACCTTGGCTGGGTCGATAAAGCTTCCAATGCAATAAGTAATTTTTTTGGAGGAAAAGATGTTGTAAATCTTGACACAAATGAAGATGTTCAATACCAAAAATGGCTGAAAGCCGTAGGAAAAAAACGAGCAGATGAGTTAAAAAAAGAATATGCTCATGTTTATGAAAAAAGAAAACAAGATGTACAAAGTTTAACGGACCAGCAGAGGGCGCTTGCAGATGAGATAACTAAAATACAAGGAGAGGAGGGTGGAACCGCTCCTGCTTCTAATAAGCCAGTAAATAGTGCTGTTGCAAATCCGACAAAAAACAAGACTCCCAAAAAGAATTCGGGAGAAGATAAATCTAAATCTGCTTATGAAAAATCATTAGAAGATAAGCGTAAATATGACAAAGAGCTTTTGGATGCTCATAGAAAATACGAAGATGAAAGGGAAAAAATTCAGCTCGAAGGTTATGAGAAAGAAAAAAGACTTTTGGAAACCGAGCACAATCGGAATTTAGAAGATATCGAAAATCAGAATAAAGAAAAGAAAGATGCTATTGCTAAAGTAGAGCGAGAGATTTCTGATTTCCAAAAAGCAAAAGCAGGTGCAAGTCCTCAGGCTCAGAAGAATTATGATGCTGCGATTCAGAATAAAAGAGAAGAAATAGCAGTTATCAACTCCATTATTGCGCAGAATAATAAAATCAAAGAGCAGATGGAGCATACACATCAGCTGAAAATAAAAACGATTGATGAAAAAGCAGAGCTTGAAAAACATCAGCGTGATATCACGAACCTGCAGAAGGAGGCGGCTCTTGTTCATGAAAAGAATGAGAATGAAATCACAGAAATTAAAACCATGGCAGAGGCAAGGGAAAAACTTGCTGAAATGGAATTTTTGAAACTCAGCGATCAAGAGCTGAAAAACATTCATACACTAGAAGACGCCAAAAAAGCATTGAGAGAAAATGCAAACAGAGCTGCACTGCAGGCGCAGATAGAGCTTTTCAAAAAAGAGCAAAAAATATTGGAGGACTTACTCAGCAATCCAAATGTATTTTCTGAAAAATCAGTGCAGGAACTTAAAGAAAGAATAGCATCCATCACGACAGAAGTCAATAAGCTGAATGCTGCCAAGAATGGAAATGAAGTAGGTGATGAATCCCAAATTCAGAAAGATGCCCGTAAGGAAATGGACAAAGTCGATATTCTTGGGTTTTCGGTTACCCAGTGGAGCGATACTTTCAAAAACCTAGACACTACCGAGCGCAAGCTTCAAGCTGTAATGATGGGTGTGCAGGCGCTGAAAAATGCGTTTTCTCAGTTTTCCGAACTTCAGCAAAGACTTAATGAGCGAGAACTCAGAAGTTTTACCAAAGGGCAGGACAACAAGAAGAAAGAGCTTCTGCGACAGCTGAATGAAGGCTACATCAACCAGGAACAATATCATAAAGGTGTCCAGCTATTAGAGGAGGAAACCGATGCGAAGAAAGCTGAACTGGCAAACAGGCAGGCTAAAATCCAGAAAGCAATGGCGATTGCACAGATTGCTATCAATACAGCACAAGCAATTATCGGAATATGGGCGCAGGTTCCTAAGTTTGATTTTGGTATTTCCGCTGGGGTTCTTACTGGTGTGGTGTCGGCTTTGGGCGCTGCGCAGATTGCAGCAGTTCTTGCTCAGCCAGACAGTTTCGACAAAGGTGGTTTTACAGGTGGAGGCTTCGGTTCTCCTGATAGTTCTGGATTCAGACCAGCGGGAATAGTCCACGAGAACGAATATGTCACTCCTAAATGGATGCTTCAGAATCCAGTGGTTGCTGATGTAGTAGACTGGATGGAAAGTGTCCGAACAGGGAGAACTCAAGCACCAAGAGGCTACGCAGAAGGAGGTTTTACGGGCGGAGGACAGACTTCTGGAGGGGATGTTCAGACTCCTGCAACGGCTCAGATGGTTTTAGGAGCAGAAATGCAGCCAATTTTATCAGACTTGAAACAAGTTCTTTCCGAACTAAAAGAAAACGGAGTAGAAGCGTGGATGGTAGAGAATGCCGAAAATGGTAAAAGATTGAAAAACGCAATAAAACAATTTGAAAATATAGAGAAAAGAAATGCGAGAAAATAAAAATTCTTTCCAAAAATTCAGGGTTTTTGATAACGACCCGATGAATAAGCTTTGCGACCAAGTGATTTCCTTGGTCGAAGAGTTGACAAATGAAACGCCTGCTGTGTGTGGTTCTGTAGCGAAAGTGTTCGGGGAACAGCTGCAAGAAGACTACACGCCGAAAGATGTGGATTTCGTAGTGAGCAGGTGGGCTTTCCGCCAATTGCTATGGAAAATTCCTACTGAAATTACAGGCGTAAAAATGATTGAGCAAAATCCCAATAGAATAATTCTCTTTACGAATTATCGATATTGTATAGAGATATGGGTGCATAATGCAGTTTCAGAAAAAAGAGAGTTAAAAAAATACCAAAACGAAATTCTTTATACAGATTATGGCAAAGAAAATTAGATTAAAAAAGATTGCGGTTTGTGATAATTGGCAACTTACCTCGCAAAATGGTTATGAGTGCGGCGGATACAAACAAGAAGACGCTCCTTTGGTGGAGTGGGATGTGAATCCTCCCACTATTGTTTTTGAATACATCAAAGGCAAGGGAATGCCCAGCCAGCAGACCAGCAGGCTGACTTTCCCAGAACTAGATTTGTGGAATGATGCTCCATATAAGAAGTTTGTCTATAAAACTCGGGTGACTTATAACCTTGGAGCATCGAACTGGTTAAATGTCAGCACCAAGGAAAAGATATTTAGAGAGGGAGGAAACAGCGGAAAGATTAACCCACGCCAAGCAGATGTTCTTTTGGATGTTACAGGACTTGCGGGACTGAGTGCGGGAAGATATTCAGCATCTATCATCTACGAAGCTTACGGGATAGATGACAGAGGCGGTGAGCATTACATAGAGCCGAGTTCTGTTTCTGTGACTGTTAAACTAGAAGTTAAGCAAGGGCAGACTTCTCCATCGGATTTGGTGACAGACAAGACCGATCTTGTTCTGACTTACAACAAGGCGACAAAGACCCTTAGTGGAGATACCAGGTTAGAAG
>CAUQMH010000007.1:0-33149 GCA_963519075.1 uncultured Flavobacteriaceae bacterium
ATCTTATTCCTAGGAAACCTCTTATTTTCTGCATCGGAGCGTATCCGTAGGATGGTTCAAACTCATATCCGTTCGGATTATTGGTTCCTGTATCTTTATCAAACGGGTCAAAAGGTCTTAGGATAGGGTCTTTCGGAGTGAAATTAAACAAATTTTTCACACCGCCATAAATTTCCAATCCATTGTCAAACTTAGTTCTCAGCTGAATATTCGCCAAACTATACCATGGCGAGTATTCTGGTCGAAAATCCTTCGGAACGGTGATAAGGCGCATCGGCCCATAAACTTCGCCCGTGAAATCCACTCCGAATTTTCTACTAAACTCATAGCTGAGCGCATAAGTTCCAGACCATTTAGGTGCGAGCTGCTCGTATTTTTTGTGCGTTTCGCCCCCTTCTTCATACTTTTCAAAAACATCCATATAGGTCGCCCCTATATTTAAGCTCAGCGGAATACCAAATTTTATATTCGCTCCCAATGAAATCCCTTGGCTTATCGCATGTCCTTTCAGGTTATCATAAATGATTTTATCGCTATCTGTCTCTGTATCAGCCACGATTTTATTCGTAAAATAGGAATAAAAAGCCGTAGCATCTATATCAATATAGCCGTTTCCTGCGGTTATTTTTTGAGTAAAATTAATATTCCCGTTGATGGATTTTTCTGGTTTAATATCTCTGATGACCGTTTCTCTGGCATTGGTAAGCGATTTATGGTCTTCGGTAAAGACATTCACCACACGGAAACCAGTCCCAAAACTCGCTCTAAGGCTGGTCGCAGGGCTTGGGCTCAGCTTATAAGCCAGCCTCGGAGAATGAATAAATCCATGATTTTTACTGTGGTCTAATCTGTACCCCAGCAAAAGTGAGTGTTTGTCATTAAAAGTCCATTGGTCTTGTACGAAAAGCCCTGGAAGCCAGTCGCTGGTCGGGTTATTCGTTCCGTCTGTGTTTTGCGTTCCTATCGTACTGTCATCGTAGTAGTTATGGCGCAAAGTAGCTCCTGCTATCAAGTCATGCTTTCCGAAATTTTTATTCCAATAAAACTGCCCAAAACTCGTGCGCTGTGTCGCATCAAAGGCTTCTGTTCCGTATCTAGAGTCCTGATTATGATAATTAAACGAAAGCTGTAAAAACAACTGCTCCACCGTAGGAAGCTGATAAAGCCCTATCGCCTCAAAGCGGTTGGTATAGATACTTTCGCCATAGACTTCATCGCCGCCTCTATGCTGTTTCTGCCACTGGAGCTGCCCTCCCAATCGGTCTTCATAAAGGTATCTTGCCATAAAGGAAGCCATTCTATTGTCTTTTCGCTTAAAATTCCACTTGTTAAACACAGAAACTCGGTCTTGAAGCGTGGTATCCATGAAGCCATCATTATTCTTGTCAATTCTATTCGTAAAATTAAAATAATTCACGCTCAAGATAGACGCTGCTTTCTTACCAATATTGAATTTCGTAGCCAAATCCATATTCTGCTCGCCCCAAGAAGTCGTGCTAAAATCCGAAGCAAACTTCGGTGCGGTCAAAGCGTTTTTAGTGATGATATTGATAGTTCCTCCCATCGCTTCTGTCCCATATACAGAGGATGCAGGACCTTTCACGATTTCTATTCGCTCTATCATAGAATTCGGGATTCCACTCAGACCGTAGACCGTGGAAAGGGAACTCACTATCGGCATTCCATCGATGAGAATCAGCGAGTAAGGCCCTTCCAGCCCATTGATATGGATGTCTCCCGTATTACAAACCGAACAGTTAATCTGCGAACGAATCCCATTAACCATAGAAATAGATTCTAAAAGATTAGAAGTCGGATTTTTTTCAAAAAATTTCTTGGTGTAAATCTCCACTGGAACGGGACTTTTAGACTTGCTTATCGGTTTGAGCGTTCCTGTGATAATCACTTCATCTACATTTTTATCCTTGTGAAGGGAGTCTTGCTTTACATCTTGCGCATTCATCAAACCTATGAAAAACAGGGCTGATAATGGAAAAAGTTTATAATTTTTCATAATATAATTAGATTTAATTAGAAATAAATGTTAGGCAAAACTAATATTTTTAAATACACAAACCAAATTTTTATTTAAAATAATTCTAAAAAAGCGTTTTTCTTCATCAAGAAATATTTAAAAAAACATAATTTTAGGCTAAAAATTGGATTTCTTTTATCAAAAAATCTTAATTTCGCGACAAATTATTTTTATTAATGAAAAACTGGACATTTAAAAAATGGAATAACATATTAGGCTGGGCAGTTTTTGGGATTGCTTTGGTTACCTATCTATCTACTATAGAGCATAAATTCAGCTTTTGGGACACGGGTGAATATATCTCGTCCGCTGTAAAACTAGAAGTCACCCACGCACCAGGAGCAGCATTGTTCCAGCTGGTGGGCGCTGTGGCGGCTATTCTAAGCTTTGGGAATGAGGCCTATTACTCCCTGATTATCAATGCTATGTCTGCGCTATTCAGTGCATTTACAATTTTATTTCTTTTTTGGACAATCACGCATTTAGTCCGCAGAATTTTAAATAAAGAAATGGAAGAGCTCAGCTCAGCAGAAATGATTTCCGTACTGTTTTCGGGAGTTATAGGCTCACTGGCGTTTACTTTTTCGGATACTTTTTGGTATTCTGCAGTGGAGGGCGAGGTGTATTCTATGGCGTCTATGTTCATCGCACTTGTAGTCTGGCTGATTACAAAATGGGAAAACGAATACCATGACAGCGACAGCCAGAGATGGATTATCCTGATTTTCTTTATCACAGGGCTTTCTGTAGGTGTCCATATGATGGTGATGCTGGCAGTTCCTGCGGTGTGTTTCATCTATTATGCTAGAAATTACAAATTCACTTGGAAAAACTTTATCATTGCTAATTTCATCACGCTTGGAGTTTTAGCATTTGTTTTTAAAGGAATTTTCCCTATTGTCATGAGACTTTTCGGAAAGAGTGAGATTTTCTTTGTAAATAGCATCGGTCTGCCGTTCCATTCAGGGACTATCATTGCGTTTATGATTTTGGTTGCTTTTTGTTATTATATCATCCGATATACTAGAAAAACCAAAAACCATTTATACCAAACCATCGCATTATCAGTAGTTTATATGATCATCGGATTTTCGTGCTGGATGATGATTCCTATCAGAGCCAATGCCAATCCTCCTATGAATCTGAACAATCCTGATACTGCCATTGGTATGCTGGACTACTACAACCGTGAGCAGTACGGCGACTGGCCTACTATATATGGACAAAACTATACGGCTCATCTAGATGCGCACGGAATAGAAAGAAACGAGGATGGTGGCTACAAAACCATAAAAACAGGCGATGTCTACGAAAAAAACGAAAAAACAGGAAAATATGACAAAGTAGACGAACGCACCAACTATGTGTATAACAAAGACCATGTCAGCTTCTTGCCGAGAATGTACAACTCTGACAGGACTGTAATGAACAACTATGTATCCATGTATGGCGCGCCTGATTTTGAGTTTAATTATTCCAATGAAAACATAGTGGACAATCCTCATGCGAAAAAAGCTTTTGATGAATTAAAAGCTAAGTATGAAGATGGAAACATCACTGCAAAAGATTATCTTGATGTAAAAAGCTATGATTTAATCAAAATCAAAAAGCCTACTCTAGCGCAAAACCTGCATTATTTCATTGATTTCCAGAATGGATATTATTTCGCTCGTTATCTGATGTGGAATTTCGTGGGAAGACAAAACGACCTAGAAGGACACATGGAAAACACAAACGGAAACTGGATTAGTGGAATTTCTGCTATTGACAACATGATGCTAGGCGACCAAGACAACCTGCCATCAAAATTCAAAAACGAAAGTACTGTATACTTTTTCTTCCTTCCTCTTCTTCTTGGAATCATTGGTTTTGTTTATCAATCATTAAAAGATTTTGGAAGATCATATGCCCTGCTTTCTATATTTATCCTGATGAGTGTGGGAATTATTTTCTACACAGGTGTAAAACCTTTTGAACCAAGAGAAAGAGACTACGCTATGGTCGGCTCATTCTATGTTTTTGCAATATGGATAGGTCTGGGCGTGGCAGGAATTTTTGATTTCCTTAAAAATAAAATAAAAAAGAATTCTTATAATATCGCTACAGGGAGCATTCTACTAGGAATTCCTCTAATGATGGGCTTCCAAAACTATACTCCACATGACAGAAGCGGTAGATACACAGCATATGATTATGCCTATTCTTCGCTGAAATCACTCCCTAAAAACGGAATTTTATTTGTCTATGGAGACAATGACACCTACCCTACTTGGGCTATCCAAGAGACAGAAAGATTTAGAGATGATGTGAAAGTAATCAACCACACGCTTTTGGCGACACCTTGGAACATAGACCAAGTGAAAAGAAGAACTTATAATGCGATGCCTGTTCCTTCTTCGCTATCTCATGCCGAATATCGAGATGGAATGAATGACCAAATCTATCTAATGAGTAAAAACAGCTGGGCAAGCATCTTTGAAAACCTTGAAGAACAAGGAGTTCCAGCGACAGAATTGGCTTCTTTAAGAAAATACCTAACCCAAGAAACCATGACATTAAAAGAAGCGATACAGTTCCTCCGTTCCAAATCAGAGGATAAGGATATGATTCTAAAAATGTTATTTGGAGAAGAGCAATATCATAAGTTCAACTTCCTACCTGTGAGCAATTTCGTGTTGCCTGTAAACAAAGAAAATGCAGTAAAATCGGGAATTATAAAAGCTCAAGATGCAGCACTTGCAGAAAACGAAATCATCATAAATTACGAAGGTTCTACTATGTACAAAAATGAACTTATGATGATGGATATTTTAGCCAATTTCGATTGGAAAAGACCCATAAGTTTCTCTTCTGGAGGTATTTATGACTCCAAAAATATATTTTACCTAAATGATTATTTACAATTTGATGGGTTTAACTATCGCCTTGTTCCTATAAAAACACCTGAAAGAGAAGATGGGGATTTAGGGCGTGTAGATGCAGATGAACTCTACAAAGTTGTTAAAAATTTCCGTTGGGGGAACTTCAAAGACCTAAAAGTACACTATGATGAAACGGCAACCTCCAACATTATGAACTACAGAACATCAGCAGGAAGAGCTGCAGAAGCATTAGTCTTAAAAGGACAAAAAGCAAGGGCTTTGGAAGTTTTAGATTTAGCTTCAAGAGAAATTCCTGTGGAGAAATATAATGACCCTCGCTCGGTGAGTGCTATTATTTTCGGATATATAGCCGCAGGAGAAGAGCAAAAAGGTCTCAAACTGGCTGAACAGATGAAAAAGGATATTTTCAGCGAATATGACTATTATCTAAGCCTCAGCAAACGAGAGCAAAACCTACTTAGAAGACAGATGGTCACCCAGCCTATGCTCTACTCTATGGTAGTCCAAGCAGTAGTAAATGGCTACGAAATTGCTGGTAAAAAAGACAAAGGATACCAATATTTGGTGAATTCCATTTCGGTTATTGACAAAAGATTTGATAATTTCATTAAAAAATTAGAGATGATGGGAAAAGAAAAAGCTTTTGAAAAATCTGAGGAAGTGCAGAATATCACGCCATTTTATCAATTCCTTTTCCCTATTATGAAACCTTTTGATTCTACTTATGAAAAGGAAAAAACTCAGAAAATAACCCAAAAAGTCATAAGTGTAACCGAATAAAACCTACAAAAGCGAGTCTTACAGCTCGCTTTTTCTATTGAATATTTATTAAAATTAAACCTATATTTGTGAAAATTTAAATACATATATATGATACAGCATTTATCAAACATCAGCAACAAAGATTCTAAAAATTTCTTTCTAATAGCTGGTCCGTGCGCCATAGAAAGCGAAGATATGGCCATGAGAATAGCCGAAACCGTTATCAAAATCACTGATAAATATAAAATTCCTTACATTTTCAAAGGGAGTTTCAAAAAAGCCAACCGCTCTCGTGTGGATTCTTTCACAGGAATAGGCGATGAAAAAGCACTTCAAATCCTGAAAAAAGTAGGTGAAAACTTCAATATTCCTACTACCACAGACATCCACGAAAATGCACACGCCGAGCTGGCAGCTCAGTTCGTAGATGTATTACAAATCCCTGCCTTTCTGGTTAGACAGACTGATCTTTTGGTAGCTGCCGCTAAAACCAACAAGGTGGTAACTCTGAAAAAAGGGCAGTTTCTATCACCAGAAGCCATGAAATTCGCCGTACAGAAAGTAAAAGACTCTGGAAATGAAAAAACTGCTATCATAGAACGAGGAAATTCTTTCGGGTATACTGATTTGATTGTAGATTATCGTGGAATTCCTATTATGAAACAATATTCTCCTGTAATTCTTGATATCACCCACTCATTACAACAACCCAATCAAGAAAGTGGAGTAACTGGCGGCAGACCAGAACTTATAGAAACTATTGCAAAAGCTGGAATTGCCGTAGGAGCTGATGGAATATTCTTAGAAACACATCCTAATCCTTCTGAAGCTAAATCCGATGGAGCAAATATGCTTCAACTTGATAAATTAGATAATCTTTTAGCTAAATTAACTAAAATAAGAGAAGCTATTTTATAATTTGAACTAAATAATATAAAAATTTTATAAAATGATTTAATTTTTAAGCAAAATATATATTAGATTATCTAAAAATAATCTTATAAAATAATAAAGGTATCTTCCCAAATAATTTGGGGAGATATTTTTTTTGAATATCTATATACAAATATAATAAAATAATATCATAATAGATTAAAATTATATAAATATTTTAAATTATAATACTTAAATAGTATAAATATAACTTATTATTTCAAAAAGATTAAAAATATTTTTTTAAAAATTATATTTATATTATTTTTTTATTTATATTTGCAGAATAAAATTAAACTAAAAATTCAAAACACTATGAAAAAGACAATTTCAATATTATCTGTTTTTACAGTTTCATTTTTTTATTCACAAGAAAATAATAATGATGCAAAAAATGAAAATGAAAATCAAATTATAAGTAAAAAAGATTTTAATTTTGATTCTAATGATAAAAATATTATAAAAATTGAAAATCAAAAGCCTATTCATATTGAAATTTTCAAATATAACAATAAAGAATATAGAATAAAGAAAAATAAATCTATAAATGATATTAATTTATCTATATTTAATAAAAGTTATAATGAATTAGAAGAAAAATTATCTAATTATAACACAATAGATAATAATATTGTCGCTATTAGATATGAAAATTTAAGCGAAATAGAAAATACTACATACAAAGTAGATAGAATACTAGAAAATAAGTATATATATAAAGCTGATAAAACTAAAACTTACTGGAGTTAATAATATATACTAAAAATACTTTATATAGAATTATAAAATAATAAATATGGCTACAAAAACATATTCTCAAAAAATAACAAATGCTAAAGTCCTAATAGATGGATTAAAAAAGATAAAATCTAATCTTCCTGCTGGGATTACAGATGATACTATTCTAAATTTAGAAAATTTAAGAGAAAAAATAGAAACTTTAAATAGCGAAAATGAAGGATTAAAAGCAGAATCTAAGAAAAAAACAGAGGATATAAACTCTAAATTAAAAGAATTAGATAAACTCTATTCTCAAATGAAAAAAAGAGTAAAACTAGATATAGAACCTAGTCTTTGGGGAAAATTTGGAATAGAGGATAAACGATAAATGATTATACTACGCCGAAAGCCAACATTATATTAAATCTATAATTATTGGCTTTCGGTTTTTATTATGGATACATACTTGATATTTTGATTAGTTTTTATTTTTGATTTCACAACCCAATTTTTCTATCTCAGTCAAAATATCACTAACAATCCTATCAAGATCCCAGTCATTCACCATTACCGCCACCTTTGCTTTAGAGTAGTAATGATTCCTTTCCATGAGATGCTGTCCTATGAAATTAGGTAATTCCTCTTCCTTTATTCCCGCTATCAGAGGTCTTTTTTCTCTTTCATACAGAAGATTTTTCACCAAAGTATTGACATTAGCCACCAAATAAACATTCACTGATCTTTCATTTATAAGATCTATGTTATTATAATAACACGGCGTACCTCCTCCCAGACTCAAAACGACATCTTCTTGCATGCTCAAAACCCTTTCCAAAATCTCTTTTTCCTTTTTTCTAAAGAATAATTCTCCTTTTTTTTGGAAAATTTCAGGAATAGACAGCCCTATTTCACTAGAAATTTCATTATCTAAGTCAATATTTTTAAAGCGCAATTTAGAACTTAACTCTTTGGAAACGATAGACTTACCACTTCCCATATATCCCATAAGTGTAATTATCATGATAAAAATTTTCAACAAATTTGATAAAAAATTTTGATAATAAAAAAAAATACCTATCTTTGCACCACTCAAAAATTACTGACACAGTAATGATGGAGACCTGGTAGCTCAGCTGGTAGAGCAATACACTTTTAATGTATGGGTCCTGGGTTCGAATCCCAGCCAGGTCACTAAAAAGACAATAAGTCTGCGTGGTGAAATTGGTAGACACGCCATCTTGAGGGGGTGGTATCCTAAGGATGTGCTGGTTCGAATCCAGTCGCAGACACCAATAAGATATTTGTTCATTCATATTGTAGACCTGGTAGCTCAGCTGGTAGAGCAATACACTTTTAATGTATGGGTCCTGGGTTCGAATCCCAGCCAGGTCACTTTTAAATAGAAAATAGTAATTTTTTTCATATTAATATTTTGTGATTTGGTGTTTAAAACCTTTAACTTTCCAGTTAAAGGTTTTTTGTTTTTTACTTTTTTATCTTTTGAATTTTTCTTAATTTCGTTGCTGAAAAATACGAATAAAAATGGAGGAACACACGGAGAAAATTCTCATCACTGGAGCCAATGGACAAATAGGAAGTGAATTAGTAACAAAACTTGCCAGCGTATATGGAAAGGAAAACATAATAGCTTCTGACCTTTATATAAAAGAAGGACTAGACAGCGCTGGAAAATACATAAAACTAGATGTTACTGACCACCAAGAATTAGAAAAAATCATCAAAGAATACAATATCACTACTGTCTATCACCTAGCTTCCCTCCTATCAGGAACTTCCGAAAAGCAGCCTCTTTTGGCTTGGAATGTAAATTTAGACCCACTACTTCATCTATGTGAATTGGCGAAAAACGGACTCATCAAAAAGATATTTTGGCCAAGTTCTATCGCAGTTTTTGGAAGAGGAATTTCTCCTTATAATGTAGAACAAGAAGTCGCACTCAACCCATCTACCGTCTATGGAGTAACCAAAGTAGCTGGTGAAAAACTCTGTGAATACTATCACCAAAAACATAATGTGGACATCAGAAGCATCCGATACCCAGGGCTGATATCATGGCAGACTCCCGCAGGTGGAGGAACCACGGACTATGCCGTAGAAATTTTCTATGAAGCAATAGAAAAAGGAAAATACACAAGTTTTATCCAAAAAGGAACTGC
This sequence comes from uncultured Flavobacteriaceae bacterium, assembly GCA_963519075.1. Taxonomy (GTDB): domain Bacteria; phylum Bacteroidota; class Bacteroidia; order Flavobacteriales; family Weeksellaceae; genus JABCPE02. The sequence continues at coordinate 9,510 of CAUQMH010000007.1, forward strand.
CATGCCTATGCTATACATGGAAGATGCCTTAGATGCAACAATAAAACTAATGGAAGCTCCTAGCGAAAACATTTCCGTAAGAACATCTTATAACTTGGGTGGAATGTCTTTCACGCCAGAAGAACTAGCAGAGGAAATCAAAAAAAATATTCCTGATTTTGAAATTTCTTATGAACCTGATTTTAGGCAAAAAATAGCAGAAAGCTGGCCAAAAAGCATAGATGACAGCGTAGCTAAAAGAGACTGGGGACTAAACTATAAATTTGGAATAAAAGAAATGTCCGAAGACATGATAAAGAACCTATCCATAAAACTAAAGAAATAAAAAAATCCTCTCAAATTTGAGAGGATTCTTTGTTAATTTTAAACTTTTATGAATGAAAATTTGTTTATTTATTTTTCAATAAATCTCTAATTTCAGCCAATAATTCCTCTTGTGTAGGAGCTGCTGGCTCATCAGCTGGTTTTTCATTTTTAAGTTTATTAATTCCCTTTATCATCATAAATAAGATGAAAGCAATGATAACAAAATTGATTACCGCTGAAAGAAACATTCCATACTTAACCCCTCCAAACAGAGTCAGTTCTTCAATATTTTTCAAATTAGCAGCTTCCAAAGCTGGAGTAAGAAGAAGAGGCGTGATAACATCTTCTATAAAAGAGCTCACTATCTTACCAAAAGCTCCTCCAATAATCACCCCTACTGCCATATCTACCACATTTCCTTTAATGGCAAATTCTTTAAATTCTTTAATAAAACTCATAAATGCATTTTTTAATTTGCACAAAAGTAAAAATTTATTTATTAAAAGCAAGTTTTTTTTCATAAATTACACCCAATAGATTAAATAAATATTATCTTTGCACGATATGGAAAGTAATAGACAAAGAAAAGTAGCACAAATCATACAAGAAGACCTAGCGGAACTTTTTAGAAAGCAAGCATCAGACAACAAACAAAGCCTTTTGGTAAGTGTATCTGATGTAAAAGTCACTGCTGACCTAGGAATAGCCAAAGTTTATCTAAGCATCTTCCCTCAGGATTTCAGAGATGCTGTGATGAAAGAAATCGAGGAAAACAAATCATATTACAGAAATTTCATTGGGCAAAAAATGGCAAAACAAGTAAGAGCAATCCCTCAGCTCAATTTTTATCTGGACACTTCCCTAGATGATGTAGAAAAACTAGAACGAGAACTTAAAGGTCTAGGAGACAACCCTATTCTGTAAAAATGAACACTCCTTTCTACATCGCCCTTCGATACATAGTTTCCAAAAAAGGCAGCCAAGCTGTGTCCTTTATCACAGGATTGGCAGCTACGGCTATGACTATTGCGGTAATGGCGATGTTTATAGTGATTTCTATTTTTTCTGGGTTGGAAGAGCTTAATAAAGAGCTGATTAACAATATCCATGCGGATTTAACGATAAAAAGCAAAGAAGGGAAACTATTAAAAAATCCCGAAGAAATCATTTCTGTATTAGAAAAAGAGCCTGAAATAAAAGCATTTTCAAAAGTAATTGAAGAGAAAGTTTATCTCAATTATAATGAAAATGGAGAAATCGCTTATTTAAAAGGCGTTGATTCTATTTATACGCAAATAAATCCTATCCAAAAAGCCATCATATATGGAGAGTATCCTTCCTTTCAATACCAAAACGAAGTCGTTGTAGAAGGACTTCTAAACAACAGGCTTGGTATTCCCATTGGTGGAGATGATGACAATACGACAGCCACCATTTTCATTCCAAAAGCAGGAGAAGGACTCATCAATAAAGAAGAAGATATTTTCAACAAAGAGCCTATATTCGTAACAGGTATTTTCGCTGAAAATGAACAACTTAACAACTATATCATTGCTCCGATAGAACTTACTCAAAGACTGCTCAATCTTCCGAAAAATTCGGCTTATCAAATCGCTATAAAGCTAAATAATCCCGAACAAGCCGATGCAGTAAAAAGAACTCTGCTGAAAAATTTGGCTGATGACAGTATCTACATCAATACTCAGATGGAGGAAAACGAAGCGTTTTGGAAGATGATAAACACGGAAAAACTGATTATTTATCTGATTTTTATTTTGGTGATTTTCATCACGACATTCAATCTCGCCGGCGCAATCATCATCCTGCAATTGGACAAAAAACAACAAGCTAAATCACTGATTTCGTTAGGTTTTACATTTTCACAACTGAGAAAAACCTATTTCTATACAGGCGCACTGATTGTTTGTTTAGGCGTTTTCTTTGGGCTGATATTAGGAACTTTGACTTGTATTTTACAGATACAGACAGGCTTTTTCAAGGCATCGGTAGGGCTGGATTTACCTTTCCCTGTGAAAATAACTTTGTATAACTATCTGATTGTCATATCATCAGCATTTTTCTTCGGACTGATGGTTTCTTGGATTTTCTCCAAAGTGAATAGGCATCATTTGTCATCCAATTAGTTTTAAAGCCAATAAAAATGATGAAATTTGGGCTTATCGGAAGGAATATTTCCTATTCGTTTTCAAAAAAATATTTCGAACAGAAATTCAATCGATTATCTTTACCAGATTACTCCTACGATTTATTTGATATCCAGCAGATTGAGGAAATAGAAAAGATATTCAGCATAGACAATCTCAGAGGGCTGAATGTCACCATTCCCTACAAAGAACAGGTGATTCCTTTTTTAGATGAACTCAGTGATGAAGCCGAAAAAATAGGTGCGGTCAATTGTATTTTAATCAAAAATGGAAAGAAAACTGGGTACAATACAGATGTTTTCGGTTTTGAAAAATCCTTATTGACTTACCCAAAAATCCTATCAGAAAAGGCTCTGATTTTAGGAAACGGAGGAGCCGCAAAGGCGGTAAAATATATTTTCGATAAATATAATATTGATTATCAAATAGTTTCAAGGAAAACCGAACTTAATTTTGAAAACCTTTCGGAGGAAATCGTAAAAGAGCATAAAATCATCGTTCAATGCACACCAGTAGGCACTTTTCCAAATGTGGAACAGAGCCTTCCCTTTCCTTTCGGTGGAATTTCTTCGCAGCATGTGGTCATAGATTTAATCTACAATCCTCCTCAGACTCAGTTCCTTAGAAAAGCTCATGAAATGGGAGCCAAAACGATGAATGGACTTCTTATGCTGGAACAACAAGCAGAAAAAGCGTGGGAAATTTGGAATTTTAAATAAAAAACCTTTAATTTAGTGCCTTGAAATGTTGAGGCATTTTTTAATCCTCAAAATTTGAGCTTAGTATTAAACAAAAACTGATTGTAATGAGTACAGAAATGGAAAACAAAAACGAAGAATTTTTAGATATCAATTCTTACGAAGAAATAGAAGAAAATGAGCAGACTACTCTGGATACACTCTCTGTGAAAGAACTTTTGTCTGAAATGGAAAACATCGTAAACAAGCCAGATGCGGGAGCTCATGCTAAAAAATTCAATCAGTTAAAAGACAAGGCTTATCACCTTATTCAAGATGAAATCATGGATAAAAAACACGATTTCGTAGAAGAAGGGAATGATATGGAAGATTTCTCTTACGAACATCCTGAGCAGTCCAAATACTCAGCTTTAGTGAGTATTTTCAAGGAAAAACTAGATGCCTTTAACAAAAATCAAGAAAAAGAACACCAAGAAAATTTGGAAAAGAGAAACCAAATCATAGAAAAACTCAAAAATCTCTACATCAATACTGAGCCTAATACCAACCTATTCCGTGCAATCAGAGAAATAAAAGAAGAATGGGCAAATGCTGGAGCAGTTGCAAAATCTGAATTTAAGAACCTGAATCACAATTACTTCCATCATTTGAATCAGTTTTACCAAATGCTGGATTTAAATAAAGAATACCGCGAGCAGGAATATGCACACAATTTAGAAAAAAGAAAAAGCATCATCGCTCGTGCAGAAGAGCTGATAAACGAAGTTTCTGTCCAAAAAGCCCTCAATGAGCTGCAATATCTGCACAGACTTTGGAAAGAAGAAGCCGAGCCTGTGGCGGAAGAGTTTCGTGACAGCACTTGGGAAGTTTTCAAAGAGATTTCTAATAAAATCCACGAGAGAAAATCTGAACTTTTGGCTCAAATAGAAGTGGAACAACAGAAGGCTTTGGAAAAGAAAAATGAAATCATCGCAAAACTGAAAGATTTCGCTTCTTCGAAAGAGGCTGTTACTCATAACTACTGGCAACAAGCAATAAAACAAGTGGAACAGCTTCGCAGCGAGTTTTTGAAACTGGGCAATGTTCCTAAAAAATTATCCAACCAAAACTGGACGGAGTTCAAAACTGCGCTTAGAGCCTTTAATACTAAGAAAAATGATTTTTATAAAAATCTAAAAAACTCACAGCATGTCAATTTAGAGGAAAAACAAAAACTGATTTCCATCGCACAGGACAACATGCATTCTGAGGATTGGGACACTGCGGTGCCTCTATTTAAAAAGTTACAAGAAGACTGGAAAAACATAGGGCATGTTCCTAAAAATCAAGCAAATAAGGTTTGGAATGATTTCCGTGATGCTTGTAATACATTTTTCAATAATTTCCGTGAGAAAAACGCTTCTACAACGGATGATTGGAAACAAAATTACCATCAGAAGAAAGCCTTGCTCGATGAATTAAAACAAATAAACGATGAAGAAGGAAGCGTAGAAAAAATAGAACAAATCAAGAGTTCTTGGGACAGCATCGGTAAAGTTCCAAGAAATAAAATGAGTATTAATAATGAGTTTAATAAGGTTCTGAAAGAGAAACTTAAATTAAACAAAATCAATGTATTTGACTTAAAAGAAGAAAATCTTACAGAAGCTCAGCTTACCGATAAAGCAAGAAAAATAAAGAGTCAAATAGCTGATTTAGAGGCGGAAGTGGTGAAATTAGAAAACAATATCAATTTCTTTAATAACCCTTCACGAGAAAATCCTCTACTAAAAGATACTTATGACAAAATAGATGAGAAAAAAGCTCTGATAGAAAGCCTAAAACAGAGCCTTCATAAGCTTATCACTGGCGAATAATTTTTTAAACATATTCTTATTAATATTCTTCCAATTTTGGGAGAATATTAAGTTTCAGACAAAACCTAAAAATGCAAGATAAAATCTACATGAGGCGATGTATAGAACTCGCCAAAAAAGCTGTCGGAAAAACCTATCCCAACCCTATGGTCGGCGCTGTCATCGTCCATAATGGGAAAATAATAGGCGAAGGATACCACCAAAAAGCAGGAAAGCCTCATGCAGAAATCAATGCAATAGGCTCTGTTCAAGATAAAACTTTACTGAAAGACTCCACCATTTATGTTTCTTTGGAGCCGTGTGCCCATTTTGGGAAAACGCCGCCGTGCGCTCTAAAACTCAAAGAAATTGGTTTTCAGAAAGTTGTAATAGGAACTCTGGACTCTCACGAAAAAGTAAATGGAAAAGGAAAAAAAATATTAGAAGATTCGGGAATAGTGGTAGTTTCAGGAGTTTTAGAGAATGAATGCAGGGAACTTAACAAAAGATTTTTCACTTTTCATCAAAAGAAAAGACCTTATATCATCCTAAAATGGGCTGAATCAGAGGATGGATTTTTGGATAAAGACTTTAAACCAACAGCGGTCAGCAACTCATTAGCCAAACAATGGGTTCACCAGTTAAGAGCCGATGAACACGCTATTTTAGTTGGGAAAAACACAGCGCTAAATGACAATCCCAGTCTTACCACGAGGGAAGTTTTTGGAAAAAATCCTGTACGAATTTTGATTGATTTAGAATTAGAAGTTCCACAGAATTTCAATATTTATAATGATGACGCGACTACATTGGTTTTTAATTCAATCAAAAACGAGGAGAAAAAAAACATAAAATTCATCAAAATAGAAAGAGAAAACTTCATAAAAAATCTTCTGGAAAAATTGTGGAAAGAGCAGATACAATCAGTAATTGTGGAAGGTGGAAGTTTTACTTTACAGCAGTTCATCGATGCTGGAATTTGGGATAAAGCTTTTGTCATTAAAGCCGATAATTTAAGTTTAATAAATGGAACCAAAGCTCCCGTTTTTAGCCCAAAACCAAATAAAATCAGTAAATTGCGAGACAATACGCTCTATCATTTTCAAAATCAGTAAATGAAATACGAATATCAAACCATTGAGAAACCCATTGAGAATGTTTTAGTTAAGGAAAAAGGAAGCAAATTCATCGGTTTTGCCTACCCTATTCTTTCTGAAAATGATTATAAAGAAAAACTAAACAAAATCAAAGAATTACACCCAAAAGCTACCCATCACTGCTACGCTTTTCGGCTGGGGCTGAATGGGGAAAACTACCGCATCAATGACGATGGAGAGCCTTCGGGAAGCGCAGGGTTGCCTATTTACAATCAGCTGCTTGCGCACGATGTTACCAATGTTTTATTGATTATCGTAAGGTATTTCGGAGGAACAAAATTAGGCGTCGGAGGACTCGTAAAAACCTACAAAGAAAGCGCAAAAGCTACTTTGGAAGAAGCGAAAATCATCACGAAAGAATTAGAAACTGAAATAGAAATCCAATTCAATTTTTCTCAGCAAAATGTAATTTTCTCATTGCTAAACAAATTCGATGCACGAGTTGTAAATTTTGACACGCAGGAAATATGCTCTATCACAGCATCTATAAAAACTTCACAAAAAGAAAACATCTCAGATATTTTATCCGAGATGTATCAGGTTTCATTTAAATTTATCTAAAAATTATTCCTCTCTTCTACTTCCTCCTAAAAGCATAGAAGCGTAATATAAAAGCTGAGCCAAAGAGCCTAGCGCTGCCACTAAATAGGTTCTCGCTGCCCATTTTAGGCTGTCTTCTGCGCCTTCCATTTCTTGCGGAGTTACAGTTCCTGTCTGTTTCAGCCATGCCAATGCACGATTGCTAGCATCATATTCCACAGGAAGAGTTACGAATGCAAACAGCGTAGTCATCGCAAATAGCAAAACTCCTATCAGCAAAACTGTTTGTCCTAAAGCCAGCTGAGCTGCCACCATAGCAACACCAGCCATCATCACAAACTGAACCAAGTGTGAACTAATATTCACGATAGGAACTAATTTGGAGCGAAGCTGAAGCATGGAATATCCCACAGCATGCTGTACGGCATGCCCGCATTCATGGGCTGCTACAGCCGCTGCGGCTGCATTTCTTTGATTATAAACCACATCAGAGAGGTTTACTGTTTTATCCATTGGGTTATAGTGGTCTGTGAGCTGTCCCGCTACGGAAATCACCTTCACATCGTGGATGCCATTGTCTGCCAGCATTTTTTCAGCGATTTCTTTCCCAGACATTCCGTTTTGTAATCTTACATTTGAATAATGAGCAAATTTTGACTTTAATTTGTTTTGAACAAACATACTCGCCAAAAAAATTGCACCTAAAATTAAATAAATTGTCATTATATTACTTTTATATTGAATTTATTTTAATATAAAAACTATGCCAAAGCACATTTTGTCATAATTTTCAGTCTATATTCGTTATAGAAAAATAAATAATCTTATTTTTGCAGAATAATTACGAAAAAGAATGTCTGATATAAAAGTAAAACAAGTACTTAATTCATCTGGTTTGGAGCTTTTTATAAAGTTTCCAATGGAGCTGTACAAGGGAAATCCCTACTATGTACCGCCACTCATCAATGAAGAAAAAAGTATTTGGATGAAAGAAGAAAATCCTGCCTTACAATATTCAGAAGCTGCTCAGTTTCTAGCTTATAAAGGCGAAAATATCGTAGGAAGGATAGCTGTAATGATAAACCACAAGGAAGAAAAAGACCTCGGAATCCGAAAAGTAAGATTTGGCTGGCTGGATTTTATAGACGACATAGAAGTTTCTAAAACACTGATAAACACAGCGATAGAATACGCTAAATCCAAAGGGATTTCTAAAATAGAAGGCCCAATGGGATTCACAAACCTAGACAAAGCAGGAATGCTTACCAAAGGTTTTGACAAATTGGCAACGATGATTGGGATTTATAATTATGATTATTATCCTAAACATATGGAACAACTCGGTTTAGTGAAAGAAAAAGAGTGGGTGGAATTTGAAATCAATTTCCCTGATACCCTGCCTGATAAGGTGGAAAAATTCAGTAACCTTATCGCTGAAAAATACGAACTGAAACTCGTAAAATTCAAATCAAAAAAAGACATTCTTCCATTGGTAGAACCAATGTTTAAACTCCTAGATGACACTTATAAGCATCTTTCCACCTATACACCGATTACTCAGGAACAGATTAAACATTATAAAGAAAAATATTTTAAATTCATAGATAAAGACTACATTGTCTGCATCAAAGATAAATATGGTAGTTTGATTTCTTTCGCCATCACTATGCCTTCTTATTCCAAGGCTTTACAAAAGGCTAAAGGAAAACTTTTCCCTTTCGGCTGGTGGCATCTGCTGAATGCTGGAAAGAAAAATGACAGAGCGAATTTCTATCTGATTGGGATTCACCCACAATACCAAAAACGAGGCGTAACAGCGATTATTTTTAAAGAAATCTACGAAACTTTTAAAAAGAAAGGCGTAAAGTTTTTGGAAACCAATCCAGAATTGGAAGAAAACGCAAGTATTCAGGCTCTTTGGCAAGATTATCACCCGACAAATCATAAAAGAAGAAGAACTTATTCTTTGGAAATAAAATAAAGTTAATATGAAACTAAATAACAAAAAATTAGCAATAGATTTTGATGGAACCATCGTAGAAGATGCCTATCCAAGGATTGGGAAAGCTCAGCCTTTTGCATTTGAAACGCTGAGACAGCTTCAGGCGAACGGATACAGACTTATTCTCTGGACTTACCGAAGTGGAGAAGCTTTGGAGGATGCTGTGGAATTCTGCAAAAAAAACGGAATAGAGTTTTATTCTGTGAATTCAAGCTACGAAGGGGAAATTTTCGATGGAGATACACAATCAAGAAAAATAGATGCAGATGTTTTCATTGATGACAGAAATCTCGGTGGTTTCCCAGGTTGGGGCGAGGTTTATGAAATCATCACTCAAAAAATAGAATTTGGGATTTCAAATGGCGAAGTTCAGGCTTATTCAAAATTGAAAAAAGAAAGAAAAAAAGGTTGGTTCTGGTAAAAAATTAAAAATGATTCAGTTAAAAACAATAGAAGAACTCCGTTTGATGAGGGAAAGTGCTCAGCTGGTTTCCAAGACTTTGGGCATGTTGGCAAAGGAAATCAAACCTGGGATTACTTCTCTTTATTTGGACAAATTGGCACATGATTTCATTATGGATCATGGCGGAAAACCTGCTTTTTTAGGTATGTATGGTTTCCCAAATTCGCTTTGTATTTCTCCAAATGCAGAGGTGGTACATGGTATTCCCAATGACAAGCCAATAGAGGAAGGAACTGTTTTGTCTGTAGATTGCGGTGTTTATATGAATGGTTTTTATGGTGACCACGCCTATTCTTTTGAGGTAGGAGAAGTCGCAAAAGAAACAAAAAAACTCCTTAAAATCACCAAAGAATCTTTATATAAAGGCATCGAACAATGTATCCGTGGGAAGCGTGTAGGAGACATTTCTAATGCTATCCAGACCTACTGCGAGAAAGAAGGCTATGGCGTTGTGCGTGAGTTAGTAGGACATGGATTAGGAAGAGAAATGCACGAGGACCCACAAGTGCCGAACTACGGGAGAAAAGGCTCTGGAAAAGTCCTAAAAGACGGTATTGTTCTAGCGATAGAACCGATGATAAATTTAGGAACAGAAAAAGTAAAATTCCATGATGACGGCTGGACAGTAACGACTTTGGATAATAAACCTTCTGCCCACTTTGAGCATGATGTGGCTATTATCAGCGGAAAACCTGTTCTTCTATCTACTTTTAAATATATTTATGAAGCTTTAGGAATTCAAAGCAAAGAAGAAGAACCATTTACAATGGATTTTTAATAAAATATAAGAGCCGAAGTTTTCCTTCGGCTTTTTCTTTTAGAAATTATAATTTTCTGTTATTTTTTTGTCTTCATTCAGCCTTTGTATAAGCTGGTCAAGATTGTCAAATTTTATCTCTTCATGGAGAAAATCCCTGAAATTTATAGTTAATTTTTTACCATAAATATCTTTATCAAAATCCAAAATATACACTTCTACCGAGAGTTTTTCTCCGCCGACTGTCGGATTTGTCCCAATGCTGAGCATTCCTTTATAAAATTGATTATCAAGCCATACTTCCACTATATAAGCGCCTTTTTTAGGAAGAAGTTTCGTAGAATCTACTTGTAAATTTGCTGTAGGGAAGCCTATTTTTCGTCCTAATTTTTTACCATGAATAACTTCGCCAGACAAATTATAAGAGTATCCCAGCATCCTATTGGCATCCTTTATTCTGCTTTCCAAAAGTGCCAGCCTTATTTCAGTAGATCTAATATCTTGATTTTCAACACTCACTTCTTCTAACTGTTCCACTTCAAAACCTAATTCATTTCCCATTTTTTGGAGCAGTTCAAAATTTCCTTTTTTTCCTTTCCCAAAACTATGGTCATGCCCTATTACAATATATTTGGCTTGAAGTTTTTTTACCAAAATCTCTTTCACAAAATCCTCTGCATCCATATTTCTAAAATCCTCACTAAATTCCTGCAAAAAAAGCAGTTCCACTCCTGCTTTTTCCAAAAGAGTTTCTTTTTCTTCCAAAGTATTTAGCAGCTGGATTTCTAGTTCTGGATTTAAAATTTTCCTTGGATGCGGCCAAAAAGACAACAAAGCTGTTTTTATATTTTTCCCCTTTGCTTTCTCTTTCAAAAGACTGATAACCGACTGATGACCAAGGTGTACGCCGTCAAACATTCCTATGGAAACCGCAGTAAAATCGGAACTTTTGTAAGCGGATAAATCTCTTATAATCTTCAATTGATAAAAATTTGTCGCAAATATGATAAAAATCTTCTTTTTTAACAATGTTATTTTATAAACTTTCACTATATTTGCAAACAAGAAAAATTTTAGAAATGGCAAACCATATTAAAGGAAAGATTTCACAAATCATCGGTCCAGTAATTGATGTTGTATTTCAAGAGGTTGAGGAATTACCAAAAATCTATGACGCCCTTGAAGTAGTTAAAAATAATGGAGAGAAACTCGTTCTTGAGGTTGAACAACATATTGGCGAAGACATGGTAAGATGTATTGCTATGGACGCTACAGATGGACTTCAGAGAGGTCAAGAAGTAGTAGCTACAGGTAAGCAGATTACAATGCCAGTAGGAGATGGTATTAATGGTAGATTATTCAATGTGGTAGGTGATACTATTGATGGTATTACTGCTCTTTCTAAAGAGAATGGTTTACCAATTCACAGAGAAGCTCCTAAATTCGAACAACTTTCTACTTCTGCAGAGGTTCTTTTCACAGGTATCAAAGTTATTGACCTTATTGAGCCTTATGCTAAGGGAGGAAAAATTGGATTGTTCGGAGGTGCGGGTGTAGGTAAAACCGTATTGATTCAGGAATTGATTAACAATATCGCTAAAGGACACGGAGGTCTTTCTGTGTTTGCAGGTGTAGGAGAAAGAACCAGAGAAGGAAACGACTTGATGAGAGAGATGTTGGAATCTGGTATTATTAAATATGGTGAAGATTTCATGCACTCTATGGAAAATGGAGGTTGGGATCTGAGCAAAGTTGATTTAGAACAAATGAAAGATTCTAAAGCAGCATTCGTATTCGGTCAGATGAACGAGCCGCCAGGAGCAAGAGCGAGAGTTGCTCTTTCTGGACTTACTCTAGCTGAATACTTCCGTGATGGAGGTGAAACTGGACAAGGTAGAGATGTACTTTTCTTCGTGGATAACATCTTCCGTTTTACTCAGGCAGGTTCTGAGGTGTCTGCACTTCTTGGGCGTATGCCATCTGCGGTAGGTTACCAGCCGACATTGGCATCTGAGATGGGTGCGATGCAGGAGAGAATTACTTCTACTAAAAATGGATCTATTACATCTGTACAGGCAGTATATGTACCTGCGGATGACTTGACAGACCCTGCTCCAGCGACTACCTTTGCTCACCTTGATGCTACTACGGTACTTTCAAGAAAGATAGCATCATTAGGTATTTACCCAGCAGTGGATCCACTAGACTCTACTTCTAGAATCTTAGCTCCAGAAATCATCGGTGAAGAGCACTATAACTGTGCACAAAGAGTAAAAGAAATTCTACAAAGATATAAAGCGCTTCAAGATATCATTGCTATCTTGGGTATGGAAGAACTTTCTGAAGAAGATAAATTGGTAGTTTACCGAGCAAGAAAAGTTCAGAGATTCCTTTCTCAGCCATTCCATGTAGCAGAGCAGTTTACAGGTATTCCAGGTGCATTAGTGGATATTAAAGACACTATCAAAGGATTTAATATGATCATCGATGGTGAATTAGACCACTTACCTGAAGCTTGTTTCAACCTTAAAGGAACTATCGAGGAGGCTATAGAAGCAGGAGAAAAAATGCTTGCTGAAAACGCATAAATTATTCAACGATTTGGAATTTGAAATTTGAGGTTGATGAAAATTCAATTTCAAATTTCAAACTTCAAATTTCAAATCTGATATAAATATGAACATTAAAATATTAACACCAGAGCTTGTGGTATTCGAAGGAGAAGTAGAATCTATCCTACTTCCTGGAGAATTGGGCGAATTTCATATTTTGAATGACCACGCCCCAGTGGTATCTTCTTTAAGAACAGGCAAAGTAAAACTGATTACTTCTAAAATAGAAAATCAGAACTACGCTAAGTTTTTCACAGCAGAACCACAGCGAAACAACTGCTACACTTTTCCTATCAATGGAGGTGTGATAGAATTTAATAATAACTCTGGTATTATCCTTTGTGATTAAAATAAATAAAATGATAAACTTTACAAATAATATATGGTGGCAAGTTGGCAGTCTCAGAAACGGGGGTGTCCAGCTCGACTTTTTATATTTGTAAAGAAAGAAGATTTTATTTTTATCAAAATATACAAAAGCCGTTAGGAGAACTTCCTAGCGGCTTTTTGTTTTTTATAATCGAGTAATAATTTTAAATAATAAATATATGACAACAACAAACAACGCCCAAGGGCAAAAAGAAGTAATCAATGTAGAACCAATAGCAGAAATGCTTTCTTACAATGGTCATTATGGTGAGTATGGCGGAGCTTTCGTGCCTCCTGTTTTAGCGGGACAATTAGAGAAACTGAGCAATTTCTTTGATGAAATTACCAAAACTGATGATTTTAAAAATGAATTTATTCAAATTTTAAAAGATTTCGTAGGAAGACCATCTTCTCTTTATTTCGCGAAAAATCTCAGTGATTATGTAGGCTCTAAAATTTACCTCAAAAGAGAAGACTTAAACCATACAGGTTCTCATAAAATAAATAATGCCATTGGGCAGATTCTTTTAGCGAAGAAAATGGGAGCGAAAGAAGTAATCGCAGAAACAGGAGCTGGGCAGCATGGTGTGGCTACAGCTACGGCTTGTGCTTTATTAAACATTCCTTGTAAAATCTTCATGGGAGCAATAGATATCGAAAGACAACTCCTAAATGTAAAGAGAATGAGACTTTTAGGAGCGGAAGTCGTTTCATGTGATTCTGGCACAAAAACCCTGAAAGATGCAGTGGATAGCGCTTTGGGATATTATATAGAAAATCCAGAGTCTTACTATCTGCTTGGTTCTCATGTAGGGCCGCACCCTTACCCTAAAATCGTGGGATATTTCCAAAGTGTAATCGGAAATGAGGCAAGACAGCAGATTTTACAAAAGGAAAATCGCCTTCCAGACAGCATTGTCGCTTGTGTAGGTGGTGGTTCTAATGCCATAGGGCTGTTTTCAGGGTTTTTAAATGATGAATCTGTAAAAATATACGGCGCCGAAGGCGGTGGAGAGGATAAAATTTCCCATACTGCGGCTACACTTAACTATGGTAAACCGATGGTTTTCCAAGGGACTTTTTCTTATTGCTTGGCTGATGAAAACAATGAACCCATCGCATCAGAGTCCATCGCGGCAGGATTGGATTACCCAGGGATAAGCCCTCAGCACGCCTTCTTGAAAGACACCAAAAGAGCTGAATATTTCTCAGTAACGGACAAGGAAGCCATAGAAGCTTTTCAGCTTTTGTCCCGTTTGGAGGGGATTATTCCTGCCATAGAGTCCTCCCACGCGGTGGCTCTCGCTATGAAATTATTTAAAAATAAAAATCAACTGGTGCTTGTAAATCTCTCTGGAAGAGGCGACAAGGATGTAGAAAGAGAGCTGTAACCAATTAGACAAAAAAGTAACTTAATTAAGTTACTTTTTTTGTTATCATGATAAAAAAACTAAATTTGTCCAAAATCTAAAATATGATAAGAAAAATTTTGTTGATAAGTCTCGGTTTTTCGGTGTTTGCATCGGCACAGAAAATTGAAAACGCAGAAAATCTGGCGCCTTTCTTTGACAAACTCAATAAAAACGAATCCGTTACAAATATCCTTTTCATCGGAGATTCTCACATTCAGTCAGGGCATATTTCAGAATATTTAAGAAAAAAAATCCAAAATAAATACGGCAACGCAGGGCGAGGAACGGTTTTCCCATATCCTTTGGCAAACTCAAACGGAGCGGTTGATTTCACGGCTTATTCCAATCAGGCTTGGCAGACTTTCCGCCTGGTCTATGAGCAGGATGTTTATCCACAAATGGGAGCTTTGGGCTTTGTGATGGGAAACAGCGGAAATTCTTTCATTGAAATCAATTTTAACGACCCGAAAGACAGCTTTGATGAAGTGAAAATCTTTAACGATAATGCTTTGACAGGCGAAGATTTTACTATTTTTAAAACTTCTCAAAGTCTGAAAAACTTTATCAAACCAAAGAAAACGATTTTGAATTATCAAGTTCAAAATGGCGATACTTTCCCTGAAATCGCGGCTAAATTCAATGTAGTTACTACCCGACTGGTTCAGCTAAATGGCAACAATGTCCGAAATGCAAAAGCTGGACAAACCATAAAAGTAGAAAATGTAGAAATCCTCTATGACAAGCAGTTTGAGGAAAACCTTACTCCTGTTGGCAAAGGGCAATTCACGGAGAACAGCACTAATTTTAAGTTTAAAAATCCTACTCAGGAATTCATCATCAATATGAATGGAAAAAAAGGAAACATTCTGCATGGTTTTCAGTTCCTGAAATCCACGGCTAAAAAAGGTGTGGTTTTCAACACGGTGGGTGTAAATGGCGCTACTTATACCGATTTCTTGAAATATTCTTTGCAAACTAAACAATTAAAATCTCTAAATATTGATGTCCTGATTATTGCACTGGGAACCAACGAATCCCTAAGCAACATCACAAAGCAGGAATTCAAAGACAATGCTAAAAAACTTATCAACACTTGGAGAGCGGAAAATCCCAGCTTCCCTATTCTTCTGATTTCTCCAACGGATAATAAAATAAAATCTGCAAAAGCGAAAGAAATTTCTTCTTGGATAAAAGAAATCGCAGCAGAAAATAAAACTTCGTTCCTTGACCTGCACACCAAAATGGGCGGAATAGGATATTTCCAAAAGGCTCTACAGCGAAAAGAAGCCAATGCTGACGGTGTTCATTTCCTAAAACCTGGCTATGAAAAACAAGCCGAAATAATCTGGAATGAGCTGATAAAATAAGTTATTTTTCTATCTTTGTAACGAACTAAAATTTTTAAAAATGGCAAAAATATCATTAGGAGGAAATCCCATCAATACAATAGGCGAGCTTCCAAAAGTAGGCGAAAGCGCAAAAAACTTTACACTCGTAGCTGCTGATTTAGCGGAAAAATCTTTATCTGATTTTAGTGGTAAAAGAGTGGTTCTCAACATCTTCCCAAGTATCGATACAGGAGTGTGTGCTGCTTCGGTAAGAAAATTCAACCAAGAGGCTTCATCTCTAAACAATACAGTGGTAATCAATATTTCAAAAGATTTACCTTTTGCACTTAATAGATTTTGCGCTTCAGAAGGTTTAGAAAATGTTATCAACCTATCTGATTTCAGAGGAAATTTTTCTGATGATTATCAATTATTAATAACTGACGGACCTCTAAAAGGGCTATACAGCCGAGCTGTAATTATTGTAGATGAAAACGGAAAAATCATTTACACAGAGCAGGTTCCAGAAATAAAACAAGAGCCTGATTACGAAAGTGCAATCGCAGTTCTGAAATAAAAAACACTAAAAAAAATCCCTAATTCGAATTTGAATTAGGGATTTTTATTTTTTAAAAATCAATGATTGGAGCCAAGATTTTTTCCATCTTTTGTTTTACCTGCCCCACACTTCCACTATAATTATTTATCAAAAGGGAAAAAGTCAAAAGTTTTCCGCTTTTAGTTTTGATATATCCTGCCAATGTTTTTACCCTATTGAGAGTTCCTGTTTTAGCAAAAACCTGCCCAAAGGAATCTGAATTTCTAAACATTGATTTTAAAGTTCCTGTCTGTCCACCAATAGGCAAAGATTTGAAATAAGAATCAAAATGCTTGTCATCCATCAACGAAGATAAAAACTTAACCTGAGAAATAGGCGTCACTACATTGGAACGAGAAAGCCCGCTTCCATCGGCATAGTTAAACCCTTGAAAATCAAACATTTTCTTAGAAAGATGTTTATTCATCATCGTTCTTCCTGTATCTAGAGAAAAATCTCCATATTTATAGAAACCTGTAGTCTTCAGCAATGCTTCTGACATGTGGTTGTTACTAGTTTGGTTGATGAAATAGACCATATCCTCCAATTTTGGAGACTGATATGCCATTATCTTTTTCCTTTCTTCAGAAAGATTTTGCTCTGGTTCAGACTGGTTTACTACTTTTCCTTCTGTAATGATTCCATTTTTAGCAAGACTTGCTTTCAAGTTATTACCCAAATATGCTGGAGTATCTGGTAATTTTGTTGAAAGAGCAATTCCTCCAAAATTCTCTGTATAAACCATTTCTTGGGTAAATGGCGATAGGTAGACAAATTTTTGATCCTCAGGATTTTTTCTTCCCAAAAGTCTCTCTTGTCTTGGGTCTGTATCATTGGTACTTCCCATTGGCACAAAATATCCTCTACTTCCTTTCCAAACGATATTTGCTGGGAGAACCACCGTTTTATTACTCTTAAAAACAGCTGTTTTTAGAACGATATCTCCTTTTACTCGCTTTATCCCTAAATCTTTTACAGACCTTACGAAATCACTCACCAAAGCCCCATAGGTGGAAGCTCCTGCCCTGCCCGTTCCTAGTGAAGGGTCTCCACTTCCTACTATGTATAGGTTTCCGTTTAGAATTCCCTGCTCATCAATAGAACCAGAATGCTCTAACTGCGTAACCCATTGATAATCTTTACCAAACAAAGACATTGCTGCCTCTGTGGTCAATAACTTCGTAGTGGAAGCAGGAATCAATGATGCATTTTCGTTATATGAATTGATAATTTTTTTCTTTTTCGGGTCATAAACCACGAATCCCCACTGCGCATTTCGCATCACTGGGTCATTAAACATAGAGGCTATATTGCTGTTCAACTGCTCCTCTGGTGTCAAAGGAGTTGGAGGTGGAGTTTCTATCACAATACTCTCTCCTGATACAGGTGGTAAAAGTGGATTATTCTGCGCACAAACTCCCAGTGGAAGCAGCATCGTAGAAACTGTTGTTATTTTTACAAACTTTTTCATTGCATTCATTTTTTTGATGTTTAATTGACGATTGCCAATATTAAAAACAAGTAAAGTTAATAATTATTGTTCAAATTAAAGAATATTTCATTATAAATTTTGTTAATTTTCCTTAAAAATCAACATAGGTTTTTAGTTTTATGCTTTTATAAGCGGCTATTTCATCGAATTCTTTTAGCGATATAGCTACTAATTTTTTGTAGTCATTATATTTTTTGGAACGAGGCAGTTTTAGCAAAATCTGAAACTGATACAGATTATTTATCTTACCAATAGAAGCAGCTTCTGGCCCTAAAACACATTCCCCTGGGAGATATTTTCGTAGAATATAGCCGAGGAATTTAGCTGCTCTTTCTAGTTTATCTTCTCGCCTGTGTTTCAGCTCTATAAAGATAAGTTTCACAAACGGCGGATAATGAAATTTCTTCCTTTCTTCCAAGAAATGTTGATAAATTTTATCGGGATTATTTTCTTTAATCAGCTGAAAAATAGGTTTTTGCGGCTCGTAAGTCTGTATCAGAACTTTTCCATTTCCAGAACTTCGCCCTGCTCTTCCTGCCACCTGAGTAATGAGCTGGTAGGCTCTTTCCTCTATCCTAAAATCCTGAATATGAAGCAGTGAGTCTGCCCTTGGAATGGCAATCAGCTCAATATTTGGAAAATCTAAACCTTTGGAAACCATCTGTGTACCGACGATGATGTCCGTTTCTCCATTTTCTATTTTTTCGTAAAGTTTTTCGTAGGCAAATTTCTTCCGCATAGAATCTACATCCATTCGGTCTATCCTGCTATTGGGAAAAATCTTATTCAGCTCCTCCTCTATCTGCTCGATTCCTATCCCGCGAATACTAATATTTTCCGAATGACATTTAGGGCAAAATTTAGGTTTAGAAGCCCTTTGACCGCAGTAGTGGCATTTTAGCTGGTCTTCGGTCTTATGATAAGTCATCACCACATCGCAGTTTCCGCAGTAGGTAACATGCCCACAGCTCTTACATTCCGAGACATTAGCATAGCCGCGCCTATTGTGCAGAACGATGGTTTGTTTCTGATTATCAAGCTGATGCCTGATTTCCCTTATTATTCTTTGGGAGAAATTTCCTACCACACTTTTCATGTCCATGGCTGATTTGAAATCTATCAATTCATAAACAGGAAGCGCCGTGCCTCCGAATCTTTCTCCAAGATAAATATAGCACAATTTGTCTTTCTGAGCATTGTAATATGTTTCTAATGAAGGAGTTGCAGAGCCCAAAATCACATTCGCATGATTAAATTTAGCCAAAACCAAAGCTGCATCTTTGGCATTGAAAAAGAAAAATGCATCTTTCTGTTTGTAGGCGCTGTCGTGCTCCTCATCTACGATAATCAGACCCAAATTCTGAAAAGGAAGGAAAAGCGAATTTCTGGTTCCTATCAAGATTTTGATTTCGTTGTTTTTTATTTTTCGCCAAACTTCTACTTTCTCAAAATCACTCAGTTTGCTGTTATAAAACCCTAAAGCTTTTCCATATTTTTTTTCTAACCGCTGGGTAATCTGCTGGTTGAGAGCAATTTCTGGAACGAGGAAAAGAACATTTTTCCCACTCCTGATGCAGTCTTCTATTTTTTCCAAATAAACATGCGTTTTCCCAGAGGAGGTAACGCCATGAAGAAGCACATTTTTTCCCTCCGAAAAGGCTTGGTCTATCTGATTTTTGGCTTCCTGCTGGTGTGGAGTAAGTTTTTCTATTTCCTCCAATTCTCCGCTGTATCGCTGGATTCTATCAACTTCTAAAAAATATTCTTCTACAATTTTTTTATCCAAAAGCGGTTTCAGATGAGATGGACCAAAATTTCCTTTTTCAAAAATATCAGATTTTTTAACGGGTTTTTCAACCTTTTTTTGTTCAGATAAAATTAAAAGAAAAAGTTCCTTCTGCTTTTTAGCCCTATCCAATAAGGAAAGCGTGTTTGCGAGATTTTCTCCCTGCAAAACCTCATCATTTATTTTTAGATAAGAAGCTTCTTTTATCTTGTATTTTTCGGTAATTTTTTCATCGATGATAATGAGCCTCTGGTCTATGAGGGAATTGATGGTTTTGATGATTTCTTTTTTGGGAATAAAGGCTTCTATCTCCTGTAAATTCAGTACTTTTTTAACCTCCAAGGCTTGGATAAGATAGATTTCATTCGCCTCCAAATCCTCCAAATTCACCTGTTGGCTGGTATTGAGTTTTATGTAAGTTTCACTTTCTAATTTCAGTGAAGACGGAAAAGCGAAACGATAGATTTCGCCGATGTTACAGAGATAATATTCTGACATCCAGCTCCAAAAATCCAGCTGCTCCTGCGGAACGATAGGAACATTATCCAAAACACTGATGATGTCCTTTGTCTTAAAGGTTTCTGGAGCGTTCTGATGAATTTCGGAAACGATTCCTGTATAAATCTTTTTGCCGCCGAAAGGAACCAGCACCCGCTTGCCCACTTCCACAAAATCCACCAAATCATCGGGAACTTTGTAAGTGAAAGTCCCTGGAAGATTGAGCGGAAGTATGATTTGGGCGTAAAACAAACTTAATTTTATTTGCAAAAATAATGAAATAAAAAGCAGTTAGAAAATATTTTCCAACTGCTCTAAAAAATTCTTGATTATTTAATCTTAAAATTTGTATCCAAATCCTAAGTTCAAGTAAATATTATGCAATGCAAAACTAATGGATTTGAATTCGGATTTAAATATTCCATTGATTCCGTAGTTCAGCTCTGGGAATAGAATGAAATGCTTATTCAGATGCCATTCTGCTCCTAACTGCCCCCCCCACTGGAATAATCTCAAATCATCAGAGAAGTTATAGTTCGCTTTTGTGTCGTTTTCAAAAGTAATTTTTGTTCCAACAGGCGTATTCTGGCGCAGGTGTCCATTAGAAACATAACCACTGAAATTCTTATCTACCAAAAGGCTGGCATATAGACCTCCATAGAGTTTCCATCTTGGAGAAACCTTATAAACCACTGATACAGGCATCGTTACATAAGTATTTTTGATGTCAGTTTCTACTGTTCCTGTGAAGTATCCTTTTATCTTTTCATCACCCTGAATTACCTCTGTAAAGTATCCTTTCACAACCGCTTCTGTTTTCATCCCCTTTCCTTCGGTACGGATCCCCACTCGGATACCCCATTTCTTATTATCAGACACCCATTTAGTAGCATCTGCCTCTAATCCAAGAACCAAAGTAGGATTATAACGATTAATTTTTCTAATCTCTCTCGGCATACCAAGCGGCGCACTTCCTCCTATACTGAAATTAGCCTTTATCTGGTATTCCATGTCCCTTGTGAAAAAATTCCCATTCTCATTTTGCTGCGCTAAGCCAAAAGAACTCATACCAAAAGTGGCTAAAACAGCTAAAAATATCTTTTTCATTAGATTATTTCTTGTTTAAATTATTTATTCTGTAATGATTTTTACCTCATCAATATCCAATGTACTTCCTACCGCACCATTGTATTTATCTCCTTCTATACTAGATGTAAATACTATCGTAAACATATATTCCTTAGTAGGGTCAAAGGATTTTCCACTCACAAGCTCAAAAGGAATTTCAAATCTTGTCCACTCGCTTGCTTCTTTTCTGTCCCCATCTTTTAGTTTAGCAATACTTACTATTCTAGCATCAGCAAAATTATGGTCACCTGTTATGTAATTATTTGTATTTGATTTTTCAAATAAAATAGCATAGGCATTCCAAGTATCTTTTGTTAATGTGCTACTTCTATCCTTTTTAGTAAATGTAGCCCCTGCTTTATATTTAAAATATCCTGTGACTGCCTTAGGAGCTTTATTATAATTATATGGAATACCAAATCTCGTAGATTTTAAGGTATTAGCAATGTTAAGGCTGAAAGTTCCCAAGAAAAGATTTCCAGCCGCTATAGGTGCTCCAAACATAGACCCAAGCCAACCTGTACTTCTTGTTATCATTCTTACTCCTTTGCCACTATATCCATCAGCAACTTGTAAAGTAGGATAAGTATCAGCTGTTCCACCTGAATTAGTTAAACTAAAACCATCATTACCACTACTCCAGTTAAATAGTTTCTGATTATTCAAAATTTCATAGAATTTGTGATACTTATTAGTTACATCTTCTTCTATATTTTCAAAAGAATAACTAGTAATAAAGGCATTATCATCCGTTACGAAAGAAACGGTGTACTGTCTGCTCCATGCTCCATCTTGTGAAGTTACTGTATAAGTCTGCGGCTGCGTAAAGTCCAGCTCTGTCCCACTTGCGGGAGAAATCGTTGCCCCTTCTGAAAGATTGAATATCGGAGCAAAATTATAACTTCCAGAAAATGTTTTCATTCTGAAAGTAATGTTATTACCATCTACCACAGGTTCTGTCTGTAACAAACTTTCCGCATTAGCTATCGTTACACCTTCAATGTCTGCTTCCATATTGAGCGCTTCTTCGCGGATACAAGAGTTGAATAACAACCCCGCGGATACGACCACAGCAGGAATAAATCTACTTGTTTTCATTTTATTTATAATTTTTTTATTAAACATATAAGAGTTTCGCAAGCCTAGAACGGCTTTTGTTTTGCCCTTGTTAAAGAAATGAAGGTGCAAAATTAAAAAAATCATAAAAAAATCAAAAGAAATCATAAAAAAATCAGCCCCCAGAAGGACTGATTTTTTCTATATTTATATTTTACATTATCCATAAAATAGAACTTAACATCTAATAAGAATAAGAATTATGTTAATTTGTACGATATTCTTAATAAACATTATTTAAAATAATAAAAGCGCAGTACCAATGTTGTATTTTCCTAAAAAAAATCATTGTTGAAATAAAAATATAATTGTAATTTCGCGACATAATTATTAAAAATAAAGTATTATGATGGAATTATTACAGCCCTATATAAGTATCACTCTAAAACTAGTTACGGGCATGATAGGAATTTTGGCTTTTCTGCGAATCACAGGTAAAGCACAGATGGCACAGATAACTCCCCTTGACACCGTAAGTGCCTTTGTTATTGGTGCATTAGTCGGTGGTGTATTGTATAATCCAGATATGTCAATGTTGCATATTATATTTGCCTTGATTGTGTGGACTGGCTTCAATATGCTCGTTCGTTTTGCGATGCGTTCTGCATATATGAGACATCTTATTAAGGGAAAAAGTGATTTCCTTGTTAAAAAAGGAATTATAAACTTTGGAAACTTCAAAAGAAATAGCCTCGAGATGGAACAATTTCGTATGTTGTTAAGACAAAAGGGTATTTTCTCAATGTTTGATGTTGAGGATGTATTATTCGAAACGAATGGTGCAGTTACAGTTCTTCCTACAGGAAAAACGGCAGATTCTTTTTTAATTGTAAACAATGGAGAATTTGTAGAGAGTGGTCTTGCAGGAAGTGAAAAATCAAAGGAATGGGCTTTGTATCATATCAAGCGAAATGGCTTTAACGGTCCATCGGAGCTTTTCTGTATGGAATGGACACCAAATAAGGGCATTTATTTTGTCTCTTTTAAAGGCAAGGTAAAGCGTGGGATAATAGAAGTTGAGGCTCACGAGATTGAACCTGATAATACTCAGGTATAAGCCTTTTAAAATAAATATAAGTCCGTGTTAAACGATTTTAACACGGACTTTTTTCTTTACAATAGAAATTAATTACATATATCCCTTGTCAATTCAATATTTTACATAGCCTTTTTATTGTAAAATTATGTAGTGACTAATATAGATTATATTTGAATTTGTCTTAAAGGACTGATTTTTTAGGCAAATAAGTAACATTCACAAAAAACATAAATCTGAGAATTTTGCGTTCTCAGATTTATAAAATATATTTTTAGTGTAAAAAGTGTCTCATTCCAGTGAGCAGCATTGGGATGCCGTGCTGATTGGCAGCCTCTATGC
>CAUQMH010000008.1:0-33121 GCA_963519075.1 uncultured Flavobacteriaceae bacterium
CTCATCGGGAGAGACTTTTCTTTTGGTTTCTAAATCAGGGCAGACTTGTGTAATTTGGCTTATCCATACCTTAGGAAACTTTTTTTGGGGTTTATACTCATTCCCTTCATTATCCAAAATATATTCTTCTCCATCTCGTTTAGCCGTGTGATATACTCGGTTTCTACAATCAGCATGATTATTATACAACAAATCATATATTGCAGGATACAGTACGCCTTCGGTTGTGGCATAGCCAGATTTATTGTTTAGGTCAAGTGAAAAATAACCATTATGAGATCTTATATCATCATATTTTGTAGGAATAATTTCTTCACCTCTGTCATTTACCAAACCTATTTTGCCATTATTCATTACCTTAAAGAAGGTTCCCAATAAACCACCTCTGCCATACAAAGGGAGAATTTCTGCTATTTCATCATATCTGGGAGAGATAATCTGCTTTCCATCGATATCCAGAAGTTCTTCCTTTCCTTTGTAACCAGCTATGATATAATTATTTTCAAAATCATATGCATAATCATAAATCGGTTCTACTATTGTTTTGTCTGCTCTTGAAATCCCAAACTTCCCATTTTTATAGAAAGATTTAACAGCTTTATACTCATCATATTTATAGAAAGGGAAATATCTTTCTCCTCCAAAACTATCCCCGAAAATAAGAATACTCCCGCCAATATAGGTGTATTTTTCTAATAAAAGACTGTTATTTTTTTTGTCTAAACCTATTTTCAGCTTATCAATATTAGAACTAGAATAAACTAAAGGAATATAAATATCTTGGTTCGCAAAAGTAATTTCTAAACTTTTTTTCTTTCGTTTTCCTGTAAAAGTCTTATTTTCAACGACAAGGCTGTCATTCTTTAAAATAGGATAAGTGAGATGCACCTTATTTGGTTCTTCAAATTTCACATCTACATAGTAGGTGCCCTGTATATCTTCATCCATATTAAACAATCTTAGCAAATGTGCTTTTCGCCGATAGGTATCTCTTCCTAGCTCCAAATCAGACTTGGCATAATACCTGCCATCAAGCTTGCTCAAATCGTCTATTTTAGCAAAATAAGAAGTAAAAAAAGAAGGCGTACACGATACTAACATCAAACCCAATAAGGCAAAAATAATATCCTTTTTCATGATATATAAATATAATACAGAACAAAAATAATAAAAACCATCTGAATTTAGATGGTTTCTATGTTTAATAAATTATTTCAGAAAGGGAAACACATAAGACAGAAATAAATGTAATAACAAAAATCTTTCCTCCTAAAGGGTATTTTTTCCAGAATTCTCTTGGTTATTCAATATCTTCTTAATGTTTATAGCAATCATTACAGGGGTAATTACACGAACTAAAACAAATATTATCAGCAAAATACACATTATTAGTAGTATCATATTTATAAAGTCTTTACCCCAACTTACCTCAGATAGTGAAATTATAAACATAAAAAGTAAGACTAACAGACCAAGTAACACTATTGATAATATATTTGTTAAATATTTATCAATTTTTGATACTTTCACGGTAATTTTCTTTTCTTCAAATAAGAGATAAGGTTTTGCTTTTCTAATATTTTCCCAAGTAAAATTTCTACCTAACCTATTTTTCAAATCACAATACTGAGGAATTGATTTATGGTTTGTAGCAATTCCTGTTTGCCTGTAAAAATAACTTTCTTCTGTGTTTGGTATTACAAATTTTTCTTTAAATTTTTTTCCTGTATTA
This sequence comes from uncultured Flavobacteriaceae bacterium, assembly GCA_963519075.1. Lineage (GTDB taxonomy): Bacteria > Bacteroidota > Bacteroidia > Flavobacteriales > Weeksellaceae > JABCPE02. Next base: position 1,733 of record CAUQMH010000008.1, read on the forward strand.
TCTAATACTAGTTTCATTTCTTCTACATTAGGAAGTCTTTTAAATTTTTCTTTTGTAAATGGACTAATTAAAGACTTAATAAAATTACCTACAATAGGAATTGATAATATTTTTATAAAAGCATCCATAAATTATATTCTTATGTGTCCTGAATTTTTAAGAGTATCTTGGTAAAATTATAAATTTTGTTTTACTAAATTAACTATATTATCTACTCTCTTATTCCATTCTTCTGTTTGTTCAAAATTATCCTGCTCTATTTTATGTATCAATTCTTCATGTATTATTTCAAATCCTTTTTCCTTCAATTCTTTTCTTGTGTCAAATCCTACTTTTCTTTCAGCATATCTTCTTGAAACTATTGCAAATGAAATATCAATACCTATTTCAATACAAGCATCTATAGCAATACTAATCTTTGTATCTATTTCTGTTGGAGAGCCAGCAAATATTAGTATATCTTTTTCTTTAACTTTAATGATATATATACTATTACATATGTCATCTACTTTTTCTTTATTATATAGTTTATATATACTTTGAGGATTCAGTCTTTTGCATACCTCTCTAATTGTAGTTGATTTTCCAGCACTTTGTTCCCCTCTAATAATAATTGCTTTCATTTTTTAATCTTTATTAAATTATTATACCTATTTATTAAAAAGCTAACAGCACAGAGCCGTTAGCCTTTATAAGTTATTTATTACATCATTCCTGGCATACCGCCTCCCATTGGTGGCATTGGTGGTTCAGGTTTTGGGATTTCTGTGATGACACACTCGGTAGTAAGAAGCATACCTGCTACAGATGCTGCGTTTTCTAGGGCTACACGGGTTACCTTCGTAGGGTCTATGATTCCTGCTTCCAGCATGTTTACAAACTCATCCGTTTTTGCATTATACCCGAAATCTGCCTTACCTTCTGATACTTTCGCTACGATTACAGAGCCTTCGCCTCCTGCATTCGCTACGATTTGTCTTAGTGGCTCTTCTATCGCTCTTTTCACGATTTTGATACCTGTGTTTTCATCTTGGTTCACGCCGTGAAGATTGTTCAGAGATTCTATTGCTCTTACAAGGGCAACTCCTCCACCAGCTACAATACCTTCTTCTACAGCGGCTCTCGTTGCATGCAGGGCATCATCTACTCGGTCTTTTTTCTCTTTCATCTCCACTTCAGAAGCAGCACCTACATAAAGTACGGCAACACCACCTGCCAATTTGGCCAATCTTTCTTGAAGTTTTTCTTTGTCATAGTCAGAAGTTGTAGATTCTAACTGCGCTTTGATTTGGTTTACTCTCGCTTTGATTTGGGCATCATCTCCAGCTCCGTTTACGATAGTCGTATTATCTTTGTCAATCACTACTTTTTCAGCCTTACCAAGAAGCTCGATAGAAGCATTTTCCATAGTGAAACCTCTTTCTTCAGAAATCACCTGTCCGCCTGTAAGGATAGCGATATCTTCTAGCATAGCTTTTCTTCTGTCACCGAAACCAGGCGCTTTCACAGCTGCGATTTTAAGCGAACCTCTTAGTTTATTCACCACCAAAGTAGCCAAAGCTTCGCCTTCTACTTCTTCGGAAATAATCAATAAAGATTTTCCCTGCTGAGCCACAGGCTCTAAAACTGGAAGCAGCTCTTTCATAGAAGAGATTTTTTTCTCTACTAAAAGAATATACGGATTGTCCAATTCTGCCACCATTTTGTCTGGATTCGTCACGAAATATGGCGACTGGTAACCTCTGTCAAACTGCATCCCTTCCACCACATCTACCGTAGTGTCTATTCCTTTCGCTTCTTCCACGGTGATTACACCTTCTTTTCCTACTTTCGCGAAAGCATCAGCGATAAGTCCACCGATGGTTTCATCATTGTTAGCAGAAACAGAAGCTACTTGCTTGATTTTGTCATTATTATCTCCTACTTGCTGAGACTGAGATTTTAGGTTTTCTACCACTGCAGAAACAGCCTTGTCGATTCCTCTTTTCAGGTCCATTGGGTTTGCTCCTGCCGCCACATTTTTCAGTCCTTCTCTCACGATAGCCTGAGCCAAAACAGTAGCCGTAGTCGTTCCATCTCCTGCGATGTCATTGGTTTTAGAAGCTACTTCTTTTACCATCTGAGCACCCATGTTTTCTACTTTGTCTTCCAGCTCGATTTCTTTCGCTACAGAAACTCCATCTTTGGTCACATGCGGAGCGCCGAAAGATTTCTCGATAACTACATTTCGCCCTTTAGGCCCCAATGTCACTTTTACTGCATTCGCCAATGCATCCACACCTCTTTTTAATGCGTCTCTTGATTCAATATCAAATTTAATTTCTTTTGCCATTTCTTTAGATTTTTAAATATTCTAGACAAATACATCTAGATTTTTACACTTTTTATTTTTAAATAAATTCTTTCTCTTTATGCAATTTGGACAATTCTACATTTTTCGCAGAGAGGATAGGATTCCACAAAGTTTTTGATTTTTTCCTTCGCTTCTGCAAAACTTCCATTGATGTAGAAATATAGAGCTGTCTCGGCGCTTCCCTCAAAATAAGAAGTCACCACTATCGCATCATTTAGTGTTTCTTCAATATTTTTATAAACCTCGTTAATATCACAGTTCTGATAAACCTCCTCTGGCAGGTCTGTTCCGTTAATATAAATTGCCAATCCTTCTGCAGTCCCTACTTCTTGGGAAAAATCCTCACCATATAGTTTAGAACCTTTCGGAATACCGATTTCTTCTAGTTTGTGTAGTAACTCCTTCACGGCTTCAGGACTATTGAGTTCCAGCTCAATATCGCAATACTCCACCTCTCCATTCTTATCCATCATAGTACCGCCTCCAGATGTCGCTCCTAAATTTCCTTCTGATAGAAATTCTTCTATCAAATCCTCCAAATCGTGCCTATCAAAAGGCTGTAATTTAGCATTTAACTGTAGTGTATAGAACATGATATTTTAATTTTTTATCCCAAAATTCCTAACAAATCAGACTCTCTTATGATAAGATAATCCTTGCCGTCTAATTTTAATTCTTGTCCAGCGTATTTTCCGTAAAGAACCTTGTCCCCTACTTTCACAGTAAGCGGCTCGTCTTTTTTACCATTTCCTACGGCTACTACTACGCCTTCCTGTGGTTTTTCTTTTGCTGTATCTGGAATGATCAATCCTGATGCTGTTTTTGTCTCTGCTGGAGCTGGTTCTACCAATACTCTATCTGCTAATGGTTTAAAATTTACTGACATAATTATTTCTTTTATTAAATGATTTAATTTTTGAATGATACTCTCTAAATTTATACCAAAATCAAATTGTGACATTTTTGTCAGTTTTCCTCACTTTATGAATGAAAATTTGACACACCTATGAATTTTTCATTGCTTTTTTAACAACATTTTAATATATTGCGAAAACTTAAACTTAATAATATGGTAGAATATTTTTCATTTTTTATATTGCTGTCTGTCATCATTATGGGAATCGTGATGCTGAGCAATAAAATAAAGGTCGCATACCCTATCCTTCTGCTCATCGTAGGGCTGGGCGTTGGCTTCCTTCCTAACACACCTAATATAAAAATAGATCCACATCTGATTTTTATTATTTTCCTACCTCCGCTTTTATACGAAGCGGCACTGGCTAACTCATGGAAAGAGATTTGGCACTGGAGGAGAGTTATTTTCAGTTTTGCGTTTATTGTGGTTTTCTTGACCGCGATTTCTGTCGCATTGTTTGTCAATCATTATATTCCTGGGTTTTCACTGGCGCTGGGCTTTCTTCTTGGAGGGATAGTTTCTCCTCCTGATGCGGTGAGTGCTGGAGCTATTCTAAAATTCGTGAAAGTCCCTAAAAGAATCGCTACTATTTTGGAAGGAGAAAGTTTATTCAATGATGCTTCCTCTCTTATAATCCTAAGATTCTCTATGGCAGCAGTAGCTACTGGGCAGTTCATATGGCAGGATGCAGCGGGAAGTTTCGCTTGGATGATTTTCGGAGGAACAGGCATTGGACTCGCAATTGCATTCATTGTTATGCAAATTCACAGATTACTTCCTACCAATGAAGATATTGATGTAATCCTCTCTCTATTAACACCTTACATCATGTACATAATGGCAGAAGAGGTTCATGCTTCTGGGGTAATGGCGGTTGTCTGTGGAGGACTGTATTTAGCTTATCATAATATTCATATTTTGAGCAGTTCATCCAGAATTAGAGGTATTAATGTTTGGCATAGTTTCACTTTCCTCCTCAATGGTTTGGTATTCTTGCTAATCGGTTTGGGACTTCCTGACATAGTGGAAGGACTAAAAAAAGATGGAATAAGCTTATATGATGCTTCTATTTATGGAGTTTTAGTGACAGTAGTGCTGATTGTTGTGCGTCTTTTGGCTTCGTATGGTGCAGTCATTGTAACCAAAGTAATGAGCAATTTCATCACTGTGGCAGATCCTAATATTAATCTAAAAGTGCCTTTCATCATCGGATGGTCTGGGATGCGTGGAGTGGTTTCCTTGGCAGCAGCTCTTTCTATTCCGCTAACATTGGAAGACGACACACCTTTCCCAAATAGAAGCCTTATATTATACATCACTTTCGTGGCTATTTTCGTGACTTTGGTTTTTCAGGGACTTACTTTACCTTTCATTATCAAGAAATTAAAACTCCCTAAATTCAATGACCATTTCCCTGAGCACGAAACCGAGAGATTTATTCTAAGAAAATTAGCTAAAAGTTCGATAGATTATCTAACGACCAATTACAAAGAAGAAATGAAAAACAGCTTTGAGCTGAGAGCCGTAGTGAGCCGATGGGAACAGCGATTAGTAACGGAAGAGGAACTAAAAATCCCTGACCACATCAAAGAAATCTACATCGATGTGCTCAGCAAAAAAAGAAATATTCTTTTTGAGATTAATAATAAATATCCAAAAATCAACGAGGATATCATCCGAAAATTCATCCATCGTATAGATTTGGAAGAAGAAAGAATAAGACACGAGTAAAACCATGCAAAAGAAAAAAATACTTATTCGTATTGGCTCTCTCCGCCACGGCGGAGCAGAGAAGGTTTTGGCAACTTTCCTTAAAAATATCCCATCCGATAAATACGAAGTGGATCTCCTGCTGAATCTCTATTCTGGGAAATATCTTTCTGAAATTCCCAGCTGGATAAACATTCTATACCTCATCAAAGGAGAGATGATTACTACCAACAGACCGCAGGACATTCCGATAAAAGCGCTTCGTGTGAGCTATCTATTTTTATTGAAAAAATTTCCAAAACTACTCTACAAATTCATTCTTAAAGACAAAAAATATGATGTAGAATTTGCGGCAATTCATGGAGTGAGAGATGAAATTCTGAACTCTCCTATTACATCTTCAAAAAAAATTGTTTGGATTCATAACGACTTGCGAAAAACCCAATTTCACAACTATACAGATGATGAAATTAGGAAGTTTTTTAAGTTTGATAAAATCATGGTGATTTCCGAGCATATCCAAAAAGATTTTGAAAACTTGGCTAAAAATGAAGATGAAAAACAGCGAATTGTCCGAATTTATAATCCACTGGACACGGAGGAGATTTTAAGAAAAAGCGAAACACCTATGGCTGGCGATTACAGGCATCCTTTATTTTTGTCCGTTGGGACAGTTTTCCCACAAAAAGGATTTGACCGACTGCTGAAAGCCCACAAAAGGCTTTTGGATGAAGGATTTTTTCATCAGATTTTAATCGTGGGCGATGGCTACGATTTTGAAAATATTAAAAAACTAAAAGCAGAACTTGGCGTGGAAAATACCGCTAAAATGCTCGGTTTTACAGATAATCCGTATCCTTATTTCAAAAGTGCGGATTTCTATGTTCTCAGCTCAAGATATGAAGGCTATCCCACTGTACTGTTCGAAGCTATTACACTGAAAAAAAACATCATCGCTACCGATGTTTCTGGAGTGCGAGAAATGCTGAATGATGGAGAACTGGGACTGATTGTAGAAAATTCTGAAGAAGGAATTTATCAAGGTATGAAAGAAGCCCTCAGCAATGTGGACAACTTCAACAAATATCAAGAAAAACTAAAAAACTACACTATGCCTTTCAACCTTGAAAATTCCGTAAAAAAAATAATGGATATCATTGATAACTAGATGAAATACACTACCATACAAAAAGATTTTTACCGTGCCTGCGGGCTGTGGCTTACCCATTTTCAAATGCTAAAAAAATGCCTCAGTCCCAATCTGCACTACATCTATTGGTTTCGTAATGCACAGAAATACCCAAAATCTTCTTTGATAGGGAAGATTTATCGGTTTATTCTAAGGCATTATCAGATAAAATACGGTTTCCAGATTTATCCAGAAACGAAAATCGGCGAAGGCTTTTATTTAGGGCATTGGGGAGCATTGGTTATCAATCCCAAAACCATCATTGGCAAAAATTGTAACATCGCACAAGGCGTAACCATCGGACAGACCAACAGAGGGAAATCCATAGGCGTTCCTAAAATAGGTAACGAAGTTTGGATAGGTGCCAATGCTGTGATAGTCGGCGGAATCACCATCGGGGACAATGTCCTCATCGCACCAAATGCGTATGTGAATATGGATGTCCCATCCAACTCTGTAGTCGTAGGAAATCCTGCTCAAATCATTCCTAATGAGAATGCTACAGAAGGATACATTAACAATAAAATTTGATTTTTAAATGGCACTATCTTATAAAGTTATTTTTGAAAATAATAAAAAATGGGTAGAAAAAAAACTTGGTGAAGATGCTGATTTTTTCAAAAATCTAGCCAAAGAACAAAACCCAGAATACCTATACATAGGCTGCTCAGACAGCCGAGTAACTACGGAAGAACTCATGGGACTAAAACCTGGTGAGGTTTTTGTGCATAGAAATATTGCTAATTTAGTAAATACGCTGGATTTGAATGCAATCTCTGCTATACAATACGCCGTAGAACACCTAAAAGTAAAACACATCATTGTCTGCGGACACTACGACTGTGGAGGAATAAAAGCAGCAATGAGCCCAGAAGATTTGGGACTGCTGAATCCTTGGCTCAGAAATATCCGAGATATTTACAGACTTCACCGCATAGAACTAGATGCCATAGCCGATGAAAAAGAACGAAACAATAGATTAGTAGAACTAAATGTGCAGGAACAATGCATCAATGTCATCAAGCTTGCCTGCGTGCAAGAGCGATATATCGTAGATGAATACCCTATCGTTCACGGATGGGTTTTTGATATTTCCACAGGGAAACTAAAAGACCTGAATTTAGATTTTAAAAACATTTTGAAAGACATTCAGGAAATCTACAATCTCACTGCTTCTGAATGGGTAATGAGCCGAAAGCACAATAAAAATATCAAAAACGCATAAAACAAAAATGCTGCAAAATTTGCAGCATTTTTTATATTTTAAAATGGATGTCTTTTTCCTTTTCTCAGTACAGAATCTTCAGAATCTCCTGATTTAGAGTGATTTTCTAATCCATTGAGGCTGATTTTCATTCCTGAAACATCCTCCTGAATTTTTTTCCATTTTTGGATAGTAGCAAGAGAAGTATGGTCTAATAATTCCAATTCTCCAAGATTAAATCTCACTTCCTTGTATTTATTTAATGAATCTAAAAACTCGCCCAGCTTCATATTGTTACTAAATAGAAGGCTTCCTTTCGCTTCTACTTCTGCTATTTCAGGGTCATTATTTGCTATATTCATATTCAAATGAAGAAAATCCTGAACTTTAGCACCATTCATCATATTGATAATGATTTTCAACACAATCCCAAAAGCCACACCTGCCAAAAGGTCTGTCAAAAGGGTAACTATCACCGTAGAAACAAAGATAACAAACTGCCCTTTTCCAATGTGGAAAATGTGTATAAATTCTCTTGGGTGAGCCAGATTAAACCCTACAAAAACCAGCATCGCAGAAAGTGCCGTGTTTGGTATCATCTCAATAAGCGGAACCGCGAAGATCACAGCCAAAAGCATAAACAATCCATGGAAAAAATTCGCCCATCTTGTCACCGCTCCATTAGAAACATTGGCTGAACTCCTCGCCACCTCTGATATCATCGGCTGTCCGCCCACTAGTCCAGAAAGTACATTCCCGAAACCTACCGCAGAAAGGTCTTTATTAAAATCTGATTTTCTTCTGTATGGGTCTATTAAATCTATCGCTTTGGCTGTCAAAAGAGATTCGATAGAACCAATGAGTAAAAACAAAATAACATACTGCACAAAAACACCTGTTTGAGTCCTCATTCCAGAAAAATCAGCAACGAAAACTCCATCTTTGAAAGTGTCAAAAATACTACCGATTTCCACCTTTTCGTTGGCACTCATTTCAAAATAAATTCCCATTGGTATTGCCACCAAAAGAACTACTAACGGAGCAGGAATTTTCTTCACTATTGGGTTTTTAATCATTCCCATTCCGAAGAGAATCGCCAAACAAGTCAGTCCCAAAATCGTATTCTCTCTATCAGCGTTCATTATGCTGTTTGGCAGGTGTTTTAGCAAATCTATCACGCCCATTCCTGCCAAATCATCAGGTTTAATACCCAAAAGCAAGTGCAGCTGTTTAGACATGATGATAATTCCTATTGCTGCTAGCATCCCATGCACCGCCGCAGAAGGGAACAAGTCCGCATATTTACCCAGTTTCAGAAGTCCCATCACAATCTGGATAACACCAGCCACCGCAATAGTCGCCACTGCCATTTTCCAGCCAGTTTCTCCACCGCCAAACGCCGCTACTGCACCTGCACCTATGGAGATAAGTCCCGCCGCAGGTCCTTTGACAGATAGTCTAGAACCAGCAAAAAAACTCACCACTATTCCGCCAATAATCGCAGAAACAACCCCAAAAATCGGAGGAAAGTCCGCCGCTTTGGCAACTCCCATACTCAATGGTAATGCTAACAAAAATACCAAAAACCCAGCGAGTGCGTCTTTGGTAAAATTCTCTTTAAGACCTGCCAAACCATCAGCAGGAATCTTGTTTGAACTCATCGTGAAAATCTTTTTATAAAATTATCTACCGTAAAAAAATATTTGCAAATGAAATGCAACGATACAAATTTATATAATTTTGATTTTTTTTAACAAATTTTTTCTTAATTTTTATTTAAAAATCTTTCAAAAAACAACCTCTGCGAAGGAAAAGCAATATCTTCCAGCTGGATGTTTTCTTTCTTAACCCAAACCGTTTCAGCTATTTCTGATTTTTCTAAATTGACAGAAAATTTTTCTTCCACACGATATTCAAAAAACAAATCCAGCGTATTATAGTCTATTCCTTTGTAATGGTAGATATTCGGCAGACTCATCAAAAATCTAAGTTTTCCAATGTCTATTTCTATATCCAGCTCCTCTTTCAGTTCCCGAAAACAGGTAAATTCTGCACTCTCATGAGGGTCTGTAAAACCTCCTGCCAAATCTAGTTTTCCTTTGGCTGGGTCTTGATTTCTCCTAGTCAGTAAAATTTCATCGCCACAGATGACAACCACAGCCACTGCAGCAGCACAATTATGATACAAAACGAAATCACACTCTGGGCAGCTCCATCTTTTTCCTTGTTCCCAGCAGAGTGATTTTTTTCCACATTTTGGGCAAAAATTTAATTCATTCATTTTTTATTGATTTCTTGGGTGATATTTTAAAATCGTTTCATGGAGTTCTTCCGTATTCAGATGGGTATAAATCTCCGTAGTGGTAATGCTGGAATGCCCAAGCATCTCCTGTATAAACCGTAAATCCGCACCATTCTGAAGAAGATGAGTCGCAAAAGAATGGCGAAAAGTGTGTGGCGAAATATTTTTCTGAATGCCTGCTTTTCTCACTATTTCCTTTATGACAAGGAAAACCATCTGCCGAGAAATCTGCGCTCCTCTGCTGTTTAAGAATAAAATATCGGAATGTTTGGGATTTATTTTTTGTTTGCTTCGGATGTTATTGATGTAGTTTTTAATGAAATCTGCTGTATAATCAGCCAACGGAACAAAGCGAACCTTGTCGCCTTTCCCTTGTATTTTGAGGTAATTTTCCTTAAAATTAATATTTGAAATCTGAAGCTCCGTAAGCTCCGAAACGCGCAGCCCACAGCCATACAAAACCTCTATCATACAGCGGTTTCTCTTTGCTAAATCGGTATTTTCTTCCGTTGCAGAAATTAGTTTTTCTATTTCTTCCAAAGACAATGTATCGGGTAGATAAAGCCCTAATTTAGGCGTTTCTAAAAGAGCCGAAGGATTGTCTTCGCGAAGTTCATCTTCCAGCAAAAAACTGAAAAATCCTTTAATGGAAGAAATCCACCTTGCTTGTGTCCTTTCGCTGTAATTGATTTTTGATACTTGGTAAAGAAATTCCTGCAAATGCTCATAAGAAATGGTAACGGGCGTAATGTTCATCAGGTTCTGCTCTGCAAAATCCTGTAATTTTTGCAGGTCGGAAACATATGCTTCAATGGTGTTTTCTGAAGCATTTTTCTCAAACCTCAGATAGTTAGCATAGTTTTCAATAGCTTCACTCCATGTCATTTTCTAATTCTTCCTTAGATATTTTTAATATTTCAACTCCGGCATCTTTCAGAAACACAAGCCCTTCATTATCAGAATAATCTTGTATATAAACCACTCTTTTTATCCCAGACTGGAAAATCAGTTTACTGCACTCTTTACACGGCGAAAGAGTAAGATATAATGTCGCTCCTTCGCAGGACTGCGTGCTTCGGGATATTTTCAGAATGGCGTTTGCTTCTGCGTGTAGAACATACCATTTGGTTTGGTTATTCTCGTCTTCGCAGCAGTTTTCAAAACCAGAAGGCGTGCCGTTATACCCATCAGAGATGATGGTTCTGTCCTTCACGATGAGCGCACCTACCTGCTTTCTCTTGCAATAGGAAAGTTTCGCCCATTCCAGAGCCATTTTTAGGTAGGCAACATCATATTTGTTGTACATAATTTTAGTCTTAATTCTGATTATTCGGTTTTCTTTTTGCTCTTTAAATAAGCATCCCAGCCCTGCGCTGTAAGTTCAGCAAGTTCATTAGACCCTCTGAGAACCAAATAATTCCCTTGCTCTTCCTCCACAGCATGCCCAATGATAGTAAAATCTGGATTGTTTTTAATTTTATCAAAATCACTTTGAGATATAGTAAACAGCAGTTCATAGTCCTCTCCCCCATTCAGCACTGTCATCACAGGATTGAGATTAAACTCATCAGCTGTGCTTATGGTAAGCTCATCCATCGGGATTTTTTCCTCATAAATCCTAAAACCAACTTTTGACCTGTCAGAAAGATGCAGAACTTCTGATGCTAATCCATCGGAAACATCTATCATAGAAGTAGGTTTCACGCCCAATTCTTCTAAAATTCCTTTAATATCTGTTCTCGCCTCTGGTTTTAGCTGGCGCTCCAAAATATAATCATAGCCTTCCATCTCTGGCTGCATATTAGGATTTTTAAGATAAACGGAATGCTCCCTCTCCAAAATCTGCAAGCCCATATACGCCCCTCCTAAATCTCCTGTAACTACCAGTAAATCATTCGGTTTCGCTCCATTTCGGTTGATGATTTTTTCAGAACTTTCCAGTCCTACCGCAGTGACATTTATCACCAGCCCTGTCTGAGAACTGGTAGTATCGCCACCTACTAAATCTACCTTGTATCGTCGGCATGCCAACTGAATTCCTGCATAAATTTCCTCTAAAGCCTCCACAGGAAAGCGATTAGAAACAGCTACCGAAATCATAATCTGAGTAGGAACTGCATTCATAGCGACAATATCGCTGATTCCTGCCACTACCACCTTATAGCCCAGATGTTTCAGAGGAACATATCCTAAATTAAAATCCACTCCTTCCGTAAACATATCGGCACTGACAAGAACTTTTTTCCCTTCAGCATTGATGATAGCCGCATCATCCCCCACACCCAATTCTGTAGAAGTATTTTCAATAGGAAAAAACTGTGTCAGATGTTTTATAAGCCCAAATTCGCCTAATGCAGAAATAGGAGTAAGTTCTTGATTTTTATTTTCAAACATAATTTTTAGTAATTTTAGCCGCAAAGGTAGTAAATCTCAACATCAAAAAAAGATAAAATACAGAAATGAACCCTTTATTTAATCTTGGTTGTTTCAGTTTTTCTAATTCTCTGATTGCTTCTTTTTCATAAAAATACCTTTCTCGCTTTTTCCATCAAAACTAACAAAAATTTTATATTTTGAAAGTTTTTTTTAATTTTAAACCCATTAAAAATCATATCTCATGAATTTAAAGTATGCAGCATTAGCTATTGTCGCTCCTCTGTTGATGAACGCACAGGAAGTGATGACACCAGAAACCCTCTGGAAGCTAAGGAAAATAAGCGTTCAAGGAGTTTCTCCAGACCATTCACTGGTTGTTTACAGAACCAGCCAGACCGATTTGGAGACAGAAAAAAATGTTCATAAAACCTATTTACTAAACACATCTTCCTCTCAAAGTGTTCCGTTTGATTTAGGAAAAAAATCCTTTATTCAATGGGATAAAAACGGAATTTATGCCCTTAAAGATGGTAAAATCTACCGTTCCAATGACAATGGGAAATCTTGGAAAGAATTCTATACCATTGGGAAAGATGCCCAAAATATTAAGGTTTCTCCCGATGGACAAAAGGTGGCTTTCAGTAGAGAAGTTCAGCTCGAAAAAATCTACAGCAAAGACAAATACAGCGATGTTCCTAACTCCTCTGCGCAAGTCTACACAGACCTAAACCACCGCCACTGGGACACTTGGTATGCAGGAAAATACAATCATATTTTCGTAGTCAGTGTTAAAGAAAAGCCTGACACAGCCAAAGATTTACTAGAAGGGAAAGCCTATGACTCACCTCAAAAGCCTTTTGGTGGAGGGGAAGATTTCATTTGGTCGCCTGATGCTAAACACATCATCTATGTTACTAAGGCAAAAACAGGAAAAGAATATGCTGTCAGCACCAATACAGACATATTCCTATACGAGCTGGAAACAGGAAAAACCAGCAACCTGACAGAGGGAATGATGGGGTACGATATGAACCCTAAATTTAGCCCAAATGGGAAATATCTTCTTTGGCAAAGTATGGCAAGAGATGGATACGAAGCTGACAAAAACGATATCTATGTGATGGATTGGGGAAATAGAAGTAAAACCAACCTTACTAAAAACTGGGATGACAGCGTAACGGGAGATGTCTTCTGGGCTAATGACTCTCAGAATATCTATTTCACGGCTGCTTTCAGAGGAACTAAACAGTTATTTACTGTTAATCAAAACAAAACCGTAAAACAAGTTACAAAAGGAGATTTTGATGTAAATGCCGTTTTTGCACAAAATAAAAATTCACTTTTAGTGAATAGAAATGATGCTTTCCACAGCCCTGAACTCTATTCTGTGGATTTTAAAAATGGAAAAATGAAACAGGTTACTGATGTCAATGCTGATTTTTACCAAAAACTAAAATTAGGTCATTCTGAACTAAAAATGGTAAAAACTACCGATGGTAAGGAAATGGGCGTATGGTTCCACTACCCACCTAATTTTGATCCAAACAAAAAATATCCTGCTCTTCTATACTGCCAAGGAGGGCCGCAGTCTGCTCTTACGCCATATTTCAGCCTGAGATGGAATTTCTCACTGATGAATGCCAATGACTATATCGTAATCGCGCCTAACCGTAGAGGTATGCCAGGATGGGGAACAAAATGGAATGAACAAATCAGCCAAGACTGGGGAGGTCAATCCATCCAAGACTACCTGTCTGCGGCAGACTTTGCGAAAGAACTTCCATACATAGACAAGGACAGAATGGGCGCTGTGGGTGCTAGCTACGGAGGTTATTCTGTGCTAATGCTGGCTGGAGTTCACCAAAACAGATTCAAAACTTTCATCTCTCACAATGGACTTTTTGATACTAAATCTTGGTATGGTACTACTGAAGAGCTTTGGTTCGCAAATTGGGATATGGGAGGCTCTCCTTGGGACAATCCTTCTTCAAAATCTTACACTAAATTCAATCCTAGCAACTATGTAAACAATTGGAATACGCCAATAATGATTATCCAAGGAAATATGGATTTTAGAGTTCCCTATGAGCAGGGACAACAGGCTTTCCAAGTGGCTAGGCTTAAGAACATCAAATCTAAATTCTTATACTTCCCAGATGAAAACCACTGGGTATTGAAACCTCAAAATGCCTTAGTATGGCAGCGAGAGTTCTTTAGTTGGTTAAAGGAGACTTTATAAAGTCTCCTTCTTTTTTTATTTATATTATTCGAAAACTAAAATAGCCCTTACCAATAATGATAAGGACTATTTTTTATAGTTAGTTGTAAAAAACTTATTCTCCTGCTTTTTCAGCTGATTCCTCTGCTTTTACTTCAGTTGCTTCAGAAGTTTCTTTTTTAGAAGAAGATCTTCTACTTCTTCTTGTAGTTTTCTTAGCATCTGATTTTGCACTATATAGTTCATTGAAATCGACTAACTCTATCATAGCTGTATCAGCACCATCTCCAAGTCTAAATCCTGTTTTGATGATTCTGCAATATCCTCCATTTCTTTCAGCGATTTTTGGAGCAATTGTTCTGAATAATTCAGTAACTGCTTCTTTATTCTGAAGGTAAGAGAAAACTGTTCTTCTATTATGTGTAGTATCTTCTTTTGATTTAGTCAAAAGAGGTTCTATATACACTCTAAGAGCTTTAGCTTTAGCTACAGTAGTGTTTATTCTTTTATGTTCTATAAGAGAACATGCCATATTGGAAAGTAATGCTTTTCTATGAGAGGCAGTTCTTCCTAAATGATTAAATTTCTTTCCGTGTCTCATGATATAAAATTATTTATCAGCGTCTAATTTATATTTGCTAACATCAAATCCGAAGTTCAAACCTTTTGAATGAACTAATTCTTCTAATTCTGTTAGCGATTTTTTACCAAAATTTCTAAATTTCATCAAATCAGACTTACTGAATGAAACCAATTCTCCAAGCGTTTCTACTTCTGCTGCTTTCAAACAATTGATTGCTCTTACAGACAGATCCATATCTACTAACTTGGATTTCAATAATTGTCTTATATGAAGTGTTTCTTCATCGTATTGGATAGATGCTTTTACAGCCTCTGTCTCTAGTGTTATTCTTTCATCAGAGAATAACATAAAGTGATAAATCAATATCTTAGAAGCTTCTGTCAAAGCATTTTGAGGAGAGATAGAACCGTCTGTCTCTATGTCCAAAACTAGTTTTTCGTAGTCTGTTTTCTGCTCCACACGATAGTTTTCAACACTATACTGAACCTTTTTAATAGGTGTATAGATAGAGTCAATAGCGATAGTCCCGATAGGAGCATTATTTAATTTATTTTGCTCAGAAGGAACATATCCTCTACCTTTATCTATATTAAATTTAATATCAAACGACACATTTTTTGCCATATTACAGATAACCAAATCTGGATTTAATACTTCAAATCCTTTGATGAATTTAGAGAAATCTCCAGCAGTTACTGTTGTTTGATTAGAAACTTTAACACTTACTTGTTCAGCAGGAGCATTTTCTGTTGTAGCCTTTAATCTTAACTGTTTAAGGTTAAGGATTATTTCAGTTACATCCTCAATTACTCCTGGAATTGTTGAAAACTCATGCTCTACTCCTTCTATCTTAATAGATGTAATAGCATATCCTTCGAGAGAAGATAACAAGACTCTCCTCAAAGCATTACCGATAGTTGTTCCAAATCCAGGTTCTAGCGGTCTGAATTCAAACTGACCTCTAGTTTCTGTAGAGTTTAGAAGTATTACTTTATCGGGTTTTATGAATTGTAAAATTGCCATATAAAATTGGGTTGAGCAAGAATTTGATTAAAAAATTATTTAGAATATAACTCGACGATTAACTGTTCCTTGATATCTTCAGGAATCTGTAATCTTTCAGGAGTAGAAATAAATACTCCTTCTCTCTTTTCGTCGTTATATTGTAACCACTCATAGTTTGATTTAGATGCTAATGCATCTGCTACAACTTCAAGTGATTTAGACTTAGCTCTTACTGCAACAACATCTCCTGCTTTTAGAGAATATGATGGAATATTTACCAATTCTCCATTTACAGTGATATGTCTGTGTGAAACTAACTGTCTTGCAGCTGCTCTAGTCTTAGCAAAACCTAATCTATATACAACATTATCCAATCTAGATTCACAAAGTTGTAACAAAACTTCACCTGTTACTCCTTTACTTCTATGAGCCTTATCAAACATATTCGCAAATTGTTTTTCTAAGATTCCATAGATATATTTTACTTTTTGTTTTTCGGCTAACTGAACTGCGTATTCAGATTTTTTAGCCCCTCTTCTTTTATTTGGTCCGTGTTGACCTGGAGGTTGATTTCTTCTTTTTTCAAAACTTTTATCATCTCCATAAATTGCTACACCAAACTTTCTAGCAATTTTTGTTTTAGGTCCAATATATCTTGCCATATGATTTTAGATTTGACATCTGATACTACATTCTTATAAATTTAAAAATGAAATACCAAATTTTTATTATTATACTCTTCTTCTTTTTGGTGGTCTACATCCGTTGTGTGGAATAGGTGTAACATCTACTATTTCACTCACTTCTATTCCTGAATTATGAATAGATCTGATTGCAGATTCTCTACCTGCACCAGGTCCTTTCACAAACACTTTCACTCTTCTCAAACCAGCTTCATAAGCTACCTGAGAACAGTTTTCTGCTGCAACCTGTGCTGCAAATGGAGTGTTTTTCTTAGAGCCTCTAAAACCCATTTTACCTGCAGAAGCCCAAGATATCACTTCTCCATTTTTATTGGTCAAAGAGATAATAATATTATTGAAAGAAGCTTGAATATGCGCTTCTCCAATCGCCTCTACTTTTACTTTTCTTTTTTTAACTACTTTCGCTTGTTTTGCCATAATTCCTAACGATTATTTACTTGCTTTTTTCTTGTTAGCAACAGTTTTTCTCTTTCCTTTACGAGTTCTAGAGTTATTTTTCGTTCTTTGGCCTCTTAAAGGTAATCCCAGTCTATGACGAATCCCTCTTTGGCATCCAATATCCATCAATCTCTTGATGTTTAATTGAACTTCAGATCTTAACTCTCCTTCTACTTTTACATTTTCAGAGATATAATTTCTGATAGCAGCCAATTCGTCGTCATTCCATTCGTTGACTTTCTTATCTTCGCTGATTCCAGCGTTTTTCAAAATCTCAGACGCAGTACTTCTACCTATTCCATAAATATAAGTAAGTCCTATTACGCCTCTTTTGTTTTTTGGTAAATCTATACCTGCAATTCTCGCCATAATTTAATTGTATGCTATTTTAATTAGCCTTGTCTTTGTTTAAATTTAGGGTTCTTTTTGTTAATAATGTACAATCTGCCTTTTCTTCTTACGATTTTGCAGTCTGCACTTCTTTTCTTAATTGATGCTCTAACTTTCATCTTATATTCTTAATTTTATTCTACTAATATACTTCTAGTATCTAAAAGTAATTCTTCCCTTAGTCAAGTCATATGGAGAAAGTTCTAGTTTCACCTTATCACCTGGCAAGAGCTTTATATAGTGCATTCTCATTTTCCCAGAAATATGTGCTATGAGAACATGCCCATTTTCTAGTTCGACACGGAACATGGCGTTTGATAACGCCTCCACTATTACTCCATCCTGTTCTATATGCTTTTGCTTTGCCATATATTGTTACCTTTTTATTGTTCTTGATAATTTTGACTGCATCAATCCATCATAATGATGATTTAAAAGATAAGTGTTTACTTGTTGTACAGTATCCAATATTACACTCACCATAATCAACAATGATGTTCCACCAAAAAATAGTGAAAATCTGTCTGTTTGTACAAAAGTACCATGAACTATTGCTGGAAGGACTGCAAAGATAGCTAAAAAAATCGAACCTGGCAAAGTTATTTTTGATAAAATATCATCTATATAATCTGCTGTTTCTTTCCCTGGTTTTATTTTAGGGATTAATCCGCCATTTCTTTTAAGTTCCTCTGCCATCTGATGGGTAGGAATAGAAATAGCTGTATAGAAGAAAGAAAATATTATGATCAACAAAGCAAATAAAACATTATACTGCCAGCTAAAAACATTTTTAAAGCCTGCTAAAAATGTATTTGTTTCATCTACTTTAGTCAATAACCCAGGAATGAACATTATCGCCTGTGCAAAAATGATAGGCATCACACCAGCTGCATTTACTTTCAAAGGAATCCATTGTCTAGCTCCCTCTGTCAAAGCGCTGTTGTGTCCCCCTCTTGCGTGGGCTCTGCTCACATATTGTACTGGTATTTTTCTTACAGCAACTGATAATAATATCGCTAAAACAATAACTAATAACCAGAATAGAACTTCTACTAAAATAATGATAGAACCTAATCCTCCTTTACTCGTTTGTTGAGTAACTTCATCTACAAAAGCCATAGGAAGATCTGCTAGTATCCCCACCATTATCAATATAGATATACCGTTACCGATACCTCTATCAGTTATCTTCTCACCCAGCCACATAGAAAACAAGGATCCTGTTACAAGGATTACTATACTAGGCAACCAGAACATCACAGATTCAGGCTCTACATAATAAGCAGTTCTGAACTGTGCATAAGGTAAAAACTCATTCGTTATGGTACCTAGATAAAATGGAGCCTGAACTAGACACACTCCTATCGTAAGCCATCTTGTTATTTGGTTTAAAGTATTTCTTCCACTTTCTCCATCTTTCTGTAGTTTTTGAAAATATGGAACAAGCATTCCCATCAACTGAACTATAATAGATGCTGAAATATATGGCATAATACCTAAAGCCAATATAGAAGCCCTACCAAAAGCACCTCCTGTAAAAGATGATAACAAACTCAAAAAACCTGTTCCTTGTTTGCTGCCTCCTTGATTTTGGTAATGCTGCAAAAGATTCCCTACCTCGTCCAAATTAATGGCAGGCAGGGAAATATATGATGCGAATCTATACACCAATACAAGAGAAATAGTAAATAATATTTTTTCTCTTAATTCTTCAAGACTCCAAATGTTTTTGAGTGTTTGTATAAATCCTTTCTTCATTATTTTTTTTATAGAGTGATTGCTTTACCTCCTACTTTATTTATTGCTTCCTCAGCAGATTTAGTAAATTTATTTGCAGAAATAGAAACTCCTGATTTTAGTTCCCCTCTACCCATAATTTTTACTAATTCATTTTTAGAAGACAATCCGTTTTCAACCAAAACTTCTTTAGTAATTTCAGTTAAATTTTTAGCATCAATTAATGCTTGAATAGTATCCAAGTTTATTGCTCTATACTCTTTTCTATTCACATTATTGAAACCAAACTTTGGAAGTCTTCTTTGTAAAGGCATTTGTCCTCCTTCAAAACCTATTTTGGTAGAGTTACCAGATCTTGATTTAGCACCTTTGTGACCTCTTGTGGAAGTTCCTCCTTTACCACTACCTTGTCCTCTACCTAATCTTTTAGAGTTGTGAGTAGCTCCTGATGCTGGTTTAATATTACTTAAATTCATAATTGTCTTAAATTTAAAATTCAAATCAAAAGATTTAATGCCAATCTCTCAGCATTAAACCTTTTAAGATTATTTTTATTTTTGAACTTCTACTAAATGTTTTACTGCTGCTACCATTCCTAAAATAGATGGTGTAGCTTCGTGCTCTACTACTTGGTTCAATTTTCTAAGACCTAATGCCTCAAGTGTTAATTTTTGAGTTTTAGTTCTACCAATAGCACTTCTTACTTGTTTTACTTTAATTGTTGCCATTTTTCTTTAAAAATTAACCGTTGAACACTTTATTTAGAGAAATCCCTCTCATTCTTGCGATTTCCTCTGGTCTTCTGATATCTAACAACGCCTTGAATGTAGCTTTTACCACATTGTGAGGGTTAGAAGAACCTTTAGACTTTGACAATACATCATGCACTCCCGCAGATTCTAGAACGGCTCTCACCGCTCCCCCTGCGATAAGCCCTGTACCATGAGATGCAGGTCTTAGGAAGATATCAGCTCCTCCATATCTAGCAAATGTTTGATGAGGAATTGTATGATTGATTACAGGTACTCTCACTAAGTTTTTCTTAGCTTCTTCTACTGCTTTAGAAATTGCAGATGCAACTTCTTTAGATTTACCAAGACCATGACCAATCACACCATCTTCGTTTCCTACTACAACGATAGCAGAAAATCCGAAAGCACGACCTCCTTTGGTTACCTTGGTTACTCTGTTCACAGCAACTAGACGATCTACTAATTCTAATCCTCCAGGTTTTACTCTTTCTATATTATCTATTCCTAACATATTTCGATACTTTTAAAATTAGAATTGAAGACCTCCTTCTCTAGCACCATCAGCAAGAGCTTTTATTCTTCCGTGATATACGAAACCATTTCTATCAAAAACTACTTTTTCATAGCCTGCTGTTTTTGCTTTTTCAGCAATTCTTTTACCTACAGCTGCTGCTACTTCAGTTTTTGTTCCTTTAGCGTTTACTTCTTTCTCTCTAGAAGAAGCGAATACTAAAGTTTTACCTTCTTTGTCATCGATCAACTGAGCATAAATTTCTTTATTACTCTTATATACAGATAATCTTGGTGATGCCTGAGTACCGGAGATTTTCCCTCTTACTCTTCTCTTTATTCTGTTTCTTTTTTCTACTTTTGTTAATGCCATTTCCTTAAATTTTAAGCAGATTTACCAGCTTTTCTTCTAACATTTTCTCCTACAAATCTCACACCTTTTCCTTTGTAAGGTTCAGGTTTTCTAAATGATCTGATTTTTGCAACCACCATTCCCAATAATTGTTTATCATGAGATGATAAAGTGATGATTGGGTTCTTACCTTTTTCAGTCTCAGTATTTAATGTGATTTCTTTTGGAAGTTCCATTAAAATACCATGAGAGAAACCTAGAGCCAACTCCAGTTTTTGTCCTGAGTGAGATGCTCTATAACCTACACCTACTAATTCTAACTGTTTTGTAAACCCTTCAGAAACACCAACTACCATATTGTTGATTAGTGCTCTATAAAGACCATGAAGAGATCTATGTTCTTTAGAATCAGATGGTCTGTTTACTGTTAGTTCAGCACCTTCTTGTGCTATCGTAATCCCTTTAGTGATTTCTTGAGAAAGCTCACCTTTTGGTCCTTTCACAGTTACAACATTATTAGAAAATGATACTGTAACTCCTGCTGGGATTGTTATAATTGATTTACCAATTCTTGACATTATTCCTATTTATAAATTAATATACATAGCAGATTACTTCACCTCCTACTTTCTCTTGTCTTGCTTTTTTATCAGTCATTACTCCTTTAGAAGTAGAGATAATAGCTATTCCCAAACCGTTCAATACTCTTGGAAGTTCATCTGAACCAGCGTATTTTCTCAAACCAGGTCTAGAAGCTCTCTGAATAGACTTGATCGCTGGTTTGTTAGTTTGCTTGTCATACTTCAAAGCGATTTTGATAGTCCCTTGAACAGCATTATCTTCAAACTTGTAGTTCAAGATGTACCCTTGATCAAATAGGATTTTCGTAATCTCCTTTTTAATTTTCGATGCAGGAATTTCCACCACTTTGTGGCCTGCGCTTTGTGCGTTCCTTACTCTAGTTAGGAAATCTGAAATTGGATCTGTTACCATTTTTCTTTTTTTTAATTATTGGTTAATGATAATTAGTTTTGCAATTTTTACAACTTAATTATCTCGATTTGTTAAAAATTGTTACCAACTTGCTTTTTTAACACCAGGGATAAGTCCTTGGTTTGCCATTTCTCTGAAAGTAACTCTCGAAATTCCGAAGATTCTCATGTACCCTCTTGGTCTTCCTGTAAGTTTGCATCTGTTGTGCAATCTAACTGGAGAAGCATTTTTAGGCAATTTTTGTAGAGCTTCGTAATCTCCCGCTTCTTTCAAAGCTTTTCTTTTAGCGGCATATTTAGCAACTAGTGCTTCTCTTTTGCGCTCACGCGCTTTCATTGATTCCTTTGCCATGATTAGTTCTTTTTAAACGGTAATCCGAAATGAGTTAATAAAACTTTAGCTTCTTTATCTGTTTTAGCAGATGTCACAAAAGTAATATCCATACCTTGGATTTTTTTCACTTTATCAATCACGATTTCAGGGAAGATAATCTGCTCGGTAATACCCAAGTTGTAGTTACCTCTTCCATCAAAACCATCAGCTTTGATTCCGCTGAAATCTCTGATTCTTGGTAGTGCAGAAGATGTAAGTCTATCTAAAAACTCGTACATTCTGTCTGCTCTTAATGTTACTTTCGCTCCAATTGGAACACCTCTTCTCAATTTAAATGATGCTTCATCTTTTTTAGAGATTGTTCCTACTGCTTTTTGTCCAGTAATTGCTGTAAGTTCTTCTACCGCATAATCTACAATCTTCTTATCTTGTACTGCATCTCCCAAACCTTGAGAAAGTACGATTTTCTCTAATCTTGGTACTTGCATTACAGACTTATACCCAAATTCTTCCATCATTGCTGGAACAATTTTTTCTTTATATAATTTTTTGGGTCTAGCTATGTATTCCATCTTTTAGTCTTTTATAAAATTTCACCAGATTTTTTTGCAAATCTTACTTTTTTATCTCCTTCCATTTTGTATCCAACTTTTGTAGCCTTTCCTGTTTTAGGATCTACTAATGCCAAGTTAGAAATATGGATTGAAGCTTCCTTTTCTACAATTCCTCCTTGTGGATTAGACGCAGATGGCTTTACATGCTTCTTTACGATATTAAGACCTGCAACTACAGCTCTATTTTTATCTTTAATTACAGCAATAACTTCACCCGTTTTACCTTTAATGTTTTTATTACCTGTAGTAACAATTACATTATCTCCTTTTTTGATTTTTAACTTTGTCATCTTTCTAGAATTTATAAAACTTCAGGGGCTAATGAAATTACTTTCATATATTCTTTATCTCTCAACTCTCTAGCAACAGGTCCGAAAACACGAGTTCCTCTCATTTCTCCCGCTGCATTGAGCAAAACACAAGCATTGTCATCAAAACTGATGTATGAACCATCTTTTCTGCGAACAGCTTTTTTAGTTCTTACTACAACAGCCTTAGACACTTGTCCTTTCTTTGCATTTCCTGATGGAGTAGCATCTTTAATAGTAACTACGATTTTATCACCAACAGAAGCATATCTTCTTCTAGTACCACCTAGAACTCTTATTACTAGCACTTCTTTAGCACCAGTGTTATCAGCAACTTTTAATCTTGATTCAGTTTGTAACATTACTTAGCTCTTTCTATAATTCTTACTAATCTCCATCTCTTATTCTTACTCAAAGGTCTAGTTTCTTGGATTAAAACTGTATCACCTTCGTTACATTCGTTGTTCTCATCATGTGCAGTATATTTTTTCGTTTTTAATACGAATTTACCGTACATAGGATGTTTCATTCTCATAGTTTCACTAACAACAATGGTTTTTTCCATTTTATTGCTCGAAACTATTCCTATTCTTTCTTTTCTTAAATTTCTTTCCATGCTTAAAATGAAAATTATTGTTTGTTAGTTAACTCGGTTTCAAGTCTTGCGATTGTTCTTCTTAAATCTCTGATTTGAATAGGATTTTCTACTGGGCTAATTTTGTGAGCCAATCTTGTTTTGCTGTAAGTAGCTCTCAACTCTACTAATTTCGCCTTGATATCCTCTACGCTTAAGTTCTTAATTTCAGCTTGTTTCATAATTTCGAGATTTATTGTGGTTGAACAAAATCATTAGCTACTATGAACTTCGTAACTACTGGAAGTTTTTGTGCAGCAAGTCTTAACGCCTCTTTTGCTACTTCGTAAGGTACTCCTCCGATTTCAAACATTACTCTTCCTGGTTTTACTACAGCTACCCAGTATTCTACAGCACCTTTACCTTTACCCATCCTTACTTCAGCTGGTTTTTTAGTAATTGGCTTATCTGGGAATATTTTAATCCATAGTTGCCCCTCTCTCTTCATATATCTTGTAGCAGCAATACGAGCCGCCTCAATCTGTCTTGCAGTGATCCAAGCACCTTCCATGGCTTTAATTCCGAATGTTCCGTAAGCTAACTGAGCTCCTCTGTTAGCATTACCTTTCATTTTCATTTTATGAACACGACGGAACTTGGTTCTTTTTGGTTGTAACATAATTTTAGAATTTTAGATCTTAGATTTTAAATTTTAGATTTTAAAAGGTAACGGCATTTAAAATTTTCAATTTCAAACCTAAAATTTCATTAATTATTTTCTTTCTCTTTTTTTACCTCCTCCTGATGCAGGTCCTTTCTTTTGTGGTTGTCCTACAAGTGGAGAAAGCTCTCTCTTACCATATACTTCACCCTTCATAATCCACACTTTAACACCCAATCTACCATAAGTAGTGTGTGCTTCTGCGATATGATAATCTATATCTGCTCTGAATGTAGATAGAGGAATTCTTCCTTCTTTGAAAGATTCTGATCTTGCCATTTCTGCTCCGTTCAATCTTCCAGAAATCTGAACTTTTATTCCCTCTGCTCCCGTTCTCATAGAACCAGCGATAGCCATTTTAACAGCTCTTCTGTAAGAAATTCTGTTTTCAATTTGCTTAGCGATACTATCTGCAACCAATACAGCGTCTAATTCTGGTCTCTTAATTTCAAAGATGTTAATTTGAATATCCTTATCAGTGATTTTCTTTAACTCTTCTTTTAATTTATCAACCTCTTGACCACCTTTACCAATGATTAAACCTGGTCTTGCTGTAGTGATTGTAACTGTAACTAACTTTAATGTTCTTTCTATAAAGATTCTAGAGATTCCACCTTTAGATAATCTAGCTTCAAGGTATCTTCTGATCTTATAGTCTTCTGCGATTCTATCTCCATAATCATTTCCTCCAAACCAGTTAGAATCCCAACCTCTAATGATTCCTAATCTATTACCAATTGGATTTGTCTTCTGTCCCATACCTTGATTATTGATTTTCTGATTTATTACCTAAAATTAAAGTCACATGGTTAGATCTTTTTCTAATTCTGTAACCTCTACCTTGTGGTGCTGGTCTCAATCTTTTTAATTGTCTAGCACTATCCACATAAATCTCTTTTACAAAAAGATTTGCTGCTTCTACATCAGCGTTAGGGTTTTTCACCTGCCAGTTAGCTATTGCTGACAACAACAATTTTTCTAACTTGTTAGAAGCCTCTTTTTTAGAGTATTTTAGGATATATAATGCTTTATCTACATTTTCTCCACGGATGATATCAGCAACTAATCTCATTTTTCTTGGAGAAGAAGGACAATCATTTAGACATGCTTTTACCACATCTCTATTCGCCGCTTTTCTAGCTAATGCACTGTTTTGTTTTCTTATTCCCATGACTATTATCTGCTACCTTTATTTTTATTACCCGCATGACCTCTGAAAGATCTTGTCGGAGAAAATTCGCCTAACTTATGACCTACCATATTTTCAGTGATATATACAGGGATAAAAGATTTCCCGTTGTGCACTGCTATAGTTTGTCCTACCATGTCTGGAGAAATCATAGATGCTCTAGACCATGTTTTAATTACTGTCTTTTTACCAGACTCTATATTTGCTTGAACCTTTTTCTCTAATGAATGGTGAATAAAAGGTCCTTTCTTAAGTGATCTTGCCATAATTATTTTCTTTTAGATACGATGTAACGGTTAGACACTTTATTTTTCTTTCTAGTCTTGTAACCTTTAGCTGGTTTACCGTTTCTAGATCTTGGGTGACCACCAGATGATCTACCTTCACCACCACCCATTGGGTGATCTACTGGGTTCATAACTACCGCTCTAGTTCTTGGTCTTCTACCCAACCATCTGCTTCTACCTGCTTTACCAGAAACTGTAAGCTGATGATCTGAGTTTGATACTGAACCTATCATTGCTATACATTCTACCAAGATCATTCTTGATTCTCCTGAAGGCAATTTAACGATAGCGTATTTTCCATCTCTTGAAGTCAACTGCGCTGAAGAACCTGCACTTCTTGCAAGAATTGCTCCTTGTCCTGGTTTCATTTCTATACAAGAAATTACTGAACCCAAAGGAATGTTCTTCAATTTCATAGCATTTCCTATTTCAGGAGCAACATTTTCCCCAGAAACTACTTTTTGTCCTACTTTGATACCAGCTGGAGCTACGATATATCTCTTTTCTCCGTCTGCATATTCTAGTAATGCGATAAAAGCTGTTCTGTTTGGATCATACTCTACAGTTTTCACAGTAGCATCAACATTAAATTTGTTTCTTTTAAAGTCAATGATTCTGTACTTCTTTTTGTGTCCACCTCCGGTGTAACGCATGGTCATTTTACCTGTGTTGTTACGCCCACCTGATTTCTTAATACCAAAAGTCAAAGATTTCTCTGGCTTGTTGGTAGTAATTTCATCAAAATTGTTTACAATTCTGAATCTCTGTCCCGGGGTGATAGGTTTTAATTTTCTAACAGACATTACTATTATTTATAATTAATTATTAATTTGCAAAAACATCGATAACTTCACCTACTTGAAGCTCTATAACTGCTTTCTTCAACTTGTTAGTTTTACCAACTTGAAGACCTTTTTTAGTGTATTTCATAGAAACTTTAGGAGCATAAATCATAGTCCTAACATTTGCTACCTTTACACCATAAGCTTCTTCTACAGCATTTTTAATTTGGATTTTATTCGCTTTAGTATCTACTAAAAAAGAATACTGTCCTCTCAAATCTGTAAGATAAGTCGCTTTTTCCGAAATGATTGGTTTAATAATGATTGACATGATTTATTTTCTTAAATTTTCTTGAAACTTCTCTACTGCACCTTCGAAGAATACTACCTCACCTACATTGATTAAATCATAAGAAGAGATTTCGTTATAATTCATCACTTTTGCTTTTGGTAAGTTTCTTGAAGATAAAAATACATTCTTGTTTGCTTCAG
This sequence comes from uncultured Flavobacteriaceae bacterium, assembly GCA_963519075.1. GTDB lineage: Bacteria > Bacteroidota > Bacteroidia > Flavobacteriales > Weeksellaceae > JABCPE02. The sequence continues at coordinate 28,765 of CAUQMH010000008.1, forward strand.
CAAGAATAAATAATGACTTCTTACCTTCCAAACCTAAAGCATTTACTACATTAACAAAATCTTTTGTTTTAGGAGCAGAGAAATTCAGCTCTTCTAAAACTTTGATAGAATTTTCTCTCATTTTTTGAGAAAGAACAGATTTTTTTGCTAATCTTTTTAACGCTTTATTTAATTTAAATCTATAATCTCTTGGCTTAGGCCCGAAAACTCTACCCCCTCCTTTGAACACAGGTGACTTGATATCCCCGTATCTTGCAGAACCAGAACCTTTCTGTTTCTTCAATTTTTTAGTAGAAGCAGTGATTTCACTTCTTTCTTTAGACTTATGCGTACCTTGTCTTTGAGCCGCAAGATATTGTTTCACTTCTAAGTAAACCGCGTGCTGGTTAGGCTCGATACCAAAGATAGTATCATCTAACTGTACTTTTCTTCCGGTTTCTTTTCCTGATGTATTTAATACTACTAATTCCATTTTCTGATAATTACATAAGAATTTTTAGCTCCCGGAACAGCACCTTTTACTATTAAAAGATTTTGTTCTTTATCTACTTTTAACACTTGAAGGTTTTGAACAGTAACCTGCTCACCTCCCATTCTACCAGCCATTCTCAAGCCTTTGAAAACTCTTGATGGATCTGAACCCGCACCGATAGAACCTGGAGCTCTCAATCTATTGTGCTGCCCATGAGTCTGCTGCATTACACCACCAAAACCATGTCTTTTAACAACACCTTGGAAACCTTTACCTTTTGAAGTCCCTGTAACATCTACATACTCTCCTTCTATGAAGATATCTACATTCACTTCATCTCCTAATTTCACATCTTCGAATCCATTGTGGAATTCTACGATTTTCGCCTTAGGAGCAGAACCAGCCTTTTTGAAATGACCAGCTAATGCCTTTCCGACATTCTTTTCACTCTTGTCATCGAAACCTAATTGAATAGCTGAATAACCATCAACTTCTTCGGTTCTGACCTGTAAAACCGAGCATGGACCAGCCTGAATAACTGTACAAGGAATGTTTTTTCCTTCTTCGTTAAACAAAGAGGTCATACCGATTTTTTTACCAATAATACCTGACATTGTATAATTAAAAATTTATTTAAATTATTTTTTTTCACACTCATATTCAGTAGTTTATATAGATTTTATTTATAAATAAACACAATCTCCCCACTAAATAAGTGTGCAAATTTAAGGTTTTTTTTTGAAACCACAAACTGTAAGTTGTTTTTTTTCTGTATTTTGTTATTTTTTTATAACTTTGAAATCTATGAAATTATTCCATATTTTTATTTTATTTTTACTTATCAATTGTTCTAATCCGAAGGAACATTCTTACTCTTTTTATTACTGGCGAACAGAGTGGAATTTGGACAAAAAAGAGCAAGAAAACCTGAAAAAATCCCAATCAAAGACCATATATACCAGATTTTTTGATATTGATAAAAAAGAAGGCAGATTCGCTCCTGTTGGGAAAATTCATTTTTCGCAAAAAAACGACCTTCCTCTCACGCCTGTGATTTTCATAACGAATCGAACTTTTTTCGGAATCAAAAAAGAAGAAATCCATTTCCTTGCGAAAAATACTCTTTCTCTTATAGAAAATATAAAAAACGAAAACAAGCTCTCTCTGACTTCCGAAATACAAATAGACTGCGACTGGACAGAACAAACGAGAGAAGATTATTTCCTGTTTTTAGAAGAACTAAAAAATATTTCAAAACAAAAAATCACCTGCACCCTTCGGCTTCACCAAGTGAAAGACAAAGAAAAAACAGGATTTCCGCCCGTGGAAAAAGTTTATCTCATGTGCTATGCCACTTATTCGCCACTGGAAAACCAGCCCAAAAATTCAATTTTAGATGTTCCCACACTCAAAAATTATCTAATGAACATTGAAGAATATCCCATAAAAATGGACATTGTCCTTCCTTTATACTCTTGGGGAATCGTGAGCAATCATGTCGGGAAAAAGAAACTCATCAATGCGCTGACGATAAATAATTTATCTCAAAACAAAAACTTTAAGAAAATTTCTGAAACAGAATTTGAGGTGTTGGAAGATGATTTTTATTTCGGTATATATATCAGTAAAGGATTTAAAATCAAAATTGAGGAAATTTCCCAAAACCAATTAGACGAAGTAAAACATTTTTTGGATAAAAAATTAGACCATTATAATATTGTATACTATCATCTGGATAGTAAATTTGTAGAAAAATACACTTTATAGAATTATGAAAAAACTTGTTGTTTCCCTTTCTCTTTTGTTCGCTGTTCATAAAGCGAACGCCTGTGTTGATGTCAATTTAGATTATGAATATTTCAACCTATTCGCTCAGGAAATGATACACGCTCCTGAATACGAGCCTTTTCTATTGGCCTATGACACGCCTTTTTATGAAAGCCAAAATAAATTTCAAAGCGAAAATATAGAATCTTGGCAGAAATATTTTGACAACAAACTTACCTATGATGAAACTTTGGCGCTCGTGCAGACTATTAACTTAAAACACCTTCAAGACTGGTCTCATGGAAAACTCACACATGTTTTAAGCAAAAAACTTGGTGCTCAGTTTTTTAATAAGTATAAACAAGGGCTGACCTACCTCATCAAAGCCAAAGAACTGGAACCTTATATGGCGATTAGCTTTGTTGCAGATGAAGATTCGTTTTATTTTGATGTTGATAAAAACAGGAAAAATGCCACCCAGCTCAACTATTCCAAAACCATGGAAAACCTGATGAACGCCTACAAAACATCGGCTAACAAGGAAATAAAACTTCGGTATGCTTATCAAATCGTAAGGTTCAATCATTATACGAGAAACTACCAAAAGGCGATTCATTATTTTGAAACTTTGGTTGTTCCCTTGAATTTAAAATCGCCGATTTATTATTATGCCTTACAGCAAATGGCGGGCGCACAGAATGGTTTAGGCAAAAAAGAAGCTGCAAATTGGAATTTCTTCAAAGTTTTCATCCACAGCAGAGATTTGAAACAAAGTTCCTACACTTCTATGAAATTCGCTAATTCAGGCGATTTCGAAGGACTGCTCAGCAAGGCTAAAACTGCCGAAGAAAAAAATATGGCGTATTTCCTTTTAGCTTACAACGGCTACAGCAATCCCGTGCCGCTGATGCAGAAAATGCTGAAAAATAACGCTGATTCTAAAATCCTAAAAGTTCTTGCTGCCAGAGCGATTAACGAACTGGAAAGAAGCTACCTCATGGCTTATCCTTCCTGCAAGGACAAGGATAAATGCCAAGACAAACTTCTTCCTGTAAGAACAGAAAGCTACTACACGGAATCTACCGATTTTTCCGAAGATTTACGAAAAATAATTACTGAAATAAAGGCAACCTCCAAAGATGTTTTCTGGGAGCTCAGTGATGCTTATCTTCGTTTTCTGAATAAAGATTTCAATGGATGCAATTTGGTTTTAAATAAAATAAAAACCACCAATTCCGACTACATCCAACAGATAGAAAAAATGAAAATGCTGAACGAAATCGTTTCTCAAACCAAAATAACACCAGAATTTGAGGAAATTCTAATGAAAAAATACGGCAAAATCCTGCGAGAAGAACCCAGCAAAAATGAAAACGGCTGGTACAACAGCCTCAGCACCAAAGACTTTATCATTGACATCATTGCCAATCGATATTTCGTAGAACAGCAGGACGCAAAATCATTCCTTCTAAATAACAGTATCCACGCCCTACAATATTACCCAAATCTCGCTTTGACAAAGAAAATAGAAGCTTTCTACAAAAAGCCAAACAAAACGAGCTTTGAAAAATTCATCATCGAGCGGTCTATAAAAAACATTAACGCAGAGGCTTTCTTTAAGCTAATCTACGGCGACCACGCGATGCGTATGGCTGATTTCAAAAAGGCTAAAACTCACTACGAGAAAGCAGGAAGTTTTGAGGATATTTATATTAACAATGTCTATTATTATGGCGATGATAAAGAGAAAGCAAAAGACTATTTCAAAGATAAATACGATGGCTACAACCATATTTCAAGCCTTGTTTTTGGGCATAATGTCTGGGAAAGTTTTGACAGCCCGCAGGAAGTATCCATGAAAGCAGAAGACCTCAGCCTCTTCCCTTTCATTAAACAGAAAATGAACAAGTTAGAACTTGCACAAGCCCTGATTCAGCTCGAAGAAATAGGAAAAGAAAAATCCGTGAAAGGCGCGAAAGCCAACCAGCTCATCGGCAACCTGCTCTACAATACCTCTGTTTTAGGGTATTTCCGTGAACTTTTCACTTTGGATATGAATAATAGCAACAGCCCTAAATTACATTTCCGCGAACAGGCGAGCGAGAGAAAATACGATTT
>CAUQMH010000009.1:0-32788 GCA_963519075.1 uncultured Flavobacteriaceae bacterium
CATACTTTTCTAAAATAGATCCATATTTAGAATATAAAACCTCCATAATTGCTTTCTCTTTATCCATTTGACCTGATTTTTTGAATTTATTTACAAACGAATATTGACTATTAAAATTATCTAAATGCACTGTATGTCGCTAAAATCATACTTAGCTGAGATGTGTAATCCTCTATATATTCCATGGTAATTTCATCTCCATACTGCTCAAAACATTTCTTTCCCAACTCTACATCGAGGAGGTAAATATCCTTTTTTTTCAGCCAAGTTTCTTTGCTGATGGAGCATAATTCCATAAAGTTTGGCTCTTCTTGTAATTTACGAAAGGCTTTTAAATTAGTCAGTTCCCGCATGCCGAGATACTTTGCCTTTGGTTCTTCTGTGGAAATATCACTCGGACTATTCATTTCCCTAATGACAGCATCTTTTAAATAGCCTGCACTGGGCAATAAATTAGTAAGCCGATTGATATAATCATCAAAAAATCCTGTCCCTAATTCCCAGTTTTTTGCTAATGGAATTCCAACTGCTAACGGATTCCCTGTCCAGGCATCATCGTTATAGCGTGGCGGTGAAATAATCAGGTGTCCGCTTTGGCTTTCTTCCTTCTGCTGGCTGATATAGACATACATATAGACAAGATTTTCGCTGTCTAATTCTTTCACCCATGAACGCATTCCGCGAAAATTCATAGGAACAGCCAAAAACCCTTGCTCTATGAGAAATTTATCTAAATTTTTAATTTCATTTGAAAAACTTATTTTCATTTTAATTTAAATAGTTTTTATTTGATTAAAAAAATCCGTATGTTGTTTTTAGGAATTATAATTCAGATATTCTTTTATAAAACCTTCAAAGCTGTCCCAATGTCTGCTAAACTCCTTGTTTTCAATGAAATTTTGAATGTCATCAGCTTTCACAAAGAAAACTTCATCCGTATTTTTATCATACAAAATATAGTCATCCAGCTCATCATGTAGTAATGAAAAATAATTATCAGCCAAGCCAAGATTTTCTCTTAAAACTTGCGTTTGACTGTTTGAGAAATCCTCTAAATCCATTGCTAAATCAACCAAATAGCCGATTTCTCCATAAATTTCATCACTGTATGTAGACCAAAATTCAACAAAGTCATGATTCACTTCACCGAATCCTAACTTTCGGAATATTTTGTGATATTTCTCCTGTTCTTCTGGCATTATTCTACCAAACTCCTCATCAAGATATTCCTTAAAACTATTATCCAACATAATATGATTATTATTTTTTTGTATTTTAATTAAAAATAAATCTTTCCAAAGCAAATATCCTAATTTATAATGATATTTCCATTAGAAAGATTGTCCCTATTAGCATGATTTTCTTTTGTCAATCTGAAAAAGTTATTTAATCCAATTTCTGAATGAATAGCTTTTCTGCAAATATATCAATATTCCCTCCGTTGTCAATTAGTATAATCTCCCAGTGCTGATGTTTTTCTGTTTTCTCTTTGCACCAAATAGACTGGATATACAAGCTGTCGCCAAAGTAGCAAAGAGGGTTTATAGACTGCTCTCTAGCTTGTATTTTTACATTAAAACTGCTCGTGTTATGAAAAACTAACTGATACCGTTTCAAATCAGCATTTAGTTTACTTACAGAAATCACCAAATCCTGTGGCTGTATGGGATTATCCGCATCAAATAGATTGTTTACGAGTTCATTGTTCTGTATGCCAGTGAGTTTCATGAATTGTTTTTTTAGTTGGTCTGAAAACTGCAGAGTCGATTATTTTCGCTGTAGAATCCGTTGTTTAGCAGTTTGTTGGTAATCTTTCTTACCAAAAATTAAATCAAATGGACTAAATAGTTTGCATTCGTTTTTGGTAACCATGTTATCGTATTCAAACAAGCCTTGTACCCTTTCATCATCTAATGATAATAGGTTTTTTTCTATTATCAATAAAGCAACCAATGCCGTATTGAAAAAACAAGAAGGAAATCTTTTAATGTAATGCAGTAAATCAGGCGATAAGACTTCTGCAGCTTGAATAAATTTAAAATGGTTGGCTTGCAAATTCCTTAAAACATCATTAAAGATAGTAGTACCCATCTCTGGATATAGATGCCCAGTATCATCATTAGTCATTATTGGGAATCCATAATAGTAGTGCGAAATTTGGAAGGAGTTTTGTACAAAAAAAAGATTACGGGACTCTTTTGATTCGTCTTCTAACATCTTTAAAAAAGCATTACCCATCTCTTGCTCAAAAAAATCACCTACTTCCCTGTTATAAGACGCTAGTTGCAAATAAAATCCCTTATAATTTTGGGAATAGTCAAATCGCATTTCTGTATAGGAACTTTTGTTTATACCAAACCGTATTTTATTTTTAAATACTTTAGGGTATAATTCACTAGAATTATCAGCAATAAAAGCAATTAGTTTTTTTAAGAATTCATCTTTGTCCATATAAGTAAAATAAGGGAGTAAAACTACAATGAATTTGTGGTTTGTAAAATATAATTTTGGAGCATTTCCATTGATATTGTTGGGAATAGGGTACTTTTTTCTCTCCCCCATAAAATCCCAGTTTTAACATAGTTAGATAATTCTTCTTGTATTTTATCTGCTGAACCAACCATACCAAAAGAGTTATATTTGTAAATCTCTTGAAGATTATTTTGTTCATTAAGTTGTTCTATAACAATTTCATAATCAACACTTTTGTATATGTTTGTTCGTTTAACCAAAGAAACATATTGATTAACATTACCTTCATTTTGTAGTCCTTTCAAAAGATAATGAAATGGATGCAAATAGATGGTTTCTATTGCTCTGCTATTGGGTATGACAGAAGTAATCTCTTTTACAAAAAAGTCCTTAAATTTATCTGCAGCACAGCTTTTTGTGAATAAAATTTTTGTTTCATTTAGGTCTATCTTTCTCTCCTCATTGAAATCAGAGAAAAATACATCAAAGAATTCAAAAAATGTATTTCCTCGATGCTGACAGATAGAGTATAAATCATCTGTAATCTTAATAAGATATACACTATCTATGGTATCAATAAAATCTTTCTTTAGTTTTAGCATATTGTTTTCTTTTTGTAGTTTATCTGGTTTTGTTGTTTTTAAAATTAAGGATAAATTTACTCTTTTTTCGGATTTCCCTGCAAGTCCATGTAGAATTTCTTTTTCCCAAGATGCGCTTCTATAGAGCCTCCACAGCTATTAAAAAGATTGACCCAGTCGTATATAATAGGAATTACTTCCTTACCTTCTGTATTTATAAAGCCCCACTTTTCATCGCGTTTTGCTTCACAAAGCCCCTTGAAAATATAATTTCCTAATTTGTCATATATTACAGGAATCACCTCCTTACCTTCGGTATTGATATAGCCCCATTTATCTCCACGCCTTACTTTCGCAAAGTCATTTTCAATATCAGAAAAAGAATTAGAAAAATACTCTGCTTCATCATACACAAAGGGAGCTATTATTTCATTTTTCTGGTTGATGTAGCCCCATTTACCATTATACCGCACAGGGATTATTCCTTCTCTGAAATAAGATCCCTTAACAGCTTCATATTTACAAGGAATTATTTCTTCTCCTTGAGTATTGATAAACCCAAATTTGTCATTGAGTTTTACCAAAGCAGTTCCCTTTTCAAATCGGCTCACATAGTGATGAAAAATAAGCCACATGGTTTCGTACTTCGGAGAAACGAGTATTTCTCCTGTTTCCTTTATGTAGCCTATTTTTCCATCTTTAAACACTACATGGATATCTTCTGTAGCTGGAAGTATATTGGCATATATAAAGGGAATGATGATCTTGTTATCCCAGTCAATGGCACCCATTTTGCCATTTTTCACTGCCCTTATTTTATCTTTGGGTTTTGGATAATAATCATCTGTGCGGATAACATCATACTCAAAGGGAATGAGCGTTTTACCATCTTTATTAATAAATCCCCACAGTCCATTTTTCTTGGTTTTGGTGTAGTCAGTATTGTAATGGAAGGATTCAGCTTCTTCGTATTCTGCAGGAATCAGCATTTTGCCATCTTTATTGACAAAGCCCCACTGTCCCTTGAATTTTACTAAAGCCCTTGAGGAACTGAATTCCTGCACTTCTTCATAAAGAAAAGGAATGACATTTTCTCCTTTGGTATTGATGCCACCCCACTTATTGTTTTTCTTTACCCAAGCGATTTTTTCAGGATAACTAAAGCCTTGGGCATCATCGTACTCTATAGGCGTTACTTTCTTATTATCAAAGGTTACATATCCATATTTTTTAGTTTTTTTGTCTTGGACAATGAGTATATCTACAAGATTACTTTCCTTAATTGAAGAATATTGCTCCCTCCACTTTGATGCGAACTTGCGGCGGCTCATCCCTCGGAAATCCACTCCGCTTGCCATTATCTGAAAATCTTCATGTATATGCTTTACACGAGTCGTATCTTGAGCAGGAAACATACTGCCCAAAAGAAATAATAAAAGTAAAAAAGCTAATTTCATGAATTTATTATTTTTATTTCTTTCAATAAATAGAATTTTTACTTTTTATTGAAAAAAATTATTGGTATCGTTTATGCTCTTTATGCTTTGAAAATCTCTTTATCAAAGGCATTATCCAAGATTTGTATTTCTCTACATCTAGGATTTGTGAGTCTGTATTGGCTTTGTAAGTTATCCAAATACTGAAAGGCAGGAATATAAAATTCGGCAGCCAAGCGGCAATATATGGGTCCATTTCTCCCTTCCAAGCCATGTTTTCAGCAGAAATATTGAGAACGAAAAATATGATGAATATGATGATGGAAAGAAGAATCGGCATTCCTATTCCGCCCTTTCTTACGATAGACCCTAGACTAGTTCCTATCAGCAGGAATAAAACACTCATCACCGAATACGCCAAAATCTGCTGCTGGTGCATTACTACTTTTGCATAAAGTTTGGCGTGTGAAAGGATTTCTTCATTCTTTGTTTCAATGTTTTTTTGGATGAGGTCTATTTTCTCATGTGCATTGAAGAGAATTTCCAGCTTTTTTTCTTGATTTAAAGAATCCAAACTAAACGGTGCCTGAGGTTTTTTATCTTTATTTTTGTCTTTGTTTTTATCCAAAATTTCTATAAAAGAACTGCTCTGAGAAACTAAATCTGAAGAAATTTCAGAGTATCTTTTTTGTTTTTCAGTTCTTACGAGATCCACAGTAGAGTTGAGCTGTGCATAGTTTTGGAATTCATAGCTGTCCGTGATTTTTTCGCTTTCGATAGCTTTGTCAAGAAGCTCACTGATGTCAAAATGAGACACCAAAGAATCAAACTTAATGGTCTGATTTTCCTGTCTAAAACGGTCTTGGTAGTTTGGCTTAGCGAGATTATCTTCAAAAATATACCCATCATACAGCACCATTCTCAGGTAGTTGCTCCCTTGTTTAGAAACTATTTTTCCTCTTTTAGCGATGATGGTTCTTTGGTCATCAAAACTACTGGCAGTCTTGTTGATGAAAACGCCCTCTATCAGTTCATCATTTTCTCCATAAAGCCTGTCAAATTTGATAGTAGTCCCAGGGAGTGAATTGATAAACTGCCCAGGCGTGAAATTCAGTGCAGGTTTGGAGGAAACGATGTTATACAGCATATTTTTCGCTTTTCGCTGAAAATCAGGAATTACGAAGTTAGAAAACAAAAATAAAATAAACGCTAAAACTAAACTCGTAAGAAACAAAGGTCTTATGATTCTAATCAAAGGAGCCCCAGCAGCTTTCATCGCGGCTAGTTCATAGCGCTCTCCGAAACCTCCGAAAGCCATGATGGAGGCGAGTAGTACAGTGAGCGGGAGCACCATCTTTATGACTCCCACACTGAGATAGTAGAAAAGTTTGGTTAGTTCCCATGTTGTCAGTCCTTTACCTCCAAGGTTAAACATCTGTATCCAGATGATATTCACCATGAAAATGAAGAATAAAATACTGAAAATAAATATGAAAGGACCTAAAAAGGTTTTTATAATGTATAAATCTAATTTTTTTAACATTATAACTCTGTGATTAGATAGTTTTTATAAAGGTTTTTATTAAAACTAAAAGTGGAAGGCTCTACTTTTAAGTTTTCTTTATACTGGCTGATGCTTATCGTTGTAATATCGTTGTTATCAGCGTATTGCTCTATTTTTTCAATTTGTTTTTTTGCTTTATTGATATGCAGGAAAACATGCTTGATGCCATTCTTTTTTGTAGGCGTAAGTTTTATAACTTCCAGATTGTTTTTATTTCCTATGTAGCTTATGTTGTAATCTTTCTTGTAAGAATCTAGATAATTGATAGGAGAGAGCATCGCCTCAGAGCCATTAGGCTTAGTGATGGTTACTTCCATGTCTTCAGCATTGATGTTGTATACTTTATTTCCATCAAATATCTGCTCATTACCCATTATTTTGAGTTTGTATTTATTCTTTGAAGCATAGAAAATACCTGTTTGATTTTTAGAAACCTTGCCATTGCCTCCCATTCCATACACGAATTTAAAATACATCGTGCTTTTGGATTTATAATTGGCTGAGGTTTCGTCTAGAATGTTTTTGGCTTTGGTATCTACTTTTTGAGCAGCAGCCAGACTTACGATTCCTAAAGATAATATCAGTAAAATTTTTTTGAAAAAAGTCATAATTTTAAATTTAATGAAATTAATTATTTCTAAGGCTCTCCAAAAACTGTTCCAAATGCTGAATATCAGAAATCAGCACTTCTCTAGCCTTCGCTCCGTTGAAACTTCCCACTACTCCTGCGTTTTCCAGCTGGTCCATAATTCGTCCTGCACGGTTGTAGCCCAGTTTTAGCTGTCTTTGAAGCATAGAAGTGGAGCCCTGCTGTGTATTTACTACGATTCTAGCAGCCTCTTCGAACAAAGCATCCTTTTCATTTGCATCAAAATTTCCTGACCCAGCGCTTTCGTTTTCGCCCACATATTCAGGGAGTTCGTAGGCATTTGGATAGCCTTTTTGCTCACCGATGAAAGTTACCACTTTTTCCACCTCAGGAGTGTCTATGAAGGCACATTGAATTCTAATCATGTCATTTCCATTAGAATACAGCATGTCACCTTTTCCTATCAGCTGGTCAGCACCTGTGCTGTCTAAGATGGTTCTAGAGTCTACATTAGACATAACTCGGAAAGCCACTCTGGCAGGGAAATTGGCTTTAATCATCCCTGTGATGACATTTACAGAAGGTCTTTGTGTAGCGATGATGAGGTGGATTCCTACGGCTCTTGCAAGCTGTGCTAGACGGGCGATAGGGTGTTCCACTTCCTTGCCGGCAGTCATGATTAAGTCCGCAAATTCATCCACCACCAGCACGATGTATGGCAGGTAACGGTGTCCGTTTTCAGGGTTTAATTTTCTTTCCTTGAATTTTTTATTGTATTCTTTTAGGTTTCTACAAAAAGCTTCTTCCAAAAGCTTGTAGCGGTTATCCATTTCAATACAAAGCGAGTTTAATGTATTGATAACCTTTGAATTATCTGTTAATATAGCTTTGTCCGTGTCAGGGAGTTTAGCTAAATAGTGTCGTTCGATTTTGGAATAGATAGAAAGCTCCACTTTTTTAGGGTCTACCATCACGAATTTCAGTTCGCTAGGATGTTTTTTATAAAGCAGTGAAGTTAATATCGCATTGATACCCACGGATTTACCTTGTCCTGTAGCCCCTGCTATGAGTAGGTGAGGCATCTTGGAGAGGTCAGCCATGAAGATTTCATTGGAGATAGTTTTTCCAAAGACTACGGGTAGGTCCATGTCTGTGGAGTGGATGTTAGACGCTTGTAGAGCAGAACGCATGGAAACCATTGCTGGAGTCTGTCGCGGAACTTCTATCCCTACAGTTCCTTTCCCAGGGATAGGAGCTATTATCCTGATACCCAGTGCAGAAAGGCTTAGTGCGATGTCATCTTGAAGCCTTTTAATAGTAGCAATACGAGTTCCAGATTCAGGGACAATCTCGTAAAGAGTCACTGTAGGGCCTATGGTGGCTTTAATTTTAGAAACACCAACATTGAAGTTTTTCAGAACCTCTACGATTTTGTTTTTGTTTTGTTCTAGTTCCTCTCTGTTTATAGTGATTTCTTCGTTGCCATAGTCTTTTAGCAAATCAAGGCTCGGCATCTGGAAATTAGCCAAATCAAGTCTTTGGTCATAGAGTCCGTGTTTTTCTACCAATTCATCAGCTTTTTTGTCTGGGTCTGTGATGTTGTTAGCAGCAGGTGAAGGCTCTATGGTAATTTCTATATCATCATCTTTTTTAGGTTTGTTATTTGTGATGATTTCTTTATCAGTTTCTTTTTCAGGTTTTTCATTAGAAGAGGATTCTTCCTTTTTTTCTAAAAATTCATCATCTATTTCCACGCTGATGGTTGAGGCTTTTGTAGGTTCAGTTACTTCTGTTTCTACCTCTTCAGTGATAGGATTTTCTTTTACATTGTTTTCGATGACAGGTTCGGCAACAGAAACAGCATTGGTGTTTATGCTTTCTTCTTCATCTTCATCTTTTTTTTGTGTCCCCTGCATTTCTTGGATTTCCTCTTGGATATCATCTTTTATGGATTGGATTTTTTCTTTCACTGTAGAAACTTTATCAGTAATATTGCTTAAACTGATATTAAATTCCAAAATGAAATACAGAGCAAAACTTAAAATAATACAAGTCCAAAGCCCAAAACTCCCTATAATGCTGGAACCATAATCATAAATCTGATAGCCGAAAACACCGCTTAGAATACCATTTCCTTTAGTGACAGCTCCTATGAACACAGGCAGCCATGCCAAAAAGAAAAAACTATGAGAAATGGTTTTCCATGGTTTGAATAGTTTTATTCCTAAAATCAAAGTTCCGAAAACAAAAAGCAGGAAAGCAACGATAAACGCAGAAATTCCGACGCTTTCGAATATAAAAACATTTCCCAGCCAGTCGCCCATTTTGCCAAAAATATTGGTGGATTTGATTTCCTTGTCTAGAAAATTCCCTATTTGGCTTTGGTTTTCTCTCCAGCTCATTAGGTAAGAAATAAAGGAAATAATGAGTATTACTGACAGAAATATAAGCGTGAAACCAAGTGCTATTCTTGGTTTTCGGAATTTTTTTGTAGGTGTGGTATTATTTTTCATAAAAAGAATAAGTCGCAAATTTAATAATAAATTGTATAAAAATGAATAAAAAAAAGTAGCCAAGTTTATTTAACTTTGTGAAAAATTAATCTCATGGAATCCAAAAACAAATTCTTTTTAGAATCTTACAAATTAGAAATCATTAAATTTGGGAAATTCACTTTGAAAAGTGGAATAGAAAGCCCTTTTTATGTGGATTTGCGCCCGTTGGCATCAGACCCGAAAATTCTGAAAAAACTAGCAGAGCATCTTTTAGAAATTTTACCAAAGGATAATAAATTGGATTTGATTTGTGGAGTTCCTTATGCGGCACTTCCGATGGCGACTGTGATGTCTCTATTGTCCGAGATTCCATTGATAATGAAACGAAAAGAAGCCAAAGGCTATGGAACTAAAAAACTGATAGAAGGTATCTATAAACAAGGGCAATCCTGCCTCTTGGTGGAAGATGTGATTACATCTGGAAAATCCCTTTTGGAGACCATAGCAGAGGTGGAAAAGGAAGGACTGAAAGTGTCAGATATAGTGGTGGTTTTGGATAGACAGCAGGGCGGAAAAGAGCTTTTAGAACAGAAGGGCTACAGAGTTCATACATTATTCACCATCACAGAAGTGGTGAAAATCTTACATGAAGCAGGAGAAATAGATGATGAGCAGGTTGCAAAAATCCATGATTTTTTGGCGGGAAAACAAGTGAAATTTGAGGAAGAAAAAAGACTTTCTTATGAGCAAAAATTACAAATCACAAAGCATCCCACAGCCCAAAAACTTTTGCAGACAGCAGTTGATAAAAAATCTAATCTGATTGTCTCTGCGGATGTAATGACTACCAGCGAGTTACTGAATTTAGCGGAGAAAGTAGGACCTCATATAGTTGCCCTAAAAACGCATATAGATATTATAAAAGATTTTGACCACGATAAGACTATTCTTCCGCTGGTAGATTTGGCGAGGAAGCATAATTTTCTATTGATGGAGGATAGAAAATTTGCAGATATAGGCAGCACACAGGAATTACAATTCTCAAAAGGCGTTTATCAAATCTCAAAATGGGCGGATATGGTAACATCACATCTCATAGCAGGGAAAAAATCTTTGGAATGTTTTAAAAATGTGGGAGTTATCTCTATTTTAGGGATGTCTTGTGAGGGAACACTTACAGATGCTCATTACCAAGAGGAAGGGCTTAAAGTTGTTGAAAATCAACCTAATATAATGGGCTGCGTGGCTCAGAGAAAAATAAACAAGGAAATGTTGCTTTTTACTCCTGGGGTAAGTTTAGAGCAAGCTGGTGATGATAAAGGGCAGCAGTACAATACGCCAGACCATGTTTTCCATAATCTGCATACGGATTTTATCATCGTGGGGCGTGGAGTTTATCAGGCAGAAGATGCTGAAAAAGCTTCAAAAAGTTACAGAAAAATAGGCTGGGAAGCTTATGAAAAATCTTTAAAATAAAAATTAAAAACATTACCTTTGCAAGGTGCAGATTTTACAAGACCATTTGAACGAGCTGGAATTTCCTAAATTATTGGAGGAAATTACGCCCTATGCGTACTCACCGAGAGTAGCCGAAAAAATATCAAATATAAAGCCGCTTCCACAAAAAGAAGCGGAATTTTTGCTGAAAAAAACTTCGGAATTTTTGTCTTCCTATGAGAGTGAGAATTACATTCCCTTTGATGAGTACGAAGATATAGAAGAGCCTCTGAAACTGATGCTTATAGAAAATTTTAGACTAGAAGCATCGGCTTTTTTGAGAATCCGAAAAATTACTGAGCAAATAGGAAAGTTGCAATCATTTTTCCCAAAATTCTCTGAAAACTTCCCGAATTTAGAAGAGGAAATTAAAGGGCTGGAATTTAGAAAAGAAATTATAGATAAAATTTCAGCGGTTTTTAATCGTTTTGGAGAGGTTAAAAACGAGGCGTCGCCACTTTTGAAGGAAATTCGCGAAAGCATTTCCATTGCTAAAAAAAATATTCAAGAAAACTTTAATAAATCCCTAAACCATTATGCCCAGCAGGATTTCCTTGATGAAATCCGCGAAAGTACGATAGAAGACCAAAGGGTTTTGGCGGTGAAATCAGGGTTTAAAAAACGAGTTTCGGGGCGTGTTTTAGGAGTTTCCAAAACAGGTTCTATCACATATATCCAGCCTGACAGCGTTGTAAGGCACTATCACCAGCTCTGCGAAAGTGAAGAGGAGCAGAAAAAGGAAGTGGATAGGATTTTAAGGAAATTGACATCAGAAATTGCTGAATTTTATCCACAGTTATCAGATTATCAGGAGTATCTCTATAACCTTGATATCACGAGAGCAAAAGCAAAATTTGCCCAAAAAATCAATGGCGTTTTACCTAAAATCAATACTCATAAAACGCTGAAACTTATTGATGCTTATCATCCGCTTCTTTGGCTGAGAAATAAACAGGAAAACAAGGCGATTTATCCTCAGACTCTGCAGCTTTCGGAGCAAAATAGAATTATCTGTATATCAGGGCCTAATGCAGGTGGTAAGTCCATCATGCTGAAGACTTTGGGACTGCTTCAACTGATGATACAGTCAGGGATTTTAGTGCCTGTTCATCCGCGTTCAGAAATGTTTTTCTTTGATAAACTGATGACGGATATAGGTGACAATCAGTCCATTGAAAATCATCTTTCTACATATTCATCAAGGCTGAAAAAAATGAGCCGAATAGTGCGGGAGGCGGATGAGAATACATTATTGCTGATTGATGAATTTGGGACAGGGTCAGACCCTGAACTTGGTGGAGCACTAGCGGAGGCGTTTTTAGAATTTTTTTACGAAAAGGAGAGTTTTGCGGTGATTACGACCCATTATACCAATATAAAACTGGTAGTGGAGCAGCTTCCTTATGCCCAAAATGCGGCGATGCTCTTTGATGAGGAAACTCTGGAACCGATGTATAAACTGGAAGTCGGTCAGGCGGGAAGTTCCTTTACTTTTGAGGTAGCAGAGAAAAACAATATTCCTAGATTTATCATCCATTCTGCAAAGAAAAAGATAGAAAGAGATGTGGTGAATTTGGATAAAACGATTGTCAAACTTCAGCAGGAGAAATTTGAGGTTGAAAAATTAAAATCTGACCTTACCGAAAAACGCGAAATCACCCAAAATAAAAGAGATAATCTCCAAAAACTGAACGAACAGCTTCAGCAGAAACTTTATAATTTCCAGAAACTCTATGAGGAGGAACATAGAAAATTGCAATTTGGGACAAGGATACAGAGTTTCATAGATGATTATGCAAAAGGGAAGTCCCGAAAGGATATTGTGAAAGATTTCATCAAAATTCTGGAACAAGAGAAATTTAGAAAAAACCAAAATACAGAGAAAATAGAAGCTGAAAAACTGAAAGTGGTAAAACGAAAAGTAACACAGGAGCTGAAAAAAGAATCTGTGATACAGACCATAACAGAAACTCAGGAAAAAATCCAAGAAAGAGAGAGAAAGGAAAGAGCTCTTTGGCTGAAAGTGGGACAGCGAGTGCGAATCATAGGAAGCACAAGCACAGGAATGATAGAAAAGATAGATTCTAAAACCAATAAAGCCACGATAAACTATGGACTTTTCAAAACACAGATAAGTACGGATGAGCTGGAGAGAGTGTAATTTACTCGTTTGATAATTAGGTTTTTACGGAGTGTAGGGTTTTCTTGTAGACACTTTGTAGACGCTTGGTTTTTTCTTTGAAAGAACGAAAATTATAGATTTGCATCATTAAAAAATTAGCATTTATCATGACTTGGACAGAGATTTTAGCTCCGATAAAAAATACAGAATATTTTACTACACTTTGGGAAAAAGTAAAAGAGGAATATCAGACAACAAAATGTTTTCCTCCTAAAGATCAGATTTTTAGAGCAATAGAGCTTACACCCTTTGATGAGGTCAAGGTAGTGATTATTGGGCAAGACCCATATCATAATGATAATCAGGCGAATGGGCTTTGTTTTTCGGTTTCAGATAAAGTTAAAGCACCGCCATCGCTTAAAAATATTTTTAAGGAGCTGGAAGATGATTTGGGAATAAAGAAAACCTCTAATGAGCTGGAAATGTGGGCGAAACAAGGAGTTTTACTTCTTAATGCTACGCTGACAGTGCGGGCTCATGAGGCGAATTCGCATAAGGATTTGGGGTGGGAGCAGTTTACAGATTTCATCATCAAAGAGATTTCGGATAAAAAGGAAAATGTGGTTTTTGTGCTTTGGGGCGCTTTTGCACAGAAAAAAGCAGGATTGATAGATGCTAGCAAGCATTTTGTCATTCAGTCTGCCCACCCATCGCCATTTTCCGTGCATAAAGGCTTTTTGGGAAGCCGTCCTTTTTCTAAAATCAACCAATTTTTGGATGAAAAAGGTAAAGAACCGATAAATTGGTAATTTAAATATAAAGTATTGAAAATTAGATAAAAAAATAACATTATGACAGAACAGCAGATTTTAAAGAAAATAGATGCTTGGGATGAGCAGGATAAAATCCAAGCGATTGTAGATTTTGTGGAAGGGCTTCCTGTGGAGCAGAGAACTACGCAGGTTTTGAGTGAGCTGGCTCGTG
The DNA here is from genome assembly GCA_963519075.1 of uncultured Flavobacteriaceae bacterium. GTDB lineage: Bacteria > Bacteroidota > Bacteroidia > Flavobacteriales > Weeksellaceae > JABCPE02. The sequence goes on from CAUQMH010000009.1 coordinate 13,741, forward strand.
CGTATAACAATCTCTACTGGCTTGACCAGACAGAAGAAAACAAAAACCACCTAAGAAAAGCAATAGAGGTGTTTAAATATCTAGAAGATGAACTTTCTGAAGAGGCAGCATGGAACTACCGTATCGGTTATTCTTATTTCTTTTTGGATGATAAAGCCAATTCTAGAAAGCATTTTGAAAAACATGAAGAACTAGGAGGATGTAATAATGCTTATGAATTCCTTAATTGGCTGAATATCGCTGAGAAAAAAGGTCTTTCTACTTATGATGTATATACAGGAGGAAAAGGCGAGGTGGAGTATGATTTAGAAATTTTTGTAGAACTTCTAAAAGAAAAAGCGCCTAAAATGGCCGAAAAATTAGGAAATCCTGCAACAGAAGCAGAAATTTCTGCACTGGAACAGAGACTTGGTTTTGAGCTTCCAGAATCTTTCAAACAGCTGCATAGAACTTTCAGTGGACAGAAAGAAGATGTGCCGTTTTTCGCAGTGGGAGAAGGGCAGAGTTTTGTAGGAATCAATGAAGTGGAGCAGGTTCAGGAAGAAATTATTTCTTACTTGAAAAAACATTACGGAGAAAACTGGGCAGACCTAAAACTTCCAGAAGAGAATTTTGAGGATGATTACCTTGTTAAAAATGCACTTTATACCCGTAAATGGATTCCTATTTTGAAAGGAAATGATCTTATCTGTATGGATTTAGACCCTGTGGAGGAAGATGGACTTGCTGGGCAGATTATCATCATTTCCCTTGCAGAAAATATAGAGGACTACTATGTCGGACACATTCAGTTCAGAATGAGAGCTTGGATAGATTATATGAATGATTCTATTTCATCTGGACGATTGAGCTATGATGAAGAGGAAGATATTATGAGATTTGAAGGAAGAGATTCTGGACTTCCAGCTTATTATGATGAGGAAGACAGAACAGCTTTGGAGAAATATATCGCAAAGGAATTTGGAGAGTTTAATGATGTATTCCATGAGCTGGAATCTCCTGATATCCACTGTGATGTGTATATTATAGAACCCACACCAGAGGCTAACTATTATACGCTGGTAACGGGTGGAATGGGCGCTCATATGATGAATGTTCCAGCAGACTATCCATACGCACCACACATGGAGCTGGCAATTAATCTGCCGCCAACTTGGAATATAAGAAGCGAAGAAGAGAAAGATTACTGGCCTATCCGTTGGTTGAAAATTTTGGCTCGTCTGCCAATCAACCATAATACTTATTTAGGAAACGGACACACTATCCCATCCAATGAGGCTTTTGAAGGGACTAATTTCAAAGGTGTGATTCTCGTAGCAGCTCAGTCTAATGAGAAAAACGAGGATGGAGAGAACCTTCCGGCTATTGTGGAGCTTCCAAGTGAAAGAAGAGTTGAGTTTTTCTATATCCAGCCATTGTATGAGGAGGAAATGGATTTCAAATTAGACCAAGGAACAGATGCTTTGTTTGATAAATTTATAGAGCAGGATGTACCATATCCGCCAGTAGTGGATGTAAACAGAGTAAATGTCTGCGAAGGCTATGCACCAGCAGAAAACCCAAATCTTTTGGATAATGTGGCATGGGCGTTCAATGATAAAATTTACGAATCTTTACAGAATTTCTGGATGGCTGTCTATGATTACAACCAAGATATAGACAATAATCTGGATGATTACGCACCGCATTCTACGATTTTCAACTCTAAAAAAGTGAAAGTAATGTATGAGGCCTATATCAAGGATGAAAAATCGCTTTGGAAGTATGAAAAACTTCTTAATCCAGATACTTTCGATGAAGAGCCTGAAAATGACGGATTATATTATGCTGAAATCATGGCAGAATGCGAGGCTTATGAAGACCATTTCGGAGCAATAGAACTATTGCAGTGGATTCATAATTCATTGGCTAGTAAAGAATTAGGAGATCATATATTCTTTGAAGGCTTCAGTATCGAGGGCTACGAAGAAGATGGAACGCCTGTAATTAGCTTACACTTAGGAAGTTAATAATCAGTGATAGATAAAGAAAATCCCTTTGATAAAAACTCAAAGGGATTTTTTATTGATAAATTTAAGCAAAGTCAATATCTATTTCAGAAATATTGTTTTTAAGTAAGTCTATTGTAGCATTATCAAATGGACGCTTACAATCTAACACGATTAAATATTCTAGGCTTTTAATATTAGCCAGTTCATTCACATTTTTAAGGTTAAAACAGGAAACTAAGTCTAAATAGCTTAAAGAGGGCAAATGAGTAAATAACTCACAATCCAATTCAGCCTTTTTGATTCCATTCAAAGCAATGTATCTCAAATTTTTAAATTCTTTTAATTTCGAAATTGAAAAATTCTGCCCTGAAAATCCAACAAGACTAATTGACTCCAATAAATCAGAGTTTATATTTTCTAATATATTCAATGATTTACCATGATGAAACTGGCATGAATTAGTTTCTTAAAATTTTTAATTTCATCAAGTTGCTTAATATTTTTATACTTTGAGATATTGCACTCTAAGTAACTGATATTAGGGAAATTATTTGCCTTAAGCCCGAATAAACCATTGATTTCACATCTTGATATAAATGCTGAAAGATTGGGCATTTCCAGACTCGCTGGTATTTCAAATTTTTCATCATCCCATTCTCTTGGAATGAAAAAATACAATGTTTCTAATGTAAGCGCAGAATTTTTTATGGTATTTTCTAATTTAGAAAAACAAACATATGGAAATGCCAAAACTTTCAAATTACTAAGCGTATTTATCCAATCTGGCAAGTCGGATATATCATACTCACCAGATTCTGGCTCCTCAATAATCAATGCTTGAATTTTTGACAACTCTTCTGAAGAAGGGGTTTTATCCCATGTCAGAAATTTAATATTTTCAAACCTGTCATAGTCATCCTGTAAAGTCTCCAGTTCATCATCATCTGCCGCTAAGATATAAGTGGTCAGATGCGGCTTTATCCACTGACTTAATTCAATATTTTTAAAAATAAACATACTCATATTTTTTTACTCATTTTTTAAAACAATTCTTTTGGGATTTTGCAGACTGGGATAGGGTTTATTTTGTGCTGGGTAGCCCTATTTAGTCGGTCATATATCATAAAAACTTCTTTTTCTCTGCCAGAGAAGTCCTCTGCGGAATGGTCTTGGTGGACGCTCATAGCCCATTCCAGCTCTGGGTAGGTGGCGCCTATCTGCTGTTCATCGGTTCGCTCCGTGTCCCAGAGACCATCGGTAGGCGCTGCTTTTTGGATGCTTTCAGGGATGTTCAGCTCTTTGGCTAGTTCATAGACTTGGGTTTTGGTTAAATCTCCAATCGGTGAAATATCCACACCGCCATCTCCGTATTTTGTGAAAAAACCGATACCGAAATCTTCTATTTTATTGCCTGTTCCTGTGACTAAAAGATTATGAATCTGCCCAAAATAGTACAGCGTAAGCATTCTGAGCCGAGAGCGGGAATTGGCTAGGGAAAGCTCTCTATTCTGCGTAGTGGAGCTTTTGCTGATTACATTTTTTTCAAAAACATCAAAAGTTTCTGTCAAATCTATTTCCAGACTTTCCACATTTTGAAAGTTGTTTTTCAGAAAGGAAATCTGCTCCTGCGCCCGCTGCACTTGGTCTTTCTTTTGGCGTATGGGAAGTTCTATGACTAGGGTTTTTAACCCTGTTTTAGCGGCAAGGGTAGAAACCACCGCCGAATCTATCCCGCCAGAAATTCCGATAACGAAACCGTTCATTTTGGCTGTTTCTGCATAATTTTTGAGCCAATTTATAATGTGTTCGGTTACTTTTTGTGTCTGCATTTTATATCTAAAAATTTTCTATTTTTGCGAATTAAAAATTGGAGTTAAAGATAAATAAATTTTAAATAAAATGAAAAAATTAAGAAATATTCATTGGGTATTATTTTTGTCATTGTGTTTGGTCGTTTTTTCTTGTAACAAAAACCAAGAAGAACTATGGAAAATAGAAGTGAAAAACACAGAAAAAGTAGAAATTTTCGACATTTCTGGTGAGTTTTTTGACCCAAAAGTTTCATTAAAGGAGTTTAAAGAAAAATATCCGATGTTTCAGGGTTCTATTCCTGATGCAGAATACGAAATCAGAAGAAAAGATACAGCAGAAATCCGTGTTTATCAGGAGGCTGTAAAGGGAATTGATAAAACAAAACTGAAAAACGAGTTGTCAGAAATGTTTTCACGAGTGAAGCATTATTTCCCAGCGTTCAAAACTCCTAAAGTTTATCTTTATTCCTCATTTTTGGATAGGGAAAGTGTGATAGATCCTATCTTTTTCAGAACGGATGAAGGGATGCTCTTCGTGGATATTTCTGCATTCATGGGAGAGAAAAACAAAAGCTACCAAGGGCTGGATGAGTATCATAAAAAAATCATGAATCCAGAGAATTTGGTGCCGAGAATTACAGAAATTGTAGCCGAAACTTTCTTGATTTCCAACCCTCAGGAAAATAAATTTATAGACCAAATCATTTTAGAAGGAAAAATAAAAACCCTTCAAGATGCCTTTCTTCCGAATACTCCAGATTATCTAAAAATGAACTATTCCCAGACTCAGGAGGAATGGGCAGAGGCTAATGAAGCTAATATCTGGAACTATTTTGTGGAAAATAATATGGTGTTTAGTGATGACCCGAAACTCTATGAGCGTTTCCTTTCAGTGGCGCCATTTTCTAAATTCTATACGGAAATAGACCAAAAATCTTCGCCTCGTGTGGGTAGTTTCATCGGATGGAGAATCTGTAAGGCTTTTTATTCCCAAAAACCAGAAACGAAATTATCAGACTTTCTAAGGATGAATGCTACAGAAATATTTAACCAAAGTAACTACAAACCAGAATAATGGAAAAACTGCTGGAAGTCCTAAAACAGGGCGGAGTTATTCTCTATCCTACGGATACCATCTGGGGGCTGGGGTGTGATGCTATCAATCCCGAAGCCATACAAAAACTGTTTTCCCTGAAGAAAAGAGAACAAGGAAAATCGGCGATTATTCTGGTGGAAAACGAACAAAGACTGCAGAAAATAGTAGAGGTGCCAGCCATGGCGTGGGAAATCATAGATTTGAGCGAAAAGCCTGTGACCATCGTTTATGACAACCCAAAAGGGCTTCCTAAAGAACTTTTGGCGGAAGATGGAAGCATAGGAATTCGTTTGGTGAAGGATGATTTTTGTAAGAAACTGATTTCCAAGCTCAATAGTCCCATTGTTTCTACTTCGGCTAATTTCAGCGGAGAAAAAAGTCCGATGAGTTTTTCTGAAATTTCGCAAGAGATTAAAAACCAAGTAGATGCCATAGCAGAAGAACGCCAAGACCAAAGGGCAGAGTGGGAAGGCTCATCAGTGATTAGGATTTGGGAAGATGGAAGAATAAAAGTCATCAGAGAGTGATAGATTTTAAATAAAAAAATCCTATTTTTGTAGAAATAAAAATTCTATTTTGAAATTAAATAAAATCACTTCAGCTCTTTTTCTGAACCAAAATAATGGAATAGAGTTTTGTGCTGAAAATATACCAGCCGGCCAGCCTTGGGGTTTGTCGGCTTTTTTGTGTCTGAATTTTAACTTAAAAAAAATAAACTATGAATAACACTTACAAATCCGCAGGAGTAGACAAAGAAGAAGGCTATAAAACCGTAGACAAGATAAAGTCCGCTGTAGCCGAAACTCACAATAAAAATGTACTGAATAATCTTGGGAGTTTTGGGGCGTTTTATGCCATTGGAGAGTATAAAAATCCAGTTTTAGTGAGTGGAACGGATGGTGTAGGAACGAAACTGAAAATCGCTTTGGATACCAAAAAGTATGATTCCATCGGGATTGACTGCTTTGCGATGTGTGCTAATGATATTCTCTGCCATGGTGCGAAACCTCTATTTTTCTTGGATTATCTGGCTTGTGGAAAATTGGATTCTAATGTGGCATCAGAAATCGTTTTAGGAATGGTAAAAGCCTGTAAAGACAATGAGTGCGCCCTTATCGGCGGTGAAACAGCAGAAATGCCAGGAATGTATCAGGTGGGCGATTATGATGTGGCTGGTTTCTGTGTGGGAATCGTAGAAAGAGATGAAATTATTGATGGTTCAAAAATCAAAAAAGGAGATAAAATCATCGCTATTCCGAGTTCTGGCTTTCATTCCAATGGATTTTCTTTGGTGAGAAAAGTGTTCCCAAATTTTGAGGAAGAATTTGAAGGAAAACCACTTTATGAAACGCTCCTTGAGCCGACAAGGCTTTATTATCAGCCTATTCATAAGCTTTTGAAGATGGTGAGTCTGAGCGGAATAGCGCATATCACGGGCGGCGGACTGATAGAGAATGTTCCGAGAATCATTCCGAATGGACTTTGTGCAGAGATTAAGACAGAAAAAATCCGTATTCCGAGCATTATGCTTGAACTTGAAAAACGAGGAAATGTAGACAGAATGGAGATGTTTGGGACTTTCAATATGGGAATGGGAATGGTAGTTGTCGTAGATGAAAAGGATGCAGAAAAAGTGCTTTCTACGCTGAAAGATGCCTACGAAATCGGAGAAATTACCGAAAATGAAGATAAAATCAATTTAATATAAAAGTCATTTTCATGGTTTTAGAAAAGGAAATCAAATTCATCTTAACCCTTGATGCTCTGAAAAATGTGCAGCGCAGGAATTTTAACCACGATGACCAAAGGAGGGAAAACTCGGCGGAGCACAGCTGGCAGATTATTGTTTTGGCTCAGATACTTTTCCCTTATGCCAAGAACAAGGAGAAAATAGACCTTCTTCGAGTGATTAAAATGCTGTCCATTCATGATGTGGTGGAGATAGATGCAGGCGATACTTTTATCTTTGATGAAAAAGCGATGGTCGGCAAATATGAAAGGGAACTTGCCTCTGCAGAGAGGATTTTCGGTATTCTTGAAGAGCCGATGAGCAGTGAGTTTCTTGGTCTGTGGAAAGAATTTGAAGCGGAGAAAACGCCCGATGCTGTTTTTGCCTGTGCTATAGACCGAATAATGCCTTTTCTGCTCAATGTGCATTCCTCTGGCAGGAGCTGGACAGAGGCAGGAATTACAGAAAACCAAGCCAGAAAAATCATAGAACACGCCGTAAAACGCGCATCGGATGAACTGGGAGAAGTATTTGAAATCCTGATAAATAAAGCCTTGGATGAAGAAAAACTGAGAAAAAATTAATACAGATACTAATGAAAAATTTTAAAATGAAAAAAATAACTGTTCTTGTTTTAGCATTTTTATTTTTGGGTAATATTCTGAATGCCCAGAAAAAGCCTGTTTTATCAGGGAAAAAGCAGCCAAAAGACTCTTCCAAAATAGCTGAAGTAGCAGCACCAATAACTGGGCCTGTTGTGGCTATTGGATATGATAAGGAGGAAGAGGATTTACAGCCTAAGCTCATCATATCAGAAAAAAGGTTAGAAAAAGACACTTCCAGAGCTGGGATAGACGGGCCGTATATCTTTTATTCGGGTTTAGGTCGGTCAGTCGTGAAGAGCATTAAGGAAGAAAATGGTGTTCCTACGCCAGTTTATAAATGGTATGAGGAAATTCAGGAGCTAAAATCCTACATTACAGATAAGGATTTCTTTTCTTTTAGGCTGAAAAAGGAACTAAAAGAAGAACCTTCGGTTTATCCAATGCCTAAAAAGCTGATAGCCATTTCGGATATTGAAGGGAATTTTGAGCAGTTTAAAGAATTTCTTATCAATAATAAGGTGATGGATAAGAATTACAAATGGACTTTTGGGAAAGGACATCTTGTAACAGTGGGAGATTTCTTTGACAGAGGGCTTTTCGTAACGCAGACTCTTTGGCTGATTTATTCCTTGGAAGAACAGGCGGAAAAAGCAGGCGGAAAGGTGCATTTTGTTCTCGGAAATCATGATTTGATGAACATGAATAAAGATTTGCGCTATGTGCGAAAAAAATATTTTGAAAATGCAAAACTTATGAACAAAGAACCTGATCTCCTTCTTTCTCAGTATGGCACGGAACTCGGCAAGTGGCTTAATACAAAAAACATTGTAGAGAAAATCGGTGATTATATTTTCGTTCATGCAGGAATTTCTAAGGAAGTAAGTGACCTAAATCTTTCCGTGGAGGAGCTGAATGAACACGCTAGAAAATATTATTTCAATAATAAAGAAGGACAAAAAGGGAAAGATGCCATCGCAAATGTCATCTATATGTATGGGAAAAGCCCTATGTGGTACAGAGGCTATGGGAAGGAGACTACAAAGAAGGAAGATTTAGAGGAAATTCTCAAAAAACTCAATGCGAAGAAATTTGTCATCGGGCATACCCTTAGAAAAGAGGTTACTTACCTAATGGACGGGCGTGTGATAGACATCGATGTGCTCCATTCCAAAGGGAAGACCCAAGGGCTGCTCATCAGAAACGGAAAAGAATATGCCGTAGATATCAAAGGGAAAAAATCTAAGATAAAGCACGGCGTAGAGGAGGATAAGGAAGACTAACAAATTCAAAGAAATGAAAAACATCGTAGTTTTGGCTTCTGGCTCAGGAACCAATTTAGAAAGGATACTGGAATGCATCCAAAATGGAGAAATTCCTAATGCAAAAGTAAACATGGTGGTTGCGGATAGAGACTGCTATGCTTTGGTTCGTGCTGAGAAACACCAGATTCCTCATCATTTGATAAAGAGAGGAAAAGATTTCTGTGAGAATTTAGAAAAAATTCTCCCAAAAGATACAGATTTGATAGTCTTGGCGGGGTTTCTTTCTATCATCAGCGAGGATTTTGCAAAAAAATATACGGGTAAAATTATCAACATTCATCCTGCGCTTCTGCCCAAATTTGGAGGGAAGGGAATGTGGGGAATACATGTCCATATGGCTGTAATAGATGCCAAAGAGAAAGAAAGCGGAGCCACGGTGCATTTCGTGACGGCTGGAATAGATGAGGGCGAAATCATTCTGCAAGGAAAAGTTGCCGTAAGTGAAGGAGATACGCCTGAAAAACTCGCGGAAAAAGTGCATAAAGTAGAATATGAGATTTTCCCAAAGGCGATAAAAAAAGTTTTGGAACAAATAATTTAAAATTAAAACTATGAGAATATTATTTTTTATTTCGTTGTTTATATCGGTGAGTTTTTCTGCGCAATCGGAAGATTATTCGTCTTTTACAGCAAAAAGTAAATATGATTTTAAACAAACAATTAGCAGATTAAAGAAGAATTTTAAAGCTAATAATATCGCAATTTTTGCGGAAATAGACCACGCAAAAGCTGCGAAGAAAGCAAAAGAAAACCTTTTGCTAACTACGGTTTTGGTGGTGGGAAATCCTAAGGTGGGAACCAGCCTGATGCAGGAAAATCCCAAAGTAGCGATTGAGCTACCGCTAAAAGTTTTGGTCTATGAGGAAAACGGAATTGTCCAAGTGAGGTATAAATTCGTAAGTCTTTTAGTATCGGATTATAAACTTGAAAAAGTAGAGCAGATTACACAAAAAATAGATATAGAACTGGGGAAAATAATAGCTGAAAGCGTTATGAAATAGAAAATAGCATACAATAAGAATAAAACCGAGAGAAATCTCGGTTTATTTGAATAATGGATAAAAGGAAAAATTTGTAGTAAAAATGTAAAAAGATGAATATGAATGATTTAGAGCAAAGATTTAGAGTTTTTATAGAGAAACTTACAGAAAGAGCAGAGTCCTTAGCAAAGGAAACCCGCGATGCTATGCAGGAGATATATGATGAGGATACAGACCCGTATAAACGCAGTTTTGGTAATTTTCTGATGGGAGTAAAGGGACAGTTTAATGGAATTATAGATAAAGCTGAGGATGTTTTTAAGCAGCAGATAAAGCCTTATGAACATTCTTTTTATGAGTCGCAAACGCCAGAAGGAGAACTTCAGGAAAAATGGTTTAGAAAAATCCATGATGATTTTGAAAAATGGAAAGACAAGATGAGAGATCTTGCTGATAGCATTGAGAGTCATGTGAAAGAGCCTTCTGCAGAGGAAAAACTCCGTGAAATAGTAGAGGAATATAATGCAGTGAAGAATAATTTCCACTGCTCTCAGTGTGGCGCTAATCTGGAAATCAAGGAGTTGTATTTTATTTCTACTTATATAACCTGTCCATACTGCCAGACGCAGAATACATTCATTCCAAGTGATAAAATGCGGGAATATGAGTTTGTAGCGAAGGATTTTGCTGAAGAAAAAACCAAAAAGGAGGAAGAATTTTATGAAAAAATTTCCAGCAGTAATGCGGTATCGGAAGAAAAATTTTTGGTTTATTTCTTATGGAGAGCTGCTATATGGAAGGTTTTGGCTGATACGGTGCCAGTACTTGCCGAGGCGAACAAAAAAGTTTTTTATAGAGAAATGAGCGATATGCAGGTTTATGCTGAGTTTAATCTTGATGAAAAACCAGATTTATACCGAAAAATCATAGCAGAATTAGCTCAGTTGGATGGTGATTATCTTCAGTTGGCGGTTGGAATGTTAGAAAATTTTGGTGCAAAAGGAATCCCTTCTGATGAATTTGAGAAAAATTTGTCCGAAATGAAAAATAAATGTAGCTAAAAAATTGGGAATATAATTTTTTAATTTCATTTGGATTTAAAAGATAAAATAAATATAACTTGGTTATGAAATTAGGTGTCTATAAAATATTTAATTGAAAATCAGTATTTTACAATAAGTTTAAAAGCTTGTAGACGCTTTGTAGACGCTGTTTTTATTGGAGGGATGAGGTAAGTTTATACATTTGTTCCATCGAAAATTAAAATATTTATTAACCAAAAAAATTAAAGTTATGTTTAAAAATCTTTTTAAAACAGTACAAGACCTAGTAGGTGGAAATGATGAACCAAAAGGAGGCTATGATGCAGAAGAAGGAGTATACTATGCTAAAGGTAGTTTTGATGATGAAGTAGAATATAATAACGAAATTATCTGCATCACAAACGGAAACCATGACAACATGGATGACATGAATGATGCCATGGATGACAAAGACTATGCTCGTGCAGAAAAAGTGCGTCTTCAGTGGAAAGAAGATGTGAAAACTTACAAAGAGCAGGTTAGAAAATTAGGGCCATACAAAGGAGATACTATGCTGATGGATGCTGCTATTGCGTTCTTGGATGAGTATGACCGTTTGATGGATAATGGGTATAAAGTGCTTATCGAAATGCGTGCAGCAGGAAAGAGAGGAACACCAGAAGAACAAGCTCAGCTGAAAAACAATAACAATCTGATACAGCGTTTTACAGATAAACTGAATGAAGTTTCTGATGAGTTCCTTGAAAAGTATGAGGATGACTAAGAATAATCTTGAATAATTTTAAGATTTCAAAAAAAGAAAATTATGTTTAAAAATCTTTTTAAAAAAGTTCAAGACCTTGTAGAAGATAACCAGCCTAAAAATCAGCCAGAAAAAAGAGGCTATGATGAAGAGGAAGGTGTATACTACGCAAAAGGAAGCTTTGACAATGCCATAGAGTATAATAACGAGCTGATGTGTGTAGCGAATAAATGCGAAGACAACATGGCGGATATGAACGCTGCTATGGATGCCAAAGACTATGCCCGAGCAGAAAAAGTGCGCCTTCAGTGGAAAGAGGATTTAGAGGATTATATCGCAGAAGTGAAACAGCTGGGAGCTTACAACGGAAATGACTCTCTTCTCAAAGCAACTATCAGATTCTTTGAGTTTTATAAAGGCTTGATGGATGATGGGTATAAGGTGCTTATCGAGATGCGTGCAGCAGGAAAGAGAGGAACACCAGAGGAACAGGCTCAACTTAAGAAAAACAATGATGCCATCATCAAAAACTCAGGCGAGTTTAATGGAGAAAGTGATGATTTCTTAGAGAATTATGATGAAAATGGAGAGGAGTATGATACTTCTTTTGAGAATCCTTACATGAATATGGCTCATGACGAAAGCAACCCTATGCTGCAGCCTATACATGGTATTTCTCTGCAAGACTATGCAGCGGCAGCTTCTAAAATGACTAATGGAATGTCAGCAGAAGAGGTATGTAAAAGATTAGGAATAGATATGCCTGTTTGGGATGAAGCTAATCAGCTCTGGGTAAAGAGAATGCAGCAAGACCAGACTATGGCTGTGATGTCTCTCTACGGGCAGTATTACGGAAGTGCAGATACTCACCCTAAATTCAATGATTCTGTAAAAGAATCTAATCAGGAAGGAGACTATCTTGCTAAAATCCAAAATGATGAAGCGTTCTACTATGAATTGTGTGGCGCTCGTCAGGCAGCCTATGAAGCAGGGCTAGATGGCGCTCAGTGGATACAGGACAATTATGGAATTTCCTTGGGAGATTTTCAGTCTGTAGCTATGAAATGGATGGCTAATATGGGTAACATCGAAAAAATGCTGCGATACCAAGAACAAAAACAAAGAGAATACGCAGAAAAATTCTCAAAAGAGATGGGTGGTGGAGTAGCAGATGACATAGAATTTTAATCAATTTTAAACTTTATTGTAAATGGAAACGGTGCTTGATATTATCAGGCACCGTTTTTATTTTTATTTAATTCTAATGATGTAGGGCATGGTCATCTGTATGCTGTTTTTGAAATTTTGATCAGCAAAAATCTTGAAGAGCTGATAGTTTTCTTCGCCCATTTGGGATTTTACATAGTTTGTAGTTATGCTTTCCTGTTTCAGGCTGCTCATTATCTGCTCGAATTTATCTACTTTTGCAGGATAGCTTACAGCTTCGTATTCTGCTATATTTGCCTTGCTTGCAGCGTATTTTACAGCATCGTTTAGAGAACCTATTTCATCTACTAGTCCTATTTCTTTGGCTCTTTTTCCAGACCAAACTCTTCCGCTTCCTACGGCATCTATTTCTTCAAAAGTTTTCTTTCTATTTTTAGAAACAAAATGCACAAAACGATTGTAGGTATTTACTACGCTTCTCTGTGTGATAGCAAGTGTCCCTGATGAAAGCCCCGAAAAAGGTGACATCATGTTTGAATTGGCATTGGTAGAAACCACATCAGAGTAAATACCATTTCGGTTCGCTAGGTTTTTAGCATCAGGAATCACCCCAAAAACGCCGATAGAACCTGTGATAGTGTTGTTTTGAGCAAAAATCCTGTCACCAGCCATGGAGATGTAGTATCCGCCAGAGGCTGCATAATCCCCGAATGAAATGATTAGAGGTTTCTTTTGTTTCAACTGCTGAAGCTCATACAGGATTTCATCAGAAGCATTGGCGCTTCCACCAGGTGAGTTTACGCGGAGAACCACAGCTTTGATGTTGTCATCTTGGGCTAAATCCTTGATGTATTGGATGTATCTTTCAGAATAGATATCACTATATCTGTTTCCATTGTAGATAGTTCCAGAGGCGTATAGGACAGCGATTTTATTATCGTTTGTTTTAGTATCTGTATGGGAAAAAGCATAATTTCTGATAGAAACTTTGTTTAGTTTTTCATCTTTACCAACATTTAATTTGTTTTTTATAATCTCTTCATATTCGGATTTTTGAACTAATTTGTCAGCAAGTTTATATTTTAGGCTCAGGTCAGGAATTGTAGCGTATAGACTATCAACCACGGTTTTGAATTCCGTAGCATCTAGTTTTCTAGATTGGATGATTTTAGAGGAAATCTCTCCCCAAGCGTCATTTAGAAGGGTAGTCATCTGCTCTTTGTTTTCTGGAGACATTTCGTTTCTGAGGAAAGGTTCTACAGCAGATTTGAAATTTCCATGGCGGATAACATTGATGTTGATTCCGTATTTTTCAGCAAATTCCTTTAAGAAAATCACTTCTGTGGAAAGCCCTTTCAGCTCGATGCCTCCTACTGGATTGAGGAAATATTGGTCAGCCACTGATCCTAGATAGTAGGATGCTTGGCTTACATTATTCCCATAAGCATAGACAAATTTTTTACTTTTTTTAAAATCTTCCAGACTTTTTCGGATGTCGTCTATCTGCGTAATTCCAGCATCGATGTCATCTAGTTCTATACTGATTCCCTTGATTTTATCATCGTTTTTTGCAGTTTCGATGGCTTTGAGGATATCTTGGTATTTTAGTTCAGCATCTTCTTTTATCTCAAAAATAGAAGATTCGCTTTCGTTCTCGTGTTCAACAACTTTGGATTTAAAATCAATCGTAAGAACCGAGTTTTCTTTAATTTTGATATCTTTGTCTGCACTGGACATGCTTCCGATGATGATAATCACAAAAAGCAGGAAAAAAGGTAGCAAAATACCAGCAATGAATAATGCAACGACATTTGCAAGAACAGTTTTGATGAAATTTTTCATAAATAAAAATAAAGTTTAAAATTTTACAAATTTACAAATAGTTAGTAATGTATAATGTAGTTTTGTTACTAGGAAGTAATTTAGGAAACGCAGAAAATAATATTTTATTGGCTCTCAGTGAGTTGGAAAAGAGGGCTGGCAAGATTATTAAACAAACTAAAATCTTACGAACTCTGCCCGTGGAGTATGATAGTGATAATGTTTTCTGTAACATCGCGGTGTCTATGCAGACAGCACATTCGCCCATAAAACTTTTAAATGAAATCAAAAAAATAGAAACCGAGATGGGAAGAATCTATGATTCTAAATTTTTTGGGGAATATAGGGATAGGATTATAGATATAGATATAGTGTCTTATGAAGGGCTTGTTTTTAGCTGTGATAGATTAGAAATTCCACATCATAAACATCTGTATGATAGGGATTTTTCTAGAAAATTATTGGAAAAACTAGACTCGGAAATATAGTTTGATGATATAATTTTATTCGTTGTGTGCTGAGAAATTTTTCCTCGGCGCACATTTTTATTTTTAGTAAAAACAAATAACTTATCTTTTTTGCTATTTTTGTGAGATAAAATAAATGTATGCCTATCGAAACACGAGATATTCTACTAAAAACCTTGAAAAGTTTTTGGGGCTATGATGCTTTCAGGGAGAGTCAGGAAGATATTATTTTGTCTATTTTAGAGCGAAATGATACCTTGGCGCTGCTTCCCACGGGCGGTGGTAAGTCTCTCTGCTATCAGCTTCCTGCATTGGTTTTGGAGGGGACTTGTCTGGTGATTTCGCCACTTTTAGCGCTGATGAAAGACCAAGTTTCACATTTGAAAGATTTGGGAATAGAGGCAGAATATCTTAGTTCCGAACTAGATGAAGCAGAACAGGAAGAAATCTACGAAAAGGCAATATCAGGTGAAATTAAACTACTGTATGTCTCACCAGAGCGGCTTCATAACCCTTTGTTTATGAGGAAGATGCTGGATGTTTCGCTTTCCTTTATTGCGGTGGATGAGGCGCACTGTATATCAGAATGGGGGCAGGATTTTAGGCCGAGTTATCAGCATATCAGCGAGTTTAGAAAAACGATAGGGAATTTGCCTTGTCTGGCTCTTACGGCTACGGCAACACCCAAAGTCGTTCTTGATATTAAGGAAAAATTAGGCTTATCTTCGGTTCGTATTTTTCAGAAAAGTTACAAAAGGGAGAATATTCACATCTTCCATGAAGAAATTTCTGATAAATACCAAAGGATGCTTAGTTTCTTGAAAATCAATAAAATATCAGGAATAGTCTATGTCCGGACAAGGAGAGAGGCGGAGGAGCTGACGGCGTTTTTAAAAGAACACAATCTGCAAAATGTAGATTTTTATCATGCAGGGCTCTCGGCAAGGGAGCGAAACGAGAAACAAAGAAAATGGCAGGAAAGGAATGATTTTGTTTTGATTTCTACCAATGCTTTTGGGATGGGAATAGACAAGGATAATGTGCGTTTTGTTATCCATTATTCGCCCTCTTCCTCGGTTGAAAATTATTACCAAGAAATAGGAAGAGCGGGGCGAGATGGGCAGGAAAGTTATGCTTTTTTACTTTGGAATAAGCAGGAACTTGGCGAGATGGATGATGTGCTGTCTGCGCAGATTCCAGATAAAACCCAGTATCTGAAAGTGATATCTTACATCTATTCTATATTTCAGATTGCCGATGGGGAGGTTGCGGAGAGGATATTTCAGCTGGATTTACAGAAAGTGCAGAGTTTCACCAAGATTTCCTTTGCTAAGATCAGAAGTGTTTTGGGATTTCTTCATAATCAGGAAGTTATATTTTGGAATAATTATAAATCGCCTTCTACAATAGAGCTGAAAATCCCTGCCGAAGAATTGGAGGATTTGCCGCCGAAAGATGCGTATTTTATAGAATTGCTGCTTAGAAATGTTTCTGGAGTTGCCACGCACAAAGTTTCTTTCAGCGAAGAAAGTCTGAGTGCAAAACTGGGCGTAAGCCAGCAGATGATAAAGGACAGAATAAAGGAATTGCAAAAAAAAGAATGGCTGGAATATGTGGACGGAAGCACCGACAGCATAAAGTTCCTAAGACCGCGAGACAGCAGAGAAATACAAGGAAAATACTGGAATTTATTTGAGAAAATCCAGAGAAATAAAATCCAAAAATGGGAGGAAATGAAATACTTTATCCAAGATAAAGATTTCTGTAAAATGAGAATGATTTTGACTTATTTTGGAGAAAAATCCTCGGAGAACTGCGGAAAATGTAGTTTTTGTCTATCCCAAAATCCAGTCAAAGAAAAAACTTTGTCCGATGAGGTTTTAGAAATATTAGCTAAAAATCCAGCTACTTTTGATGAACTGAGTGTAAAAATATTTTGGCATGAAAAGGAGAAAATCTATGAGACTCTGATAACTCTGCTGAATTTAGAGAAAATAAAAATGTTGAACTACAAAACTTATATGATCAATGAATAAACTAAAAGTCGTTTTCTTCGGAACGCCTGATTTTGCAAAGGCTTCTCTGGAAGCTATCCATACCTCTGCGCATGAGGTGGTAGGAGTGGTTACCGTAGCAGATAAAGCCAGTGGGCGAGGGCAAAAAGTACATCAGTCTCCTGTGAAAACTTATGCCGTAAAGCATGGTTTACCGCTGTTTCAGCCAGAAAAACTTCGAAATGAAGAGTTTCTATCACAGATACAAAGTCTAAACGCAGATATCTTCGTAGTGGTGGCATTTAGAATGATGCCAAAAGTTCTGTTTTCCATGCCGAGGCTGGGAACATTCAATCTACATGCTTCATTATTACCAGATTACAGAGGTGCAGCACCGATAAATTATGCCGTTATCAATGGCGAGACAAAGTCGGGCGTCACTACATTTTTCATCAATGAAAAAATAGACGAAGGGAATATTCTCCTTCAAGCGGAAACCGAAATTTCTCCCGAAGACAATGCGGGAACACTCCATGACAGACTGATGGAGATAGGCGCGAAACTGGTGGTGAAAACTCTGGATGGTCTTGCGGAAGGGAAACTTACAGAAATCCCTCAAAATCAGAAAGAAAATCCTAAAACAGCCTATAAAATTTTCAAAGAAGATACTAAAATAGACTGGGAAAAAGAGGTGGAAGTTATTCATAACTTTATCCGTGGAATGTCGCCGTATCCTGCTGCTTTTACTATTTTGGAAGTGGGTGGCGAGCAGAAAATATTAAAAATTTTTAAAGGGAAATTCCAAAAAATAGAACATTCTAAAGAGCATGGCGGGATAGAAATTTCTAAAAATGAATTTAAAATTTATGCTAAAAATGGAGTTTATTTCCCAGAAGAATTACAGCTGGAAGGAAAAAAACGAATGAATTTAAAGGATTTTCTAAATGGATTTCATAGTTTTGGCGAATTAAAATTGATTAAATAAATTTTTGTTATGTATAAAAGTGTTATTAAAGGAATAGGGCATTATGTTCCAGATAATGTGGTAACTAATGATGATTTAGCTAAAATAATGGATACCAATGATGAGTGGATAACGGAGCGTACGGGTATCAAAGAAAGAAGACACAGAACGAGCAAATTTGACAGCCAGGAAACTACAAGTTTCTATGGTTTTAAAGCTTCTGAAAAAGCATTAGAATCAGCTGGTCTTACAGCGAAAGATATTGATTATATTATCTTTGCGACACTCAGCCCAGATTATTATTTCCCTGGGTGTGGGGTAGTTTTGCAGGAAATGCTGGGCTGTGATACCGTGGGGGCGCTGGATGTGAGAAATCAGTGTTCAGGATTTGTTTACGCACTGAGCGTAGCAGATGCTTTCATTAAAGCGGGTCAGTATAAAAATATTTTAGTTGTAGGTGCTGAAATTCAATCAGTTGCGTTGGATATGACAGATAGAGGAAGGGGCGTTTCAGTGATTTTTGGTGATGGGGCAGGAGCAGTAGTGCTTTCGGCTTCGGAAGATGCTGGTGTTCAGGGGATTTTGTCTTACAATATGCATTCCGAAGGGAAATATGCAGAGGAGCTGATGATAAAATTACCAGGGACTAACTTAGGATGGACAGACAGACTTCTTACAGAGCCAGAAAATATAAAGCCAGAGGAAATATATCCGTATATGAACGGGAATTTTGTTTTCAAACAGGCGGTTACTCGTTTCCCAGAGACTATCATTGAATCCTTGAAAAAAGCAGGAAAAACGGTAGAAGATTTGGATATGCTTATTCCACATCAGGCGAATATCAGAATTTCTCAGTATGTTCAGCAGCTGATGGGGCTTCCAGATGAGAAGGTATTTAATAATATCCAAAAATACGGTAACACCACTGCGGCTTCTATTCCTATCGCGCTGAGCGAAGCAATAGCAGAAGGAAAGGTGAAGAGAGGCGATTTAGTTTGTCTGGCGGCCTTTGGAAGTGGATTTACTTGGGGAAGTGTATTGTTAGAATACTAATTTGGATTAGCATAAAAATAAAACCAGCTTAATTTCAAAGCTGGTTTTTTATTTTGGGAAAGATTTTTAATCTTCGTATTGTTCCAGAAAATAGGAAAAAGAAAAGTCAGGAACTTCCTCTACTAGGTCTTCTAAGGTAACTAAAAGGTCTTCAAAAATTTCTAACTGCTCCACCGTCATATTTACAAATTCTATATGTAAAGGCATTTCCAAATCGCCAGAAATGCAGTCATAAAGAGCATCCAGATTATCTCCAAAATAAT
>CAUQMH010000010.1:0-32218 GCA_963519075.1 uncultured Flavobacteriaceae bacterium
TGGGCTTTTGATGCTGATTTCTTGGCTTACCAGCAGAGGGAGTAACAATGATAGTTTCTTCATAGGAAACCGCTCTGGAAACTGGAAATTGGTGGCTTTCGGGATGATAGGTTCCACGCTTTCTGGGGTTACTTTCGTGAGTGTGCCAGGGACGGTAGGAACGGATGGTTTCCAGTATCTGCAGATTACTTTCGGATATATCATCGGTTATATCGTGGTAGCGTACATTCTGCTGCCGATTTATTACAAAATGCACCTCACTTCCATCTATACTTATCTCCAAGAGCGAATGGGCGAAAGTACCTATAAATCAGGGGCAATTATCTTTATCGTTTCTAAACTGGTGGGCGCTACGGCAAGGGTTTATTTAGCAGTAAATATATTGCAGGTGATGATTTTGGACAGCTTGGGTGTTCCGTTTTGGCTTACGACTTTGCTCACTCTTTTGATGATTATCCTTTACACCTACAAAGGCGGTGTGAAAACCATCATTTGGACAGATACTATCCAGACCACGGCCATGCTTTTAGGATTGGTGGCAACGGTGGTTTATATCCTTCATCATATGAATATCAGCTTCTCCGAAAGTCTCTCGATGATGAGCGAAAGGGGCTACCTTCGTGTTTTTGATACGAATGTGATGAATGGCAGTTTCTTCGTGAAGCAGATTTTGGCGGGGGCGTTCATTACCATTGCAATGACGGGGATAGACCAAGATATGATGCAGAAAAACATCTCTGTTTCTAACCTGAAAGACAGCCAGAAAAATATGCTGGTGCTGACTTTTATCCTGCTGGGGATGATTACTTTATTCCTTTATATGGGCGGAATGCTTCATTTGTTTGCGGAGCAGAAAAACATCACTGCAGTGAAGGACAGGCTGTTTCCTACGGCGGCTCTGGAATATATGTCTCCGCTGATAGGGGTGACTTTCATTATAGGGCTTATTTCGGCTTTTTGTTCTAGTGCTGATGGGGCTATGACGGCACTTACTTCTTCTATTTGTATTGATATTTTTGGGATTAAAGATAAGGACTGGGCTCATGCCAAAAAAGAAACTTTCAGAAAGAAAGTACATATTTTGGTGACGATTTCTTTCCTTATTATGGTGATGGTTTTCAAGTGGATAGATGATGCCTCTATGATTGGGCTTATCCTGAAATTGGCAGGCTTTACTTATGGGCCGCTGCTTGGTTTGTTTGCTTTTGGGATTTTTACCAAATATAAAGTAAAAGACCATTTGGTGCCATATATCTGCATCATTGCTCCTACGCTTTCTTTCTTGATAGATAAATACCAACCGAATATTTTCGGTGAATTTAAAATTGGTTTAGAATTATTGATTATCAATGGGTTGCTGACCTTCATCGGGCTGTGGCTCATTCGAAAGAAATAAAAAATAAAAGTTCTACTTTTTGGGTAGAACTTTTTATTTTGAATGAACTTTTATCAAAGAATTATTTATGCTTTGCCATAAATTCTTCTGCTTTTTCCACCATTTCTACACTTCCACAGAAGAAAGGAACTCTCTGGTGTAGTGAGGTAGGTTCTATTTCTAGGATTCTTTCAAAGCCGTTTGTAGCCTTTGCTCCAGCTTGTTCAGCCAAGAAAGCCATAGGATTGCACTCATAAAGCAGCCTAAGTTTTCCATTTGGAGCGTGGGCATAGGAAGGGTAGATGTAGATACCGCCTTTTATCATATTTCTGTGAAAATCAGCTACTAACGAGCCTATGTATCTAGATGTATAAGGTCTGTTGCCTTCCTCTTCCTGACAATATTTGATGTATTCTTTTACTCCTTGTGGGAATTTAGCGTAGTTCCCTTCATTGATAGAGTAGATTTTACCTGTTTTAGGGTAAGTCATATTAGGATGAGATAGGAAATAAGTCCCTACTGATGGGTCTAGCGTAAAGCCATTCACTCCGTTTCCTGTTGTATAAACCAGCATGGTGGATGAGCCATAAATAACATATCCTGCCGCTACCTGATTTACACCTTTTTGTAAGAAATCTTCTATTTTTACAGGAGTTCCTGCTGGAGTTACCCTTCTGTATATAGAGAAAATAGTTCCCACAGATACATTGACATCTACATTAGATGAGCCGTCTAGAGGATCTATCAGCACCACATAGTTGTTCATATGGGCGTTGTTCTCGCTTCCTTTTATCTCTATGAAATCTTCATTTTCTTCTGATGCGATACCACACACGATTTCTCTGTGAGAAAGAGCATCTATAAAAATATCATTAGCAAAAACATCCAGCTTCATCTGTTCCTCGCCTTGTACATTTTCGTTGCCAGCTTTACCAAGAATATCTGCGATTCCAGCCTTGTTTACTTCTCTGTTTACGATTTTAGAGGCTATTTTTATGGAGCTTAATAATCTGGAAAGTTCTCCACTTGAAAACTTGAAATCATCCTGTTTATTAATGATAAATTCTCCCAAAGATTGTAGAGTTTGGTCTGTCATAACTTGTTTAATTTAAAAGATTTACAAAAATCGTAAATTTATACTGAAAAATATACTTTTTTATATCAATCTTATTTAATACTTTTGTAGGTTTGAGTACAAGACTATAACGAATTAAAAAAATCTCGATGAAGATATTCAAATTTGGAGGAGCTTCTGTGAAAGATGCTGATAGTGTGAAAAATGTGCTCAGAGTGCTTAGTATACAGGGCTTTGAGAGATGTCTGATAGTCGTTTCGGCTATGGGAAAGACTACTAATGCACTAGAAAGAGTGGTGGAATTTTATTTCAATAAAAGTGACTATCAGCAGGAAATAGCTAAAATAAAGGAAGAACATATCCAAATTGCAAAAGGACTTTTTGATGAAAATCACCATGTTTTCAGTGAAATCAAATTGTTTTTTGATGATATAGAATCTTTCCTTAGAAGGAATAAATCTCCTAATTATAATTTTGTTTATGACCAAGTTGTAACCTGTGGAGAGATGATTTCATCAAAAATATTAAGCGTGTATCTTTCTGATAATGAGATTGGTAACCAGTGGCTGGATGCTCGGGATTTTATAAAAACTGATACCAACTACCGCGAAGGGCTTGTTAATTGGGAAGAAACAGAGAAAAATATTTCTCAATTGGATAAAGCTAAAACCTATGTTACTCAGGGGTTTATAGGTTCGGATGAAAATAATTTCACGGTTTCTTTGGGGCGTGAGGGGTCTGACTACTCGGCGGCGATTTTCGCTTATTGTTTGGATGCCAAGGATATGACAATTTGGAAAGATGTCCCTGGTGTGATGACTGGCGACCCAAGAAAGTTTGAAAATGTAGAACTTCTGTCTAATATTTCCTACGAAGAAGCCATAGAAATGGCGTATTATGGGGCATCAGTAATTCACCCGAAAACCCTGCAACCACTGAAACAGAAGAGTATTCCGTTTTTTGTGAAGTCTTTCATCAACCCAGAAAAAGCAGGAACGAAAATAGGAATATCAACTGAAAATCAGCTTTTGGAAAGTTATATTCTAAAAGAAAATCAGCTTCTTATGCGCATCGCGACACGAGATTTTTCGTTCATAGCAGAAGATCATATTAGTTTTATTTTCAGAGAGTTAGCAAAAAGGAATATTAAGGTTTCTCTGATGCAGAACTCGGCGATATCTCTGGCACTTTGTTTAGAGGATAAATTTAATAATGTAGATGAATTGGAGGCAGAACTGGAGCAGGATTTTAATACTGAAATAGTGAAAAATGTGTCTCTATTCACGATAAGAAATGCAAGGTTAGAAAATTTGGATAAGCTGTATGAAGGTAAAAATGTTCTTTTGGAGCAGATTACCAAAACTACGGTACAAATGATAATAAATGGATAATAAAGATATGAGTCTTATTTCTAAAAAAGATTTGATGACAGCCTCTGGATTGGATAAATTCGGGATTTTCGCAAGTCCTGCCGTTTCGGCTGTTATGAAATTTGCAAAGATAAATAAAGTGAATGCTCTTTATGATAAAGTTAAAAATTATGAAGGGCAGGACTTTTTCAATAAATTGCTAGAGGAACTGAATGTCAAATATTTAGCTTTTCAAGAAGATTTGGCTAAAATTCCAAAAACAGGACCTTTTATATTGGTGGCAAATCACCCGCTGGGGGCTTTGGATGGCGTGATAATGTGTAAAATTTTATCAGAAATCCGTCCTGATTTTAAGGTGATGGGAAATTTCCTTTTGACAAAGATAGAACCGATGGCTCCGTATGTGATTTCTGTAAATCCATTTGAGGGAAGAAAAGAAGCATATAACAGTATGTCTGGGATGAGAGAGGCGCTGCGACATCTGAGCGAGGGGCATTGTCTTGGGATTTTTCCTGCGGGAGAGGTTTCTAATAAGAATAATGAGTTCCATGAAATTTTGGACAAAGAATGGGAAAATCCAGCTTTGAAATTGATAAAAAAAGCAAATGTTCCTGTGGTTCCGATGTATTTTCATGCGAAGAATAGCAAGTTTTTTTATTCAGCTTCCAAAATTCATCCAGATTTGCAGACGCTTTTGCTTCCTTCTGAAATGGTGAACAAAAGGGAAAAGCCTATAAAAATAAGAATAGGAAGACCTGTAAGCCCTAAAGTGTTATCAGATTATGAAACTACCAAAGAGCTGGAAAACTTTTTGAGAAGAAAAGTCTATATGATGAAGTCTTATTTTGAAGACCGAAAATCTGTAGCAGAATTCTTGAAAGTAAAAAACCTAAATGTCACTCCTAAAAAAGAAGAAGTAGTAGAAAACATCATTGATGAAACGCCTTTGGAGGATATCTTACAAGATATAGAAAACCTTAAGAAAAAGGAGGGAAAGGTATTGTTTTCGAATAATAATTATGATGTGTTTTTTACAACATTTGATGAAATTCCTTCCATGATGCGCGAAATTGGTCGTCAGAGAGAATTGACCTTTAGAGCTGTAGGAGAGGGGACAAATCTTCCTTTTGACTTGGATGAGTATGACAAACACTATCATCACCTTATTCTTTGGGATAATTCTGACCAAAAAATCGTAGGGGCTTATAGAATGGCGCTGGGAGCAGAAGTGATGAAAAAGCACGGAATAAAAGGGTTTTATACCAATTCATTATTTGATTTTGATCAGGAATTGCATCCTTTCTTCAATAAAGTTATAGAAATGGGGCGTGCTTATATTTCTATGGAATATCAGCAGAAGCCTTTGCCACTGTTCCTTTTATGGAGAGGAATTGTCCATGTTTGTCTGAGAAATCCAAACCATAAATTCTTGATGGGAGGAGTGAGTATCAGTAGTAGATTTTCGGATTTTTCTAAATCATTGATGATAGAATTTATGCGTTCCAATTATTTCGATCCAGCAGTAGCACAGCATGTTCACCCTAAAAATGACTACAAGGTGCATCTCAGTGAGCGGGATAAAAACCTTTTCTTTGAGGATTTGGACAATGATTTGAACAAATTTGATAAATTGATAGATGATTTTGAGCCAGAAATGCGTATGCCTGTGCTGATAAAAAAATATATTAAGCAAAATGCAAAGGTTGTTGCATTCAATGTGGATCCTAATTTTAATGATGCTATAGATGGTCTTATGTATATCAGAATCAGGGATTTACCTGAAGATACCATTAAGCCTGTTTTGGAAGAAATAAGTGATCAGTTAAAAGAATTTGAAGAAAAAAATAAAAATAATTAAAATAAATTTGTTTTTATAAAAAAAAGATGTATCTTTGCATCGCTTTAATCAATAACGGAGAAGCAAATAAAAATGGTTTCTTAGCTCAGTTGGTAGAGCAACGGACTGAAAATCCGTGTGTCCCTGGTTCGATTCCTGGAGAAACCACATAAGACTTCTGAAATTTCAGAAGTCTTTTTGTTTTTTTAAAAAAGAATAATCCAGTCTTTAAAAAGGCAGGACTTATTTTATTTCAAAAATTTTACTTTCTTCTGTGATGTTTTTTATGACATTTTCGGTGCGTTCTTTGTGAGTGTCTGTGATGAAAATTTGGCCAAAATGCTCTTTGTTTACTAGTTTTACTAGCTGATGTACTCTGGAATCATCTAGTTTGTCAAAAATATCATCAAGGAGCAATATAGGGGTTTTTCCAGTGAGTTTTTTTAGTAAATTCATTTGGGATAGTTTTAGGGCGATTAAAAACGATTTTTGCTGCCCTTGTGAGCCTATTTTCTTTATTAGTTGTCCATTCATTTCGAATAGTAAATCATCCTTGTGAATGCCTTTGGAAGAGTAAGTCAGGATTCTGTCTTTTTCCAAATTTTCTGTAAGTAAAATTCTGAAATCTTGCTCTAAATCAGACTGATATGAAATAAGAACTTCCTCTTTTTGATTAGAAATTATAGCATAATATTCCTGTAAAATAGGAATGATTTCATGGATGAATTTCTTTCTTTTTTCAAAAATAATTTGACCATATTTTATCAAAGGTTCATCATAGATTTCTAGGCTGTCTGCATCGAAAGTCCGTGATTTTTGGAAATTTTTGAGAAGAGCATTTCTCTGCTGAAGCGTTTTTTGATAATGAATAAGGCTGAAAAGATACTCGCGGTCGGTCTGAGAAATCATGGCATCCATAAATTTTCTTCTGCTTTCGGAGCTGTCCGAAATGAGATTTTGATCATATGGCGAAATCATTACGGAAGGCAAATATCCTATGTGGTCGGCTATTTTAGAATAGTTTTTATCATTTTTTTTGATGATTTTTCTGCTCTCTTTGTTTTGGATTATTTTCAGAATATCTTCTTTATTTTCATTGGAAATAAGGGCTTCTATGGAGAAAAAATCTTCATTTTCGGTAATGTTATTTAGGTCAGAATTTCCTAAAAAACTTTTCCCAACAGAGAGATAATGAAGCGCGTCCAAAATGTTGGTTTTCCCTGCGCCATTGTCTCCCACTAGACAGTTGATTTGAGGAGAAAATTCTATGAATCGAGATGAATGATTTTTGAAATTCTGAAGAGTTAAATTCTTAATAAACATAAAACCAAATTAGTCTCCAAAGGTAAGAAATAAACCTAAACAGAAAGGAGATTTTTGATGTTTTTCTTGATATTTCGGCATAAAAATGCTACATTTGCATATGTTTAGTTGGTAGTTATTGGTTCACGGCGGTTCATTGGTTTTTCTAAAAAAGTTTGTCATAATAGAAAACTGCTTGCCAATAACTTACAACAAACGATTCTGAGAATATTACTTATTGTTTTGATTGAGAATTTTCTTAAAAACTAAAACAAAAAATATCATATTATTTCAATATTTTACTTACCTTGCCATAATTTTGTGGCAAGGTTTTTTTTGAAAAAATAAATTTTTGGCAAGAATTTTGTCATTTTTCAACATTTAAATGTAATTTTATGAAAGTAAAAACAGTAATAATCACTTCGGTGGTAGCAGCAACGGTGGGAGTGGCAGCAGTGCAGTCCTGCACAGCGATAGCTACATCAGCCATAGGAGTAGCAGTTATCAAAAGAGTTTTATTGGGCGGAGTTTCCAAAGGCGTGAAGGTTTTGAAGAATAAAAACGAATTTCTCCAAAGTCCATTGATTGACAGTGCTATGCCTTCTGGTTTGAAAAAAATGAACAGCGTTTTGGGAAAAATTTCTCCAGATTTGGTTAAAAAAGAAAAAGAATATATAGCAGAAACAGCCTCTTTTACAGCTACGATAGCAGAACCTATTTTGGTAGATGCGGTGAACAGCCTTACTAGTGATGATGTGGCTCGTATCATGCAGGGAGAAGCTGGAACAGCAACACAGATTTTGAGGGAAAAGACTTATCATAAGTTGGTCTCTGCATTTACTCCAAAATGTAGATGAAAAACTAAATGAATTTGGGATAGTGAGAGCCATCAATAATGTAACAAGTGCGAACTCTATGCTCGGCTCACTCCTTGGTAATGAGGGCGGTGGTACGACCAGCAATTCCCTGAGTCAGTATGCTACGGAACAGATGGTGACAGGGCTTTTTTATATCATTCAAGATTATGAAAAGGAAAACAGCCAGCAGTTTTTAGGAAAATAAAAATTAAAAGCACGATTTGTTCGTGCTTTTCTCGTTTTTAATAAGAAAAAGTGTATTTTTACCCAGAGAAATTATAAACTTTATTTTTAAAATGAAAAAAATATTATTGATAGCTTCTTTGCTACCTGCTGTGATGGCTTTTTCCCAGCAGTATGGAGGAATGTGGATGCCTACGGAATTAAACGAGGCTGAAATGAAAAAATTAGGAATGAAAATCTCTGCAAAAGATATTTTTAATCCGAATAAACCAAGTATCAAAGATGCTGTGGCTCAGTTCAATGGAGGGTGTACTAGCGAGGTGATATCACCGAAGGGACTGCTTCTGACCAATCACCACTGTGGATATAATAACATCCAAAGCCATTCATCAGTAGGGAACGACCTTTTGACTAATGGTTTCTGGGCTAAAAACATGAGCGAAGAGCTTCCAAATCCAGGTGCTACGGCGGATTTTATCGTTGATATTAAGGAAGTTACAGAACAAGTCCTAAACGGAACCAAAGGGCTTACAGATAGAGAAGCAGAGGCAGTTATCGCTAAAAATATAGCAGAAGTAACCAAGCAGTTCAAAATAGAACCTTATCAAAGAGTAACTGTAAAATCTATGTTTGCAGGGAATAAATACTATGCCTACATCATAGAAACATATAAAGATGTACGATTGGTAGGCGCTCCGCCGCAGTCCATCGGTAAGTTTGGTTCTGATACGGACAACTGGGTTTGGCCTCGTCATACGGGAGATTTTGCTTTGTTTAGAATTTATGCAAACAAGAATAATAAACCTGCTGAATACAGCAAGGATAATGTGCCTTACACACCGAAACACTTCCTGCCGATTTCTATCAAAGATATCAAAGAAAATGACTTTACTTTCGTGTTTGGTTTCCCTGGTAGAACCAATGAATATCTTCCATCTATAGCGGTGGAAAAAATCATTAACGATACCAATCCAGCTAAAATAGCGGTGAGAGATGTAGCGCTGAAAACATTGGACGAAAAAATGCGTGTAGATGATGCTACAAGGATAAAATACGCATCTAAATACGCTTCCGTGGCTAATTATTGGAAAAAATGGATAGGCGAAACTACAGGACTGAAAAAGTCTAACGCTGTTCAGAAGAAGAAAGACTATGAAGCCTTTTTAGCAAAGAAAAACCCTGAAATTGCTAAAATGATTTCAGAATTTGAACATTTGTATAACGCTCAGGCGCCATTTGCCCTTAGTGATGCATATTTTACGGAACTCCTTAGAAATGCAGAAACGCTGAATCTTGCAAATAGATTTTTGGCATTTATGGAACATTATGAGCAGGGAAAAACTACACCAGCAGGCATCAAGAAGTTTTCGTCTGCACTGGCAGGTTTTTATAAAAACTATGATGGCGAGATAGATGCAAAGGTAACAGCTAAACTTTTGGCTCTTTATGCAGAGAAAGTTCCAGCGGCGTACCTGCCTTCTGGTTTTGATAAATACAAAAATGTGAATCAAAATTTAGAATTGGTAGAAAATTGGTCTAAAAATTCTGTTTTGACAGGGAGAAAAAATCTTAATGGACTGAATGTTTCTTCCGATACAGAGAAGGTTTTTGATAATCCAGCAGAGCTTATCAAAGTATTGAAAAACGACCCGATAATCAGTTTGTATAAAGAAATCAGAGATACATATCTTCAAAAAGTAGAACCGAAATATACTCAGTATCAGGCTGAAATAGATGCTCTACAGAAGAGATACATGGCGGCTCAGATGAATACGGACAAAGAGAGAAAATTCTTCCCAGATGCAAACTCTACTCTGAGAGTGACTTATGGTAAGGTAAAAGGCTCTGAACCAGCTGATGCTGTCAGATACCATTATCAGACTACATTAGATGGCGTGATGGAAAAATATATTCCAAATGACTACGAGTTCGATGTTCCTAAAAAACTGATAGACCTCTATAACAGAAAAGACTATGGGATTTATAAAAACCAAGATGGTAAAGTTCCGTTAGCTTTCACGGCGACAAACCACACTACAGGAGGAAACTCAGGAAGTCCAGCGCTGGATGCTCGTGGGAATTTAATCGGGCTTAATTTTGACCGCCAGTGGGAAGGAACGATGAGTGATATCAACTACGACCCTCGTTTCAGCCGAAATATCATGGTGGATGCTAAATACATCCTTTTCATCATTGATAAATTTGCTGATTCTAAATGGCTTATTGATGAAATGAAAGTCGTGAAATAATCTAATCACATAATAAATAAGGCTTCCCAAAATGGGAAGCCTTAAAAATTAACAAATATGAAACAAAATTTATCCAATAAAAAAGGCAAGCTACCTACATCACACCGCTACAACCGATTACCTTTGCTGCGTTCCCACCCTGGAGGATTTTCAGGAGCTGGTTGTGTAGGACTTGCCGTGGCAAATATAGTGAATTATTTATTAATTCCAAGAATGGAAATTTTAAAAATCAGAGAAAATATATAACTATTTGATTTATAGTGATTAAATAATTTAGCCTTGATGTTATTTTCTTTTTGTGTAAATTTGTGGATTGTATTTGATTTTTAGAAATGAATTTATCTATAGTTATCCCTTTATTGAATGAGGAGGAATCCTTGAAAGAGCTTTTTTCTAGGATTGATAAAGTATGTGTGGAGCACCAGCTTTCGTATGAAATTTGGTTTGTAGATGATGGTAGTACGGATAAATCTTGGGAAATTATAGAGGGATTTTGCAGAGAAAATGACCATATTCATGGAATAAAGTTTTCCAGAAATTATGGTAAATCGCAGGCGCTGCATGCGGCATTTGAGAAAGTGTCTGGAGATGTGGTGATTACAATGGATGCTGATTTACAGGACTTTCCAGAGGAAATTCCAGAGCTGTACGATATGGTAGTCAATGGAAATTATGATATCGTGTCTGGCTGGAAAAAGAAAAGATTTGACAATGTGATGACCAAAAACCTGCCATCTAAACTCTTCAATGCAGCAGCGAGAAAGGTTTCTGGAGTGTATCTACACGATTTCAACTGCGGTCTGAAAGCCTATAAAAAGCAGGTCGTAAAGTCCATAGATGTCTATGGTGATATGCACCGATATATTCCTGTTTTGGTAGCGAATGCTGGTTTTAAGCGTATTACGGAGAAAGAAGTGAAGCATCAGGCAAGACCTTACGGAAGCTCTAAATTTGGGACAGAGCGCTTTATCCGTGGCTTTTTGGATTTGGTTACACTTTGGTTTATCAGCCGTTTTGGCGGGCGTCCGATGCATTTTTTCGGAGCGGTCGGTACTTTGATGTTTATCATCGGTTTCCTCTCAGCATTTTGGCTTGGAGTTTCCAAACTGATAGCAGTCTATGTGCATAAACAATACGGACACCTAATCGCTGATAATCCGTGGTTTTTCATCTCGCTGACGATGATGATTTTGGGAACTTTGCTTTTTATAGGAGGATTTCTTGGAGAGATGATTATCAGAACCAATAGAGGACACAAAAATTATAATATAGAAGAACAAATTTAAGATGAACAACATATCATTTGGGAAGACCACCATAACGAGTTATCCAGAATATTTCGAGATTGCAGATAACAAGAAAACGAATAAACTGCTTTATTTATCGGCTTCTTTGGTATTTATTACTATCTATTTGTTTGATTTGTATCAGAATGATTTTGACTTTGCTAAGGTTTCTCTTTTTAAGACCATTTCGGCGGTGCTCTGGCTGGTGATTTTTGCTCTTCAATTTTGGTTGATTAACACCGAAAGCAAGATTGAAAAATCTAAAATCAAGGAAGTAGTGGTAAGAAAAAACCGATGGACTTCCATAGTGATTCATTATGGAGACAAAAAGCGTAAAATAGATGGTTTTAGCCAAGATGAAGCGGAGCAGATTATAAAATTTTTGATGAATAATAGATGAAAAACCTCCTCTACATAGTAGTTGTTTTAGCTCTGATTTCTTGTAAGAAAATTCAGCCCGAAGGCAATGAAATAAAGACACAAGAGGTGAAGATAGAGGATTTTAACGCTTTGTATTTGGAGGGGAATTTCAAAGTGTCCTATATACAAAGCACTGAAAATAAACTAGTAATAGAAACTTATCCTAATATTTTTGAAAATTTAAAAATCAAAGTTAAGGATAAAGAATTGACTATCAGTGAGAAAAGAAAACCCAAAGGAGTGGAAGTGTATAACATCATTTTGTATTCTTCTGGGAAAATTTCTAAAATGAAAATGCAGAATTCGGCAGAATTTAATATTTCCAGCCAAATGATGATGGATGATTTCAGCCTGAAAATGGAAGATAATACGAAATTTGCAGGTGCTATTTTATCTAATAAAGCTGAGATAAATCTCTATGATAATGCTCGGCTGGAGATGTTTGGGAAAACGCTGGAAGCAGAAGTGGTGATGAGGGATTCTGCTGTGATGGTGTCGCCGTATTGGTTTGTAAATAACTTGAAAATCAAGGCTGAAGATAATGTTTTAGCGGAAATTTCGGTGGAGGAAAAATTAGAAGGAAAACTAAAAAACAATGCGAAACTAAGTTACAAGGGCAATCCTGTAAAGAAAGTTTTAGAGGAAGATAAGGCGTTAATAATAAAAAAATAAACTATAAAAGTTAAAAGTATGACAACAATAGAAAAAGCAAAGCTTTGGCTTTCAGAGTCTTTTGATGAAGAAACAAGAACTAAAGTTCAGCAGTTGATAGATGAAAATGGAGCAGAACTAGAAGATTCTTTTTATAAAGAGTTAGAATTTGGGACAGGGGGAATGCGTGGAGTGATGGGCGTGGGAACCAATAGGCTCAATAAATATACGCTTGGACAGGCTACTCAAGGGCTGGCAAACTACCTGCACCAGCAGTTTAAAGGCGAAATTATCAAAGTTGCTATTGCCTATGATGTGAGAAATAATTCCAAAGAATTTGGGAAAATAGTAGCAGATGTGCTTACGGCTAATGGAATCAATGTTTTACTTTTCAAGGAGCACCGCCCTACGCCAGAGCTTTCTTTCACGGTGAGAGATAAAAAATGTAATGCAGGAATTGTACTTACAGCATCACACAACCCGCCTGAATACAATGGTTACAAGGTTTACTGGAATGATGGAGCGCAGATTGTCCCGCCGAATGATGAGGCGATTATCAAAGAGGTGTATTCCGTTAGATTTGAGGATATTAAGTTTAATGGAAATGATGATTTGATAGAATGGATAGGCGAGGAGCAGGATGATGTTTATATAGATGCTTGTATGCAAAACTCTCTTTATCAGA
The DNA here is from genome assembly GCA_963519075.1 of uncultured Flavobacteriaceae bacterium. GTDB lineage: Bacteria > Bacteroidota > Bacteroidia > Flavobacteriales > Weeksellaceae > JABCPE02. Next base: position 13,291 of record CAUQMH010000010.1, read on the forward strand.
ATGTTGGGAGAGATAATCTGAACATTGTATTCACTTCTATCCATGGGACAACTTACACTACAATCCCAAAAGCCCTTAAAAAGGCTGGATTTGCAAAGGTGGATTTGGTGAGAGAGCAGATGATTCCAAGTGGAAATTTCCCAACCGTGGAAAGCCCTAATCCAGAAGAACCTGCGGCGCTTACGATGGCTACGGACTTGGCAGAAATTACCAATGCAGATATTGTTATCGGCTGTGACCCAGATGGAGACAGACTTGGTATTGCGGTTAGAAACCATGAAGGGAAAATCCAGCTGCTTAATGGAAACCAGACCAATACGATTCTGACTTATTACATCCTTGACCAATGGAAAAAAGCAGGAAAAATCACTGGAAGTGAGTTCATCGGTTCTACTATCGTGACTTCGGATATTTTCTTTGATATTGCTAAAAAATATGGAATAGAGTGCAAAGCAGGACTTACAGGCTTTAAATGGATTGGAAAAATGATTCGCGAAGCCGAAGGAAAACAAAAATTCGTCTGTGGAGGAGAGGAGAGTTTTGGTTTTATGACGGGGGATTTTGTGAGAGATAAGGACTCATGTGGTTCTATCCTCCTTGCCTGCGAAATAGCAGCATGGTGCAAGGCTCAGGGCAGCAGTATTTTCCAGTATATGATAGAGATTTATAAGGATTTAGGACTTTATCAAGAGGCACTGGTCAATGTAGTGAGAAAAGGAAGAGAGGGGGCAGAGGAAATCAAAAAAATGATGTCAGACTTCCGTAATAATCCAGTGAAAGCATTAGCAGGTTCTAAAGTGGTTCTTGTGAAAGATTTTCAGGAGCAGACCGCATGGGATTTAGTAAAAGATGAAAAAGTAGAAATGGCCTATATTCCTAAGTCTAATGTGCTGATATACTACACGGAAGACGGTACGAAAGTAGCCATCCGCCCATCAGGAACGGAACCAAAAATTAAGTTCTATTTCTCTGTGAAAAGTAATATTTCATCTGAGAGCGAATACGCTGGTCAAGTTGATAAATTAAATCATAAAATAGAGCAAATCAAGAAAGATTTGAGTTTATAATTATTACTCCCTGTCGTGTATGATGGGGAGTAAAATTTTTGAATAAGGTTTTGTTTTTGGTCAGTTTGTAAAGTTTTTTTACTTTTAACCGCTTAAATTTTTACAATGAAGAAGCTGGGAATTTTATGTTTTTTTATTCTTTGTATCTGGGTATCAGCTCAGAATGAGGATAATATGTATTTTGGGAATTATTCTTTTGATAAAAAAACAGTCCAAAAAGTAATGGTATCAGATGCAAAAGTAAGGGAACAGCCTAGCTATAAGTCTAATAAAATAGACAGTCTGCAGATAGGCGATGCTGTTAATATTACTAACATTACTACTCATATGCATTCTGCGGGGCTTCGTGAAGCGCCTTGGTATGAAATCAGCTATAAGAAAAATAACCAGCTGAAAAAAGGCTATATCTGGGGTGGAAATCTTGCTTTGGGGCATCAGAAAAAGAATGGCGTAGAGTTTCTTTTTGGGGCTGTGGGAACGGTCAGTAGGGATGGAGGCGCTTATAAACAGGTGAAAATGGAGGTTCTGGCACTGGAAAACAATAAAGTAATAGATAAGCATAATTTTCTTGTTGATAATCTGCATTTTACAAGTATGGAGATACTAAACAACAAGGGGTTATCAGGAATAAAATCCGTGATAAGGGTAGAAAACTCAGGCGAGGCGTGTGGAATCCCTACCAGTACGCAGTATCTGCTGTGGAATGGGAAGAATTTTTTCCCTTTGGATTTGTTGACAAATGTGGGGGATGCAGGGATTTTTTATCATAGTGAAGAATATATTTTCCCGAGTGATAAAGGAGGCGTGAAATCTAAAATCATCATGAAAATGGAAGAAGCAGAATTCGATGAAGATGACAATGAAAAAGAAACTCCGATAAATCAAAAAACAGATGAAAAAACATTTATTTGGGATGGAAAAACCTTATCTCAAATATTGAAATTAAAGTAAAAAATGAAAAAAAATAAAATAATAGCCGTTATCCCTGCACGATACGAAGCGAGCCGTTTCCCAGGGAAACTTATGCAGCTTTTGGGCGAGAAAACTGTCATTACCACTACTTACCAAAATGTGGTGGAAACAGGCTTGTTTGATGAGGTTTTCGTGGCTACGGACTCAGAAATTATTTTTAATGAAATAAAAAACGCAGGGGGAAAAGCCCTGATGACAGGTCAGCACGAAACTGGCAGCGACCGTATCGCAGAGGCTGTGCAGAACATAGACTGCGATATAGTGGTGAATGTCCAAGGCGATGAACCTTTCCTAAAAACTGAACCACTGAAACAGCTGATTTCGGTTTTTGAGGCTGATGACAAGAAGGAAATTTCTCTGGCATCGCTCAAAATTCATTTGACAGAAAAACAAGAAATAGAAAGCCCGAATAATGTAAAAGTAATTACGGATAAAGATGGTTTTGCGCTGTATTTCAGCCGTTCTGTGATTCCTTATCCAAGAGAAGAGAAGGGCGTAAAATATTTTAAACATATCGGCGTTTATGCTTTTAGACGAGAGGCTTTGCTTAACTTTGCAAAACTTCCGATGAAACCTTTGGAAATTGCTGAAAAAATAGAATGTCTCCGCTATCTGGAATACGGCATGAAAATCAAGATGATAGAGACCAACTTCGTAGGCGTGGGGATAGATGTTCCAGAGGATTTGGAAAAAGCAAGAGAAATTTTAAGAAACCAATAAACCATAAAAAGAATAACATGAGAAAAATATGTCTAATATCCTTGGTATTTTTAGCGCAAATATTTTTTGCCCAGACTGCGGCTCAGATTATTGATAAAAATATCCAAAACACAGGAGGTTTAGTCCAGTGGAAACTCCTAAATACTATCCTGCTTCAGGGAAAAGTGGTTTTGGGAGTGAATGAGGAATACCCTGTGAAAATCTACCAAGCCAGACCGAATCTTACCAAAACCATCGTGGTAAATGGGAAAAAAGAGCAGGTGATAGAGGGCTATGACGGGAAAAAGGGCTACGCTATGAACTACGCCGTAAATAAACTCCAAGAATACCCAAATTATAAGCCAGAGAGCTTCGATACGGATTTTATCAATTATGAACAAAAGGGCTTCACAGCAGAGCTTTTGGGAGTAGAAAAACTCGGAGATAAGGAAGTTTTCAAAGTGGAACTTACCAAAAATGTGAATAAAACCATTTACTATTTTGACAAGCTGTCCTACCTGCTTTTAAAGGAGGAAAAGAGGGGAGAGACCATCACTTATTCCGATTACAAAAAGGTAGGAAATCTCCTGATGCCATTTAGAATAGAGGCTTCCTCGCCGAAAAAGGATTCGGACTATGTGATGATTTTTAGTAAAATAGAACTAAACAAAGCCTTTAAGGAAGATACCTTTAAATTCTAAAAAACAAAAATCCCTTCTGTGAGAGAAGGGATTTTCTTTTATTCGTTTATTTTCCTCCGAAAGGCATTCCGCCGCCCATTCCTGGGAGTCCGCCGCCTTTGCTCATCATAGACATCAGCTGCTTGCCTTGTGGGCTTTGCAGGAGTTTCATAGTCTTGCCAAGCTGCTCGAACTGCTTCATCAGAGCGGTTACTTCTTCTACTTTTCTTCCGCTTCCTTTGGCTATTCTTTGTCTTCTCGGCATGGTGATGATGCTCGGTCTTCTTCTTTCTTCTGGCGTCATGGACTGTATCATCGCCTCTATATGTTTGAAGGTATCGTCATTGATATCCACATTTTGGGCTACTTTTCCCATTCCTGGTATCATACCCATGAGGTCTTTCATTCCTCCCATTTTCTTCATCATCTGGAGCTGTTTTAGGAAGTCATCAAAACCAAGTTCGTTTTTCTGAATTTTTTTGTTGAGTTTCTTTGCTTCTTCTTCATCGAACTGCTCTTGGGCTCTTTCTACCAAGGAAACCACATCTCCCATTCCTAGGATTCTGTCCGCCATTCTGTCTGGATAGAAAATATCTAGGGCGTCCATTTTCTCGCCTGTGGAGATGAATTTTATCGGTTTATTAACCACGGAACGAATCGTAAGCGCCGCGCCGCCTCGGGTATCACCATCTAATTTGGTAAGGACTACTCCGTTGTAGTTCAGCACCTCGTTGAACGCGTTGGCTGTATTTACGGCATCCTGCCCTGTCATGGAATCCACTACGAAGAGCGTTTCAGAAGGTTTTATGGTCTGATGGACACTGCGGATTTCGTTCATCATTTCTTCATCGATAGCCAAACGCCCAGCAGTGTCTATGATCACTACATCGTGTTTATTTTGTTTAGCGAAATCGATGGCGTTTTGTGAAATCTGAACAGGATTTTTGTTTTCTAGTTCTTTATAAACAGGCACGCCTATCTGCTCTCCGAGAACTCCCAGCTGGTCGATAGCTGCAGGTCTGTAGACATCACAGGCTACTAGTAGAGGGTTTTTGTTCTTTTTCTTTTTGAGGAAGTTTGCCAGTTTTCCAGAGAAAGTGGTTTTCCCTGAACCCTGAAGCCCAGCGATGAGAATAATGCTGGGTTTGTCCGCCAGATTGATGCCTTCTTGCGTGCCGCCCATTAGCTCCACCAGCTCATCATGAACGATTTTGGTCATCAGCTGCCCAGGAGTGAGCGAGGTGAGGACATTCTGCCCGATGGCTTTGTCCTGCACTCTTTTGGTGAGATCTTTGGCTACTTTGTAGTTTACATCGGCATCCACCAAGGCACGACGGATTTCTTTAACCGTTTCTGCTACATTGATTTCTGTGATTTTCCCTCTTCCAGAGAGGTTGTGCAGTGCTTTATCTAATTTGTCTTGTAAACTCTGAAACATAGTATTTCTTTAATAATGAGCTGCAAAAATAATAAAATAAATAAACTAAAAGTGTTTTTTCTATTCCAAAAAATTCTTACCTTTGTGTAGTATTTCTTCAGGTAAAGAGTAAAAACTGATAAAAATCACAAAAAAGAATGAAAAATAATTTGCATACATTAAAAAATAGTGTAAGTATACCACACAGATTTATTAACCAACAGAATAATGTGTTTTCACAGAGGTATAGACTGCCCCTATAGGTAGTCTATACCTCTTTTTTACATCAATATATATAATAGAATAAATAACAATTAAATTTAATATTATGAACAAAGTATTATTTATAGCATTATTGTTGTCTGGAATAGCAGTCAATGCACAGGCCACAAATGGAATGGTAGGTATCAATACCAACCAGCCTAAAGCTACACTACACATAGAGGCTGGAGCAAGTGAGAATAAAGGACTTATTATTCCACGAATTACCCCAGCAGAGATGAAAACCATGAGCAGCCAGCCTCACTTTGGGTAGGATCAGAATGCCATTATTACCTATCTAAAACAAGACCTGCCCGTAGCAGACCGTACAGGTAAGTTGGTAAATGTAGCAGAAGCAGGCTATTACTTCTATAACCATACTGCTGCTAAATGGCAGAAGTTTGGCGGTGGAGCAGAGCAGGATCTTAGAATGGTGGGAAATTATAACCATGTTACCCAAGACGGAGGGATAGGTAATAATGGTACCAGCTTAGGAAATGGCTCTCAGAATATAGGAATAGGGGCGAACTATCAATGGTTTACTAATGCTAGTAGTCTTACAGGAAATAGGAATATAGCTATGGGGGCAGAGAACTACAGTATTCGTAATGGTACTATGTCAGGGTCAAATAATACAGCAATAGGAAGTCTTTTGTTCACTATGAGTAAAGGCGGAAGTATGCAGGGAGAATACAATGTAGCTGTGGGGGCTGATATATACACAACTAACAAATTAAATGCTAAGTTTACAGGGAAATACAATGTTTCTTTGGGAGGTGGCTCATTTAAACTTTCGGATGGAGACTTTTTAGGATATAACAATATAGGTGTCGGCGTAAATGTATACCAACTTCGTAATGATTTGTCAGGGTATAGAAATATTGCTTTGGGGCTAGGTTCATTTTATGCGCTAAATGGTAGTCTTTCGGGAAGCGACAACATAAGTATTGGAAATACTCTATATACTATGCAGAGCGGGGATATGTCCGCGAGCAATAATATCGCTATGGGAAATAGTATATATATTCTCAATAAAGGCACAGGAGCTGTATTTTCAGGAGTTCAGAATACAAGCATTGGGCAGAATATATTTAATCTAATGAACGGTGACTTTATAGGAGCCTCCAATATAGGTATGGGGCGCTCTCAATATATTCTAGGTTCTGGGAATATGGCAGGGGCTATTAATATAGCCATTGGGCAGGAGTCCTATTATGTAGTAAATGGAGACATCACAAACACCGCTAGAAACAACATTGCCTTAGGGAGTAAAATCTATCGTTTGAGTAGTTCCAGCACCTCTACATTTTCAGGGGCTAATAATATAGGAATAGGAGATACTTTATATGACTTGCCTGCAGGAGGAAATCTTACAGGGACTAGAAACATAGGCATGGGGAATGGTGTGTTCAGGCTCTCTACAGGAGATTTCTCAGGAAATGATAACATAGGAATAGGAACTAATGTTATGCAGGCTTCTGGTGGTATCACAGGAAATGATAATATTGGGATAGGAAATAATGCCATGAGCAGCAATACTGGAATTATAGGAAATTATAATTTGGCATTGGGATATGGTGCTATGAGAATTAATAAGGCAATACGAGGAGGACAAAATGTTGCGATAGGATATTTCGCATTAGGAGGAGGAACTCAGGCTGTGGATATGACAGGAGAACATAATGTTGCTATAGGAACACAAGCTCTCCAAAATAATACTACTGGAGAATATAATGTTGCCATAGGTCATCTAACATTATTAAAAAATACGACAGGAATTATTAATATTGCACTAGGTACAGGTTCACTTGTGGCTAATACCACAGGAAGCCAAAATATCGCATTAGGGAACGGAGCTCTTAGTAAGAATACTACAGCACATAATAATATTGCTATGGGGATGCAGGCATTACAAGATAATACTACTGGAATGGAAAATATAGCACTGGGAAGAAGTAGTCTTGCATCTCTAAGCTCAGGGAGTGATAATATCGCTATAGGCCGTTATTCTGGAGAGTTTATTAGAAATGGCGGTAATGGGAATATCCATATAGGAACTAATTATGTTCCATTTGCTAGTCCAGAGTTGGATAATGTAATAGCCATAGGGCATAAAATAAGACCTAATACTACTACAGGTATGGATAATGTGATACTATTAGGACATGATAATAATGGTACTCAAGATGCTCCTAAAATAGGTGTAGGAACTTACAAACCACAGGCTAAAATGCATGTAAAAGGAAGTATCATAGTAGGTAATGATACTAATACATGTAATTCTAATACAGAGGGAGCCATCCGCTATGACAAACCTTCTAAAAAATTCCAAGGTTGTGACGGGTCTAGCTGGGTAAACCTAAACTAAGACTTGAGGCTGTAGGAAAAATTAGCTCTTTTACTCATAAAAAATCTATGTCTTTTTGGGCATAGATTTTTTATGTTTGTTGTTTTTGGGCAGGGAAAAGTAAATTTAAAACTGCTTTTTCACTCTGTTCCACCAGATCATCAGCCCTGTGACAGGCAGAAGAAACCCGATGAGGGACATGAAGAAGTAGAAAATAATGCTGGGCAGTCCCATGATTTCGCCGGTGTGCAGAGGGCGGGCTATCATGGTAAACTGTTTGCTCAGCGGTTTGTCGGCAAAGAGGTCTTTGGATTTCAGCTGTCCCGTTTTGTCAAGGCTTATTTCATCGGTAAACATCGCCCCGAGAGTATTCTCCGAGTTGATTTTCGTAATCTGGTAGCGCGGGCTTTCTGCATTTGGCAGGATGATGGTGGTATTCCCCTCATAGTTGAGGTGTTTCTGTGTTTCGGCGAGAATTTGGCTCAGCGGAACGGAATTTACATCCGTGTTTTCTTTTTCGTCCTGCTGGGCGAGCATGTCCTCCATCAGTTTTGCAAATTCATCATCTTCTTTGGGAGCGGTTTTATCGGCATTGATTTCCGAGAGAGACTCCCCACCGAGAGAAGTGATGATGGCATTTTTGACCCATGGATAAGTTACATAAAGCCCCGTAACGGCTATCAGCAGAAGGAAAACCATAGAATAGATGCCCATAGTCCTGTGCAGGTCATAATTGATTCTCTGGAATTTAGCACTGAATTTTACCGTAAGGCTTTCTTTTAGGAATTTGAGCCTTTTCGGAAGCCACAACACAAAGCCCGAGAAAAGCAGCAACACAAAAATAATGACCGAACCGCCCACTATCTGCCGCCCAAAACTGCCCAAGAGAAGGTTCCGGTGCAGACCAAGCACAGTTTCAAAAAAGCCGTCTAAACTGTGGTCTTGGGCGCCGAGTTCCTCCATGGTATAGGGATTAAAATAAGTGGAATGCAGGTATCCCTGCGCATCTGTGTAAGAAATGCTCCAGCTTCTGCCCTTGTCTTTTGGGATGAAAAGCGAGGTGATGTTTCTGCCCTTTTGAGTAAAATCTTCCTGAATTTTGTTTATATCGATGGGCGTATCAGCGCTTTGGATAAAAACTTTGTCGTAATTATAAAGGTCTATAATCTGCGTTTTGAAAGCGTAGATGCACCCCGTAAGGCAGATGGTGCAGATGACCAAAAAAGAAACCAGCGCCCCCCAGAGGTGGAATAGCCCCATGGCGTATTTGAAGAGGCTTTCGTCCTTGCGCCTTTTACGGATGAGTATTTTGCGTAGTTTTCCCATATTGATGATCTGATGAAAGAAGCACTAAGACAATAGCCCCTGCCTTAGTGCTGCAAATATAAAGTAAAATGAAAAAATGTTATTTCTTTCTTGGCTTGAAGTTCACTTCTTTTACCACTTCCTCAAATTTAGTATACTGCTCTGGAGAAAGCGTTTTCTTGATAACAGCTTTTCGCTGGGTGTCAAATTTTTCCCAGTATTCTTTGGCTAAATCATTGTTTCCATGGTAGACATCATGCGCATCATTGAAAGATTTTTCAAAAGCGTCATTGGCGGCATTTACTACTTTCATTTGTTCGTCAGAAAGCTGAGCTTCTTTTTGGATTTTAGCAAGAAGTTCATCGTTGTATCTTGGTCTTTTTCGGGAGTTTTCATCCACGAATTTGTTGAAGATTTCCATTTGTTCCGGGCTCAGCACTTTGCTCATTTCCTCCGCCTGCTGTTTGGTGATTTCCTCATTTTTAATTCCCAAAGCTACTCTGTCCATCTTGCCGGACTGTTTGGCTGCTTGGAAGCTTTCTTCGCGCATTTTTTGGAATTTAGCTGTAATTTCGTCAAACTGCTTTTCCTTTTCTGTATCTAATTTCAGCTCGGCTTTTACGGGAGCAAAATCAAGTGGTTTTCTCTTTTTATCGGCAGGTTCTTCTTTTTTTGTTTCGTTCTGCCCTGCCGGTTTATCTTCTTTCTTTTGGCATGATACCACTACTGCGGAAGCCAAAAGTCCTGTGTAAAATAAATGGGATAGTTTCATTTTGAATTTATTTAATGTTGATTAGAATTTATAATTTACCTGCACCGCAAAGTTTCTCGGGTCGTTTCTGTTAAGGAAACCGCCACGGTAGTAGGCGTTGTATCCTATGGCATCGGTCAGGTTATTGGCAAACACACGGATGCTGGCGTTTTTGTAGGTGTAGCCTATCTGTGCGTTTATGGTGGTGTAGGCGTTCAGCATAAATGGTTTCTCGCCTGGTTTGGTATTGTGGATGATGGTTTTCTGTGTGTATTCGTTCACTGGTCTTTCGCCTACATAGTAGATCCCTCCCCCGAAACTGAGCCCTTTCAGCCAGCCGCTTCGGAAAGTGTAGTTCAGCCAGCCGTTTGCGGTGTTTTTAGCCGCCATCATCGGTCTGGAGCCGTTTACATAAGCAGGGCTGTCGTGGTATTTAGCGTCAAGGTAAGAATATCCTGCCATGACTTCCAGCTCTGGGAGAATTTTACCGATGAGGTCTATTTCTACTCCTTTTCTGGTAAGGTCTCCTGCGAAGTCATATAATCCTATTCCTTTTTCTGTTATAGGGTTTAAGAGTTCATAGGATAGATTATTCATATCCATTGAATAGAAATTGACATTGAATCTCAGTTTTTCTTCAAACCAATCGGATTTGATACCCGCTTCCCATTGTCTTGTTACAGAAGCTCCTGCTGTCCCGCCGCCTTGCAGAGGATTGTCATTTCCTCTAAGGCCTGTGGTAGTGGTATAGGAAGCATAGAGATTTACATTTTCTAAAAACGGCGATATCATAATACCGAAAGAAGGATCCCAAGCGAATTTCTTACCTTTTTGATTATTTCCTTGGTAAGAGCTGTATCTCACGCCTAAGATGGCTTTTACATATTTCCCGATGGACATTACTTCCTGAGCCATCAGCCCGTAGATAGGGGATTTAGGAGAAGAGGAACTTCCTGTTTTCGTCCAAGAATGAATATCTACATTGGAAGGCAGGATGTTAGAAACAGTGCCAGTTACATCAATATGGGAGGGCTCTGTATAGCCTCCGCTGTAAGTATTGGTAGTAGTATAAGACTCTTTCCAGTCAAAACCAAGCTGGAAAGTGTGTTTCAGAATTCCTGTTTTTAGTTCATGTCCTATGAAATCAGCTTGGAATACTTTGCTGTGGTCTTCTCCACCGCTTTTAGCAACAGTTCTATTTCTTAGAGCATAGTTTCTTACGGGTTTTCCAACGGTGGATAGACGCCCTGTAGATACTCCTTCTTCGCTATTGTCGCCTTGTAGATAAGCCACTCTTACGCGGAAATGTTCGCTAAGTTTTCTATCAGCGTAAATTCCAAAATTAAAGGCTTTTGTTTTTACATTGTCAGAAGCGAAGCCTAAGAATTTATTTTTAGGAAGCTCATAGATGGCATTTACATTGTCTGGAGCTAAATTTACAGTTCCTCGGTTGGGAGTTCTCTTGTTGTACATATAGTCCATCTCCGCAATGATTTCCGTTTTGTTGTCTGGCCGGAATGCTACGGAAGGATTTACATACACCCTTTCTCCCTTCACATAGTCAGTAAAGGATTCGTTATGCTGGTAAGCAGCATTGAACCGAATGGCAACTTTCCCTTCGCTGTCCAAAACTCTTTGGAAATCTACTGTGGGACGGAATAAATTCCAGCTTCCGTATCGGAAACCTACATTTCCTGCGTTTTGGAATTTAGGTTTTTTAGTTGTGATGTTAATGACTCCGCCGGCAGCTCCCAAAGCAGAACCAATTCCCTGAGTAATTGCCGCAGAACCTCGGATTACTTGGATGCTCTCTACTCCCTGCATATCGGTAAGCATGGAACTTGTACGGAAATCAGAATTCATCAGTACGCCGTTTTTTAGGACAGGAGTTCCTCTATAACCACGGATGGACATAGACTCTGCCCCGCCGCCATAAGTGCTGAACAGCACTACACCTGGGATATTTTTGGCTGCATCTGTGATGTTGAGCGCTCCCATTTCTGCAATGGCTCTATTCGAAATCACAGAAATACTCTGGATTTGGTCTCTTATTTTTAAAGGAATACGGGTAATAACCTCCATACCTTTGTTTTGCTTTCCTCTTTCTCCAAATAGTTCTACTTCCTCTATTTGTTTTTCTTTCAAGCTGTCTTTTTTAGCGGTTTGGGCATTTATATTTACAAATCCTGCTAATAATGCAGCTCCTATAATTATTTTTTTCATGAATAAATCGTTAAATAAAATTTTCGGCAAAGATATTATTTTTATTCATTCTAAATAAAATAATTTACAAAAAATAAAAAAGACCTTACAAATCTGTAAGGTCTTTTGTTTAGACAAGGTCTAGTATCCGAAAATTTCTTCGAGGCTTACCTCTACGAATTCTCCCATTTTGCTGATAGCCGCCATGTCAAGGTTTTCTTTCTTCCCTATGATAGCCGTATTGTAGCTTATCGGCTTTATCTTTTGATTGTAGAAGTTGGTCAGCTTCGCCAAATCTAGATTTTGGATTTCAGCATAGACATCTTTACGAATATCGTGGTTAAAGCCTAATTTCTGCGTTGCCAGATAGTTGAAATAGATGTTCTGTTTAGTCAGTCTCTGTGATGCTATCTGCTTGAGCGAAGAGTTTTTAGCATTGTCAAACTGCGCTGGTATCTGCGGAAGATTTGCCATCAGTCCGTTCATGGCTTCTACGGCTTGTCCCAGCTTGTTCGCCTGTGTTCCTATGTAGTTTACCACATAGTCGTGCTTTCCTTTTTCGCCAGAGCGGGAATAGTTCACATACGCAGAATACGCTAAAGAACGAGCCTCACGGATTTCCTGAAATACGATAGATGAAAGCCCAGAACCGAAATACTCATTGAAAACGCTGGATTTCCCAAAGTCTTTCAGGTCTACGGTTTCGCCTCTTCCCACTTTGCTCATCTCCACCTGTACCATATCATAGTTGGTGAAATATACTTTTCCGTCTGTGCTCGGCTCAGCATAGATTTTAGCCGCAGGAAGGTGGTATTTTACATTAGATTTTTTGATAATTGGGCTTAGGTTTTTCTTGAATTTCTCCAAATCTTTTCCGTAGAAAAATACTTCGTATGGCGCATTTACTATATTTTTCGCCATAGACACGAAATCCTCTGCTTTCGCTGAAAGAAGGCGTTCCTTGCTCACCACATCTCTGAATCTGGAGTTCTTGCCGTATCTCGCATAGCTGGTAAGTGCCGCCATGATGTTTCTCTTATCTTTTTTGGCTACTTCACGAGATTCTAAAATAGTATTTACCACCGTTTTATAGATGTTTTCATCAGCTTTCAGATTTCTAAGCCAATGGTCAAACAGCTCTGCACCTTTTGCTAAATTCTCCTCCAGACCAGACAAAGTAATATTGATACGGTCTTTATCCACACGAATACTGTGATTGATACCGAGTTTAAAGAACTCTTTTTTCAGTTCCTCTGGGCTGTATTTGTCCGTTCCTAAATAATCGAACAAAGTAAACGCCACAGAAAGTTCTTTATTATTATCCGTTCCGAATGGGAAAATATAGTTCATCTGAGCCAGATTATTCTTCTTGTTTTGGATAAAACTCAGCTTCACGCCATTGATGTTGTCTGTTTTTATTTCTTTTTGATAATCCACGAAAACAGGCTTTATTTCCTCTACTTTCTCGTTCAGTATAGATTTTAGGAACGGAGACTGAGCCTCTCTGTTTAGCTCTATCGGTGTGATTCCTGGGTTTTCCACACGGATAAGCTTGTCATTATCGCCTTTTTCTTTGTAGATAATCGCATAATTATCCTTAAAGAAATCATTCGCAAATTTTACAATATCCGCTTTTGTGATTTTTTCATACTCCTGAATGTCTTCCAGCTCCTGCTCCCAGCTTCTCTCGCGGATGTAGGTATTGTATAGTGATGAAGCCAGTCCGTCAGCTGTTTCCCAGCCTTTTAGACGGTCTTTTTTCATATCGTTGATGATGGCAGTCAGCATCCAGTCTGGGAATTCTCCTTTTTTAACCAAATTTATCTGTTCCAAAAGAAGGTTTTTTGCCTCATCTAGTGACTGGTTTTCCTTTGGTACAGCAGAAAGCGCTAAATATCCGTATTGCTTAAACGGAAGCACATACGCCATCGCGCGAAGCACTTTTTGTTTTTGGTTTAGGTTTAAATCCAGAAGTCCAGCATCATTGTTGTTGGTGCTGAGAATCTGCGCTACCAGCTCAGCCATTCTTGCTTCTCTTGTTCCGTAGCTGTCGGTTCTCCATGCCATTTGTAATCGTGGTGCAGAAGGGCTTTTTACCACTCTTTTCACGATTTTGTCCATTGGCTTTTCTACGATTTGTGATTTTTTCGGTAATGCTTTAGGTTTAAAGTTCCCGAAATATTTCTGAGCCAAAAGAATCGTCTTATCAAAATCCAAATCTCCTACCAGCACCAGCGCATAGTTATTCGGCACATAGTATTCATTGAAATACTTGTGAATAGCCACCATAGAAGGGTTTTTCAGATGCTCTGACTTCCCAATAGTGGTCTGCTGTCCGTTCGGGTGCGTAGGGAATAGGGCATCCATCAGCTCGTAACTCATTAGTCGGCCGTCGTTGTCTTGTCCTCGGTTAAACTCCTCATAAACAGCTTCCAGCTCGGTATGGAACAGCCTTAGAACCAGTTCAGAGAATCGCTCTTGCTCTACTTTGAACCATTTTTCCAGCTCGTTGCTTGGGATATTGTTTTTGTAAACCGTTTCATCCAGCCAAGTGTGGGCGTTAGTCCCAGTAGCTCCAAGGGAAGAAATCGCCTTGTCATATTCGTTGGCAATGGCATATTTAGATGCTTCTTTAGAGATGGCATCTATTTTTTTGTAGATTTCTTTTTTCTTTTCAGGATTTTTTTCTGCCTTGTGCTGTTCGTACAGGTCAGAAATTTGTTTTATATATTTTTTCTCTTTTGCCCAGTCCTGCGTTCCTATTTTAGAAGTTCCTTTGAACATCATATGCTCCAGATAGTGAGCCAGTCCTGTGTTGTCAGCAGGGTCGTTATTACTTCCCGTTCTTACAGGGATATAGGTCTGGATTCTTGGTGCATCAGAATTTTTAGCTAAATAAACTTTTAGTCCGTTTTTCAGAGTGTAGACTCTCACTCCGTTTTCATCATTAGAAACCGTAACATACGAGAAACCATTTCTGTCCGTATGTTTTATCTCCTCATAGTTTTGCGCTTGAATAGTATTCATCATCAATGCTAATGCTAATGTGGTTAAAACTTTTTTCATGAAATTAAATTTAAATGAAAACAAAGGTAACCAAAAAATATTAAATCCATAAACAAAGCCAGCGCCTTATTTTATATTTTATTTAAAAAGAAAGATTCCGTATATTAGTCGCATAAAATATTAAAGACATTGAGCGCATTTCTTACCATTTTAGGTTTTAATTCTGCCATACCTACCGTCACTTCCTCGCCTACGGCACAGGTTTTAGAGATGGCAGAACGGCATTTTCTGATAGACTGCGGCGAGGGAACGCAGGTGCAGCTGAGAAAAGCCAAAGCCAAATTTTCTAAAATCAATCATATTTTTATCTCTCATCTCCATGGCGACCATTGTTTTGGGCTTCCTGGGCTTATTTCGTCCTTTCAGCTGCTCGGCAGGGAAACTCCGCTGCATATTTACGGGCCAGCGGGCATTCAAGAGCTGATAGAAACCGTGCTGAGGCTTACCGAGACCAACAAAGGATTTGAACTGGTTTTCCACGAATTAAAGGGAAAAGAATCCGTGCTTATCTTCGAAGACAGCAAGGTGGAAGTTTATACCATTCCGCTGAACCACAGGATTTACTGCAATGGCTATCTTTTCAGAGAAAAACCAAAGGAGCGCCACCTGAATATGAATGAAATCGCCAAATATCCAGAAATAGAAATTTGTGATTATCATAACCTCAAACGAGGAAAAGATTTTGTCCTAAGTGATGGCTATATCCTTAAAAATGAAACGCTTACCACTCCTCCTGAGGCGTCTGTTTCTTACGCTTTTTGTAGTGATACCCGCTATTTGGAGTCGGTAATTCCGATTATCGAAGGAGTAGATTTGCTCTATCACGAGGCTACTTTTTTAGATGATATGAAGGATTTAGCCAAACATACAGGGCATTCCACCGCGATAGAGGCGGCAATAATTGCAGAAAAAGCCAAAGTAAAAAAGTTGATTTTAGGGCATTTTTCTAATCGATATACGGATTATTCGGTGTTTTTAGAAGAAGCCAAAGTTGTATTCAAAAACGCCCATCTGCCCAAAGCCTTGGAACGCATAGAAATAAATTGAGATTAACTAAAATAATGAGCCAAAAAATACTTTTATTTTTATCCTTGCTGATGAATATTGCGGTGTTTTCGCAGGAAACAGACACATTACAGACCGCACAAGAAAATCCAGATACATCTATTTTCAAAGGAGGCTTTTCTGAACCCATAGACCGCATGTGGGAGCTGAGAGAATCTTATAAACGCGGAACTTTTAGTCTGAAAGCGCATAGACCCAATTATATCATTCTTTCCAGATATTCAAGCCTTCCTAATAGACAGCCTGTGAGCCTGAATGCCAACCGAGAAGTTCCAGAATATAAAAACTTTCAAAACATAGAAGCAAAATTTCAGGTCAGTCTGAAAGCCAAGGTGTTACAGGGTGCTTTTTGGAACAAAGGCGATATTTGGTTAGGTTTTACCCAGCAGTCTTTTTGGCAAGTTTATAATGGGAAAATGTCCCGCCCGTTCCGCGAGACCAACTACGAGCCAGAGCTGATGTTCATCTATCCGCTGAACCTATCCGCTGGGAAATTTAGAATTAAAATGGCAGGAATATCCGTAAATCACCAGTCCAACGGAAAGGAGGAACTGCTCTCACGAAGCTGGAACAGACTTATTCTCATGACTGCTTTTGAGTGGGGAGATTTTGCCATCACTAATAAATTATGGCAGAGATTTACCGAAAAAGGGGACGATGATGATAATCCCGGCATAGAGGAATATGTGGGAAGAACCGAATTTACCATCGGTTACACCAGAAAAAAGCATATTTTTTCTTTGGTTTTGCGTAATAATCTGAACATCAAGAATAATAGGGGTTTTGCGGAGTTTTCTTGGATTTATCCTATCAAAGGAACTCTCAAGATGATGTTTCAGGCATCTCACGGCTATGGAGATTCTCTGATTGATTATAATCACAAACAGACTATAATTGGGGTAGGAGCTGTTTTCCTTCCGATGTAAATGATAGATAATGAATGATTTAAAATCTTTTTTGGATGAAAAAGCCGAGCAGTACAATCATCCTGATTTCGTGCTGGGAGACCCTATTCAGATGCTGCATCGTTTCGAGCTGAAACAGGATATAGAGATTATAGGGTTTTTAACGGCAACTATCGCTTGGGGAAACCGAAAATCCATCATCAAAAGTGCAGAAAAAATGCTGATGACAATGGGCAATTCGCCGTATGATTTTGTGATGAATTTCACAGAGAAAGATTTTGAAAAAATGGAGAATAAAGCCATTCACAGGACATTTTCTTTGGAGGATTTTCAGTTTTTTCTGTCTGCTCTGCGAAGGATTTATGCCAAGAACGAAAGTTTAGAAAATCTATTTTTATTAAAAGAAGGCGAAACCAATTTTTATCATGCTTTGGAGCGTTTTAGAAATACCTTTTTTGAGAATGATTTTCAGCACCGAAGCCAGAAACATATCAGTTCCACCTATAAAAATTCCGCTGCGAAAAGGCTGATGATGTATCTCCGCTGGATGGTTCGGAAAGATAACAAGGGCGTAGATTTGGGAATTTGGGAAAATATTGGTCAGGAATATTTGTCCGTTCCGCTGGATGTCCATGTGGGGAATATTTCGCGGAAACTGGGGCTGATACAGAGAACTCAGAACGACTGGAAAACGGTGGAAGAGCTTGACTTTCAGCTGAGAAAAATGGATGAAAAAGACCCTGCAAAGTATGATTTTGCGTTGTTTGGTCTGGGAGTATTTGAGAATTTTTAGAAATAAGTAAAATTTAATTTTTTATAGTGTTTAGTAAAGAAGAATCACAGCGGATGCGGCAGGAATTTTGGACATCTTTTGGGAAATCTTTTCCTACAAAATGGACATTATATAATACCAAAATAAAGGGTTTTAGTTTCAAATTTTATTTTGACACCAAAAAAGCAATGGTTTTGGTGGAGATAGATGGGAATTTAGACCATAGAGTGAAATATTTTGAGAAGATGCAGTCTATGGAGGGTATCTTTGAGGAATATTGGGAAGATGCGGTTTATTCGGATTCTTTCGAGCTTGAAAACGGAAAGGAAGTTTCCTGTGTATTTGTCGAAAAACAAGGAGTCTGCATTCACAATAGGAATACATGGCAGGAAACGATGGAGTTTCTTTCCGAAAAAATGCAGAAACTCGAAGAATTTTGGCAGGAATATCAGGATTTTTTCAAAGAGGAGTAGATTTATGATTTATCTCATTTTAATTTTTTTGAAACTAATCTAATAAAAGTTATACTTTTGGGCTATGGAAACAAGAAATTATTTAGATTCAACTTACCTCAAAACTTCTGCTCAGTCAGGACTTTCTGAGGAAGAGACATTGAAAAAGGTATATGATTTGGCTCAGGAAGCTGCGGATAATGAGCTGTTTGCGGTGATGATTCGCCCGCAGTATGTGAAACAGATTAAGCAGTTTTTGAGCGAGAAAAATTCTGCTGTGAAAGTGGGAACAGTGATAGGTTTTCACGAAGGGACAGCTCCTGTGTACGAAAAACTGAAAGAAGCACAGCAGGCGATAGATGATGGAGCAGATGAGCTGGATTTTGTAATCAACTATGAAGCCTTTAAAAAAGGAAGTCTGGAAGCGCTTAAATTTGAGTTTCTACGATGCACAGAGCTTTGTATGAAAAATAACAAGGTAGCAAAATGGATTATAGAAATAGCAGCTTTGACCGATGAACAGATCGCTTCTATTACTAAAAACATCGTAAAATGGGCGATGATTAGTTTTACAAAAGAACAGCTTTCCAATATTTTCATCAAATCTTCTACTGGTTTTTATCAAACTCAGGATGGAAAACCAAACGGCGCGACCAAAGAAGGCATAAAAATCATGCTGGACAATGCAGATGTCCTGCCAGTAAAAGCCGCAGGCGGAATCAGAACCAAAGAAGAAGCCGAAGAAATGATAAAAATGGGAGTGAAACGAATAGGAACATCCTCTGCATTAGCATTGATAGGGAAGGAGCAGAGTGGCTCTGGATACTAAAAATAAAAAAGTCAGGATTTTTTGTCCTGACTTTCTTTTTTTATAGGGATTTAAATTGTTCCAAAGTTCTGATATCATTTTCGAAAAACATACGAATATCTGACATTTGGTAAAGAAGCATTACGATTCGCTCTATTC
>CAUQMH010000011.1:0-29500 GCA_963519075.1 uncultured Flavobacteriaceae bacterium
GTCCATAAGAGAAGAGAAAACTCTCACACTTCCATCAGCCGCAGCGAAAGCGTTGATGTCTCTTACTAAATATACTTTATAATTTAAAGTAAGTCCATCTTGGTTTTTGTGTTTTCCGAAAAGGCGGTTTAGTCTTTTTGTGTAAGGGCTGTTTTTGTCAGCTACTGGATTGTTATTATCCATCCAGTCCACAGATTCTTTAGAAAGTCTTGCTGCATCAGCGTTAGAGAAAGTCAATGCTTTTACTCCTTTTGCACCTGCATCTAGTGCTTTTCCTAAATTAATTTTTTGAGCATCAGCAAAGTGAATTGCTCCTGCCATAAGACCTAAATAAATTACTTTTTTAAACATAATTTTTGTTTTTGAATGATGCACAAAATTACTAAATATTATTCAGAAGGGATAAATTTTAATTAAAAATTTTATTTTTGGCTAAAAATTCTCGGTTTGATGAAAAGAGATTTATACATTGATTATGCGAAGGGTTTGGCAACTTTGTCAATTGTTTTTATTCATACTGTTTTTTGGTCTGGGCAGTTTTATGTTTCTAATGAAATGAGGATTTTCAGTCTGCTTTTTGATGTGCCTATTTTCTTTGCACTCAGCGGATTGACCTCTTCTGGAAATCTTGATAAAACCTTTCGTAGGCTGCTGAAATTACAAATCGCCTATATGATTTTCGTGACAGGATTGTTCTTTTTTGATGGGTTTTTCAAGATTTTTCTGCAGTCTTTTTTTGACAAAGAAACATACCAAAATTTCTTTCTGACATTTGGCTCTAAATATACCGAGAACAGCCTGAGTCTGTCTTTTGATTTTAAACTTTTGGGAAACTGGTGGCTGCATCAGTATAGCACTTGTGATGTTTTTCCTGTGGTGATGGGCAGTTTTTGGTATTTGAAGACTTACTATGTCGTTACTTTTTTTGGAGTCATTGTGCTGAGGTTTTTCTCAAAATACATTTGGTGGATTGTAGGTTTTTGTGTGGCTTTTATATTTGTTTTTAATTTTAATCCAGATTTTTATCCCACTGGGCAGGTGGGCTATACGATTTTTTATTTATTAGTTTTCCTTGTAGCTTACCAGCTGAAAAACAAGAAACTGACCAATGCTCAGATTTTGTTTTTAATCGGTTTTGTGGTGCTCAGCCTTGTAGGAATGTTTTGGAGCTATGGAGTAGATATTTTCTACAAACTTAATAAACAGAAATTTCCGCCAAAAATCCCTTATATCGTTTGGTCTTTCGTTTCTTTGGCTCTGGTTTTTATCTTTTATAACAGACTAAAAATTCAGAAAGAAAACCTGCTTTCCTACATAGGTCAGAATGCGATATTTTTCTATTTCGCGCAGGGAATCAGCTCGTCTTTGGTGTATTTTTTCATTCCTGTTTTTAGGGAAAATTTACATTGGTTCGTTTTGATGATTTTGATTTATGTTCTGAATGTCTTACTGGCTGTGGTTATTGCTCATTTGCTGAAAAAAGTAGATGAGCAGGGCTGGAAAATTTTGAATTTATTTGCTGAAAAAATCAAATAAATATGCTATATTTGGGATAAGTTTTTTTTACAAATCAAAGACAATCAGTGTTATAAATTTGTAAAACCAATTTTCAGTAATTTTAAAATCAATTTACAATAATTGTCAAGGAATTTGATGGAAATTTGTACCAATAATTCAAAAAATAAGAATATGAAAAGAGTATTTAGAAATTCGGTTGTGGTCTTTATGGCTGTGTTTATGATGGCTTCCTGTGCTAAAAAAAATGAGGCAGAAGCGACTCATTTAGACCTTGATTTAAAAGAATCTGAAGCAATGGTGGACAGCACTGCCGCGTCTATATCTATGGCTGCCTCTCAAGAAGTGGAGGGTAAAAAATTCGTGCGAAAAGCAAATGTAGATATGGATGTTTCCGATGTATATCAGGCGACTATCTACATAGAAAATACATTGAAGGAGATGGGTGGTTTTGTGATAAGTAGTAATTATCGTAGAGATGTTTTGGAGGAAAATATCTTTCCTCAGTCAGAAGAAAAATCTCTATATGTCCGTAAATACACCACTAAAAACCAAATGGAGGTGCGGGTGCCAACTGAGAAATTGTCAGATTTCCTAAAATTACTGAATGACAAGAGTATTTTTCTCCGAGAACGCACCATCACAGCCGAAGATGTGAGTGCTAATGTAAAAATGGCGGAACTGGAAAAACAAAGAATGGAGAAACATAAAGCTCAGCTTTCCCAGCAAACTAACACAACTAAAAATGCAGAAGCAACAAATGATAATGAGCGAGAGCTTAATTATCAGAAAATAAACGATTTCAATCTTGCTGATGAACTGAAATACAGCACAGTGAACATCTATCTTTCCGAACCGAAATTCAAGATTTCTCAAGAGGAAATGCCTAATATCAGAAGTTTGGAAGACAAATACAAAGGAAGTTTTTGGTATGATTTTAAAGAAGCTTTCGTTGATGGATTCTATGGATTCCAGAAGTTCTTAATACTGGCTGCAAACGCTTGGATGTTTATTTTAGCAGGGATTTTAGGAATTTTTGCTTGGAGAAATAGAAAGAAATTTTGGAAAAAATCAGATAAAAAAGAAGAAGAAAAATAAATGATAAAAATCCCTGCCATGTGCGGGGATTTTTTAAATTTAAAAGACTAAATTTGTGTTTTTTAATAATTAAAATTTATGCTACCAAAAATAAACCCTACCCAGACCAAGGCTTGGAAAGGTCTGAATGAATATTTTGCTGAAAAAAACTTTGATTTGAGGGAGCTTTTTGCTGAAAATCCTAATCGTTTCGAAGAATTTTCTATAAAAAGAGAAAACTTTTTGTTTGATTTTTCTAAAAATTTAATCGATGAAAAGGTAAAAAATCTTTTGCTCCAATTGGCTGAAGAATGCGAACTGAAAACGGCAATTTCTGCAATGTTTTCAGGCGAAAAAATAAATGAAACCGAAGGAAGAGCAGTTCTCCACACAGCTTTGAGAGATTTTTCTGACCAGCCGATTTTAGTGGATGGGAAAGATGTAAAACCCGATGTGAAAAGAGTACTCTCTCAGATGAAAGATTTTTCGGAAAAGGTAATTTCGGGTGAGCACAGAGGGTTTTCAGGAAAGGAAATCACGGATGTGGTGAATATTGGGATTGGTGGTTCGGATTTAGGCCCAGTGATGGTCTGCTCGGCATTGAAACATTTTAAAACAAGGCTGAATGTACATTTCGTGTCTAATGTAGATGGAGATCATTTAGCGGAAACGCTTAAAAACCTCAACCCAGAAACCACGCTTTTCATCATCGCTTCTAAAACTTTTACCACGCAGGAAACGATGACCAATGCCCATTCTGCAAAGGATTGGTTCTTGAAATCTGGCAGAGAGGTAGATGTGGCGAAGCACTTTGTGGCGCTTTCTACTAATGTTTCTGAGGTTAAGAAATTTGGAATCGCAGAAGAAAATATTTTTGAATTTTGGGACTGGGTCGGCGGTCGCTATTCGCTTTGGTCGGCTATTGGACTAAGCATAGTATTATCAATTGGTTATGATAATTTTGAGCAACTTTTAAAAGGAGCAAATGACACAGATATTCATTTCCAAAAAGCAGAATTTTCCGAAAATGTTCCAGTGCTGATGGCATTGCTGGGTATTTGGTACAGAAACTTTTTTGATGCAAGTTCGCACGCTGTTTTGCCTTATTCTCAATATCTTGATCGTTTTCCTGCTTACCTTCAGCAGGGCGATATGGAGAGCAATGGTAAGTCTGTGGATAGAAATGGGGAATTTGTGTATTATGAAACTGGGCCGATTATCTGGGGAGAGCCAGGAACTAATGGGCAGCACGCCTTCTATCAGCTTATTCATCAGGGAACAGAGCTGATTCCGTCGGATTTTATCGCTTATACGAAGTCTTGTAATTCGGTTTCTGACCATCAGGAAAAACTTTTGGCGAATTTCTTTGCACAGACAGAGTCTTTGGCTTTTGGAAAGGATAAAGAGCAGGTTTTAGATGAATTACAAAAAACCAATAAATCTGTTTCTGAAATAGAAAAGCTGGTAAATTATAAGATTTTCCAAGGAAATATTCCAACGAATTCATTTTTGTTCAAAGAATTAAATCCTTTTTCGCTGGGGCAGCTTATCGCTTTGTATGAGCACAAGATATTTGTTCAGGGAGTGATTTGGAATATATTTAGTTTTGACCAATTTGGGGTGGAGCTTGGAAAAGTCCTAGCAAACAGGATTTTACCCGAACTTGCCAATTCTGATAAAATTTCTTCTCACGATTCTTCTACGAATGGACTGATAAACTATTATAAAACAAACAAATAACAAAAACCAATGACTATGAAAACTTTATTGCTAATAGTTTTAATTTTCTTTTCAGGATTGATACAAGCTCAAGATGACTTGCTGAAAAAATCCGAAAAAGGGGATGCAGAAGCGATGTTTTATCTCGCATCATCCTATTTTATGGGAGAAAAGGGCTATCCGCAGGATAATGAAAAAGCGCTGCTGTGGTTCCAAAAATCAGCTGACAAAGGCTATGCAGAATCACAGAACACGCTCGGTACTATTTACATAAAAGGCTGGGCTGGAGTGAAACAAGATTATGGAAAAGCTGTGAAATTGTTAGAAAAAGCCGTGAAATCCAATCATGCTGATGCTTGTAATAATTTAGGACTTCTGTATCGAGATGGCACAGGTGTAAAACAAGATTACAAAAAAGCAATAGAACTTTTCCAAAAAGGAGCTAATCTGGGGAGTTCTTCTGCGGTGGATAACTTGGCGTATATGTATTATATGGGCTGGGGTGTGGAGAAAAACTATGAGAAAAATTTGGAGCTGATAGAAAAATCAGTGAAAATGACTAAAGACAAGCAACGACTGGTGCAAGTTGCTTATTTTTATCTTAAAGGGGAAGAAGTAAAACAAAATATCCCAAAAGCCATAGAACTCTACACTTGGGGGCATGAGAATTTCCCTGCCGAGGTAGCTTTTCCTAATTATTTGGGCATGATTTATATTTATTATAATGACAAAGGAGAAAATAAAGGAGACTTTACAAAAGCCTTAAAATGGTATAAAATAGCGGCTAATCTAGGTGATGTGGATGCGATGAATAATATAGCTTTCATCTATTTGCAAGACAATCCACAAGTTAAAGATACCCAGCAGGGAATAGAATGGATGGAAAAAGCAGCCAATTTGGGAAATCCGAAAGCCATCTATAATCTCGGATACCTCTACACGCTTGGTGGAGATTTGCCAAAGAACTATGACAAGGCGGTAGAATGGTTCAGAAAAGGGGAAGCCATCGGTGAAGAAATGAGTATTTCCTCACTGGGAGCGATGTATCATGCGGGGATTAAATTTAAAAAAGACCTACAAAAAGCCAAAGAATATTATCTAAAAGCCACAAAAGATGAAAATCTTGCAAAAGCCCTCTTTGAGCGAAATGAAAAACTTATAAAAGAAAATCCCACGAAAGTATATGCATGGAGAGCGGATAGGTAATAGGATATAAATATTTTTGAATGGGAAAATTTTACAAACAGAAAATGGGAATGATTCTGAAAAATTAGTGTAGAAATAAGAATAAAAAATATAATGGAATAAGCATGATGAGTTATGACTAATGAGAGATTTAAAAATTGGTTGAAATATTACAGGGCTTCTTTGATAGATTCTTCTAGAGGTAGTAAATATGCATATTTAGGAGGTCCACTGAATAGAAAAAGCTTCGATATAGAACAGCTCTCCAAAGAAGAGGTTAAGCAGGTTTGGGATGAGAAAAATATGTATTCTTTTAGTATAGGGGAGTACATAGAGGATATGAATCAGGTAGATGCTTTGTATGATGATGAAGATGCATTTTTTGAAGTTATTAATTTGGGTAAAAAGGGTAACGAGATAGACTCTGTTAAATTCAATAAAATAGAGATAGCGCCTGTTTTTATTCAAAACTCAAAGGAGCATACAGAATTTGAAGGTGATTCTGAAATCCATTATCCTTATTGGATTCCTGCATATTTACGGCAAGATGGAAAACTTTTTCCTCCAAAACAAGATGAGAGACCAGCTTTTTTGAGAGAATATCTAAGTCCAAATCCTAAAGATAGCCCTACCATAGCTGAAATGGCCAAGGTAGATTCTGAATCATCAAACCTTGATTTTAATAGAAATACATGGAAGCAGTATTGGGAAGATTGTGAGGCGTATTTTAATAAAATAACGGGTAAAAAATATACAGATTATCAGCAAGGAGTAATTAAATTTAGACTATGTAAATATGAAGATGTCAATACTACCAGGCATATTCTTGCTCTTTATAATGACTTGATTTATAAAGATAATTCTAAGGTCAATTATAATATTTTGGAAATGTTGTTAGATGCTAACAAGTTTCAAAAAATAAATGATACCAAAGATATTGAGGATGTTCTTGTCCCCAATCATTATGGGCATATGGGAGAAGAGTTTCCTCTATCCAAATCACAGAGAGAAGCATTCGCGAAATCTCAATATGAGAATCATTCAGATATTTTCGCGATTAATGGCCCTCCTGGTACAGGAAAAACAACGATTTTACAAAGTTTTATTGCTAATAGTTTAGTTAATGGAGTGCTAAATAATACTCCATCACCACTCATTGTAGGTTGTTCTTCTAACAATCAAGCTATAACTAATATTTTGGATAGTATGAAGCTTGAAAATAAATCAAAAGATGTATTACAAGAGAGATGGTTGCCAGGAGTAAATTCATTTGGGTTATATCTTACAGGGACATCCAAAAAAACAGAAGAACTAAAAAAATATCAGTGTGCTACAAGTCCATTTTTTACAGAAGGTTTTGTATATCAGATGGACGAGGAAATAAATATCAGAGAATGTGTAGAATATGTAATTGATAAGTTTGAGGAGTATGTAAAACATCATCATCTTGACTATGATTTTTCAAAAAACACCAAAATAGAGAGTGTACTAGCGTATTTGAGAGAACTTATAGAAGAGTGTAAAAAAGAGATAGATGACTATACAGATGCTGCTCTTTTGAAATACACCATTCCAGCTCTTTTGAAAGCGAATGGTTTTAATAATGAAGATGAGATATTTCACAAAATAGAAGATGTTCAGCAGAGTATTCAAAAGACAAAATCACTCATCAGTTCTTTAGAGGAATATAAGAAACTCTTAGAAGAAAAGTATCAGAGTTTTCCTTTTGATATAAAACATCTTCCTTTTGCTAACTTTAAAAAGATTAAAGAAAATGCATTTAAGTTGATACTTAAAGAGCATTTGGAGCTGTATTCTCCACAAACAAAATTTTATAATTATTTTGAAATACAATCTGCTACGGATGAGTTAGTTTTAGGTACGCAAAAACAACTAAAACAATTAGAAAATACACTCGCACAATTGGAAAATATATTAGAGGAGTCTAAGAAAAGACATCAAAATTATATATCTAAAATACAATTGTGGAATAAGGAATATCAGCACAAATGGGATAATTTAATAGAAAAAACAAAAGATGAATATCAAGGACTAAACTGTATCGAAGATATGGCAGTGAAGCTGGATATTTCTCTAAGACATAAATTATTCTGGTTGTGTGTTCATTATAGGGAGGTAGAGTTTATAAAAGAACAATCTAATAAGGATACAGCGGCTAGCAAAAATGAAAGAAGTAAAAATAAATACAAAGTAAAACTTGAAAGAATAGCAAAGTTAACACCTCTTTTTATTTCTACTTTTCATACACTGCCTAGATATTGTTCTTATTACTCCGTTTCGGAAGGAAATGTTTTTTATAATGACCTCTTTGATTTCATGATTGTGGATGAAGCAGGGCAGGTATCGCCAGAAGTTGCCATTCCGTCTTTTGTATTTACAAAAAAACTTCTTGTGGTAGGAGATATATATCAGATAGAACCGATTTGGGGAGTTTCAGAATTTGTGGATTATAAAAATGCAGAAAAATATCATATAATAGAATCGGAAGAACAGTTTAAATTTTTTAGGGATTGTGGATATTTAGCCTCTAGTGGAAGTGTGATGAAATTAGCTTTATACAAGTCTCATTTCACTTACCAAACTAATAATGGGGAGGTTAAAGATGGGGTGTTACTAAGAGAGCATAGAAGGTGTATAGACCCAATTATTCATTATTCCAATAAGTATGTGTACCAGAATAGCCTCATTCTTAGAGGAGGAAAATCTCATACAAAATCTCATAATCTTCCCAGTGTGGGATATTTGCATATTAATGGATTTTGTGAGAAATATAATTCTAGTAATAGAAATATTGCTGAAGCGAATACGATTATATTGTGGTTAAAGGACCAGAAAGAAAAACTTGAAAAGGCTTATAATAAACCTTTACAAGATATTGTCGCGATAATTACTCCATATTCAGCTCAAAGAGATTATATAAAGAATCTGATTAGAATCAATTTGTCTCAGGAATTGTCTAACTATATGACTGTGGGAACTGTGCATGCTTTACAGGGAGCAGAGAAACCAATTATATTGTTTTCTCCTACTGATTCAGATCCTAATAAGCCTTTGTTTATGAATTATGGAGGGAAAAATAACATGTTGAATGTAGCATTGACTAGAGCTAAACATTCTTTCTTGGTATTTGGTAATATGGTTATTTTTAAGCAGGGACAAAACACACCATCATCTAATTTGGCAGAGCTTTTATATACTTACCCAGATAGTTCTTTGGATGACACTTTTGTATATACAAAAAACACCTTGTTTACAGATAATACAGATAAAGTAAACTATCTAACCACATTGGAAGAACATAGAAACGCTCTGAAAAAATGTTTCAAAATTGCTGCTAATGAGATTATCATTAGCTCACCATTTATTTCCATAAATGCTATAAATGAAGATGGTATTTCAGAACTTATAAAAGAAACTTCTAACAAAGGAGTAAAAGTTACTATACTTACAGATGAATATTTAGATAAAGTAGATGGAAAGCTAAAACCTCACTCCCAAGAAGGAAGAAAATTACTAAAAGATTCTGGTGCGAAATTAATTATTTATAAAGGAATACATAATAAGACAATCTGCGTGGATGATAGATTGCTTATCGAAGGCTCTTTCAATTGGCTATCTGCTTCTAGAGATGAAAATAGTAAATACGCAAGGAAAGAAACATCTTTGGTTTTACAAGGTGTTAATGTTCCTTCCAAAGTTGATAGGATAAAACAAATGTTTAATTTGTAAAAAGTTTTAAGAATAAAAAAAGAGTTATCAGATGATAACTCTTTTTTGGCGCCTTTTGCTGGGCTCGAACCAGCGACCCTCTGATTAACAGTCAGATGCTCTAACCGACTGAGCTAAAAAGGCGTTTTGTTCATTTTTAGTGATGCAAATATAGGAACATTTTTTATATCCACCAAATTTTTATAGCTCTTTTTACAATTATTTTTCTTAAAATTTGTTCATGATTAACTTAACAATGTCATTTCCAAAGATTAACACCATCAAAGACAATAGGAAAATAACTCCAATCATTTGAGCGTTTTCCAAGATTTTTTGTGGAACAGGCTTCCTTGTGACTATTTCCCAAAGCGTAAATACCACATGCCCACCATCAAGACCAGGGATAGGAAGCAGGTTTAGAAATGCTAACCAAACGGAAAACATAGCCGTAAAACTCCAGAAGAAAGTCCAGTCAATTGCATAATTTCCAGCTGTGTCTTGTCTTACATGCATCTGATTAACAATTGCAATAGGGCCTCCTACTTTTTTATAGCCTTTTACTGTTTTATTAAACACAAGTTTAAATTGTTTTATCTGGTAAGTCAGTTCCTCTATGGAGCGCGTGAAACCTCTTGATACAGCTTCTATTGGGGTAAAGTCCTTTTTTGTTAGAAAGTTTCTGCCAACAGAGATACCTATCGTTCCTTCTTTTGATACAGGAAGTTTTAAATCTACCGTATTACCTGTTCTTTCTACTTGAACCAAGGCTTCCTGTCCTGCGTGTTTTGATAATGCAGAAGACAATTCATCGTAAAAAGCAATATTTTTATCGTTGATTTTTAGTATTTTATCTCCTTTTTGTAATCCTGCATCTATTGCTGTTTTAGCTATCACAGTATCTACTATAGGTTCTATTCTCGGAACAAGGAATCCCTTTGGTGTATCTTCTTGAAACACCATAGCTTTGCCTTCGTCATTGGTGTCAAAAGTCACTTCTTTTCCACCCCTTAGCACAGTAATATGGTCGCTTAATAAAACATCCAGAGATAGTTTTTCTAAATTTTTCTGTTCTTTTCCATCTACTTTTAGGATTTTATCTCCATCTTGGAATCCCATTTTCTTGGCTGATTCACCATAAGTAATCGTTACATTTTTATCAGGATTAAAAATCATTTCTCCATTAAAATAGGAAAGACAAGAATAAATAAACCACGCTAAAAAGAAATTAACAGTAACTCCGCCAAGCATGATGATAAGTCTCTGCCAAGCTGGTTTGCTGCGGAATTCCCAAGGTTCAGCAGGTTTTTTCAGTTGCTCTGTATCCATGCTTTCATCCACCATTCCTGCTATCTTTACATAGCCTCCCATAGGCAGCCAGCCGATGCCCCATTTTGTGCTCTCTGGGTGTTTTCTCCAGTCGTTATCAGGCAGGTTTTCTGTATTGATAGGAACTTCTTTTTTTTCTCCGTTTACCTCGATAACTTCTGTGTCAGGCTGATTTTTAGAGAAAAATTTGTATTGCCATTTTCCGTTGATTTTTTTCATTGAAAATAAAGAAAACCAAGGGTCAAAGAATAGGAAAAATTTCTCTGCGCGGGTCTTGAACCATTTTGCAGGAAGGTAATGCCCTAATTCGTGTAAGAAAACTAAAATAGAAATACTTAGAATAAACTGAAATATTTTTAATGCTAATTCCATCAAATTTAAAATTAAAATCGTGCAAAGGTAATAAAAACATTATTAAATATTTTTGGTTTCAAAATAAAAATAATAGATTTACAAACAAAAGTCAAAAAATATGAAAATAACAGCGTTAAATTTGGATATTCAATGGAAATCTCCAGAGGAAAATATCAATATCATTGAAGAAAAATTAAAAGATGAACAAGCGGATGTATTTCTTCTTCCAGAGATGTTTACTACGGGATTTTGTGTTGATACGGAAGAGGTAGCGGATAGTAAAGGTGAAACCCTTGCATGGATGAAGCATTTTGCGGAGAAGAAAAAATCAGCAGTAGGCGGAAGTGTTTCGGTGAAGGAAAATGGGCGGTTTTATAATAGATTTTATTTCGTGGAACCTTCTGGAAAAGTTCATCAATACGATAAAAAACACTTGTTCTCTTTCGGTGGAGAGGATAAAATCTATACACCAGGGCAGGAGCGTGTAGTGGTTGATTATAAAGGGGTTAGGTTTTTACTTTTGGTGTGCTATGATTTGAGATTTCCTGTATTTGCGAGAAATGTGGATAACTATGATGTAATGATAGATGTAGCCAGCTGGGCTAAACCTCGTATTTTAGCGTGGGAAACGCTATTGAGAGCCAGAGCTATTGAAAACCAATCGTTTGTATTCGGAGTTAATAGGATAGGGGTAGATGGTTCAGGGCTGAATTATCCAGAAAGCACCCATTGCTTTTATGCAGATGGGACAGAGATATCGGAGAAAAATGGAGATATCATATCAGCAAATATAGATTTGGAGAAACTAAATTCTTTTAGACAGAAATTTAAAGTCCTTTTAGACAGAGACGATTTTGAACTAAAATAAAAAATGGAGCTTTATAACGGCTCCATTTTTTATATAATTTGCGAATATAATTTCTTAGAAATCCTCATCAGAATCTATCGTGAAAGAACGGGATTTGAAGTCTTTGTCGTGTTTTTCAGAAATTACATCTTCTCCTTTTTGTTCAATAATGAAATCTTTAGTTTCATTAAACATTTCTAAGAAACCTTTGAAATCTTCTTTGTAAAGATAGATTTTGTGTTTTTCAAAAGTTGCTTCACCACTTTCATTAAAATTTTTCTTGCTTTCTGTGATAGTAAGATAGTAGTCGCCTGCTTTTGTTTCTCTCACATCAAAGAAATAAGTTCTCCTTCCTGCTTTTAACACCTTTGTAAAAATTTCATTTTCTTGGCGTTCTTTGTAATCACTCATTTTATTGTTATTTTAATAATGCTCAACAAATTTAAGATAATTTTTTAAACTTTCATAGAAAAAATCAAAAAAACTATCAAAAATCATGTATTTGGTTTACAGATTTATTTTTTTACTGCTCGCCACGGTTTCTCTGTGGGTGATGATGATAGCGGTGCAGTTGGCAACTTCTTTTTCTATATTGGTCAAAATGTTTTGTTCGGTTTTGGTATCAAGAGCCGATAAGCAGTCATCAAAAATCACGATTTGAGGCTGTTTGATAAGGGCTCTGGCGATGCAGATTCTTTGTTTCTGCCCGCCTGAAAGCATTACGCCTCGTTCTCCTACCACGGTCTGGTATTTGTCTCTGAAGAGCATCACATCATTATGAATGTCAGCTATTTTTGCGAATTTTTCTATCAGTTCAGGCGTAGGATTGTCTATCGCAAAGCCAATGTTATTCTCTATCGTGTCGGAGAAAAGATAACTTTCCTGCGGAATGTAGCCGATGAATTTTCGGTAAAGTTCCAGATTGTGCTCTTTTAGGTTTTTGCCATCTATCAGTATTTCTCCTTCGTCTGGGTCTATCAGCCTGCAAAGAAGAAGAGCGATGGTAGATTTTCCACTTCCTGTTTTTCCTGTGATGGTGATAAATTCTCCCGCATTTACTTTAAAACTTAAATTCTCCACAGCTTTGATGCCAGTATTGGGATAGGTGTAGCTCACATTTCTGAATTCTATATCGCCTTTGATTTCGTAGATATCATGATTGGTATTAACGATATCGGAATGAATGTTCTTAAATTCATTTATCCTCTGCATGGAGGCTTCTGCCCGCTGGTTGATAGAAGTTACCCAGCCCACGGTACTGAACGGAATCACCATCGCATTGGCATACATGAAGAAATTGGCAATCATACCAATGTTAATCTCTCCATTAATGTATTTCTGCCCGCCGATGAATAAAATAGCGATATCCAAAATTCCCACTATCAAAATCATAGAAGTGTAGAAAAAATTCTCATACTTGGCTAAATCTACGGCTCTGTTTTGGTAATTTTTGATTTTCTCGCCGTATTTGTCTTGGACATATTTTTCTTTGTTAAAGAATTTCACCACTCTAATTCCCGAAAAACTATCCTGCACGAAAGTAGAAATTGCAGACTGACTTTCCTGCATTAGTTTTGATTTTTTTCCTACGATTCCGCTTACTTTATACACAGAAAGAGAAAATATAGGAAGCAATATCAGAATGACAAGTGTCATTTCCACATCAGTCCTTATCATATAAAAACTGGTAATCATCAGCAAAATGATGAGGTTGGCTACATACATCACACCAGGGCCTAGATACATTCTAATGGCGATAATGTCTTCGCTGAGGCGGTTCATAAGGTCGCCTATGCTTGTTTTTTTGAAATTTGTAAGAGAAAGACTTTGGTAGTGCTGATAGATTTCGTTTTTTAGTTCGTATTCTATTTTCCGTGATGCTACTATGATAGTCTGTCTCATCATGAACCGAAAAACTCCAGCAATGATGGATGAGCCTATGATAACGCCTCCATTGATAAGAAGAGTTTTTATAATAGTATCGCTGTCAGTATTTTTACTACTCAAAACCTGCTGTATAGCATCTATGGTGTCTCCCAGATATTGTATCCAGAAGATATTGAAAAAATTACTGAGAAAAATAAATAAAACTCCCAGCGAAAGCATATTTCGATGCTTCCAAAAATAGGGATT
Source organism: uncultured Flavobacteriaceae bacterium (assembly GCA_963519075.1). GTDB lineage: Bacteria > Bacteroidota > Bacteroidia > Flavobacteriales > Weeksellaceae > JABCPE02. The sequence continues at coordinate 13,886 of CAUQMH010000011.1, forward strand.
AAGGGATTTTAGGGCTTTCATTCTTTTTTACATATTTGTAGGGAGGATAATCATAAGTGTAGTTCCTTTTCCTTCTTTGGAGCGGATGGAGATTTCTCCCTTATAGTCTTCTATCATTCTTTTTACCATTGCCAGTCCAAGGCCTGTTCCACTGGATTTGGTGGTAAAATTAGGTTCAAAGATTTTTTCTAATTTATCCTCAGGGATTCCGTTTCCGTTATCCTCTATGTTTAGGCTTATTTTTTTATTTAAAAGTTCCAGATTGATTTTGATGAAAAAGTCTTGTTTCTCGTTTTTTGCTTGCTGGGCATTTAGGATGAGGTTGGTCATTATCCTCTGGAAGAAAGATTTATCAAAGTTGATGAGAATATTATCTTGTTTAGGGTGAAATATGATTTCATTCTTATCATCAAAAATCCTTATGAGGGATAAAATTTCATTGTTCACATTGATTACTTCATTCTTTTTTTCGGGTAGTTTTGTAAATTCCGAAAAAGCTCCAGCCACTTTTGCTATTAGGTCTATCTGGTCCTCCATAGAGGCGCAGAGTTTTTTTACTTTATCTTCTATCTCAGGGTCGTTTTTATCAAATTTCCTTTCAAAATTTTGAATGAGGAGTTTCATGGGAGTCAGTGGGTTTTTGACTTCATGAGCCACCTGTTTCGCCATTTCGCGCCATGCAGATTCTTTCTCTTTGAAGAATAATAGCTTTTTTTGTTCCTCTATCATCCGTATGGTTCGGTTATAGGAATTGATGAGCGGAGTAAATTCATCATCATTGTAATATCGGATGGGTTTTATTTCTTCATTGAGGTCTATTTGTGTGATTTTTTGTGAAATTTTCCTAATGTTTTTCGTTAGTTCATCGGAAATTCTCCAGCTGAGCCATATTCCAAGGGCGATGATAATGATGTTCGCCACAACCATGATTTGGATATACTGATTAAAGGTATCCAAACGGGTGTTATCACTATGATAAAAAGGAAAAAAAACAATAGCGACAGGCTCCAGCATGTTGTTTAGAAGCGGGATGTAGGAGGCTGTTAGATTGTCCTCTTCATCTTTTATGTATTCTACAGAATCAAATCTATTTCCCTTTTTTAGGATTTTTTTTAGAACTTCTTCTGGGATTTCCTGTGGCGAGATTTGGTTTTTCTCTTTGTTGGAAAGAAGAAATTTCCCTTGTAGATTATAGATGATAATATCCTGCTTGTTGATATCGGAGATTTCTAAGATTTTTTTCTCCAAGATGGGTTTTATGTTTTTTTCGGTCACCGTCGTGTGGCTGACTGCATAGTCTAATGAAGCCATCAGGATTTCTACCGTCTGGCGTAGTCTTTCTTTGTTTTGGGTTTCGGTATTTTTTTTGAAAACGAGATAAGAAATTACCGTTACACCTATGATACTCAATAGGGTAACCAGCATAAATCCGAAGAAGATTCTCGTTCGTATGTTTCCTTTGATGATGGAGCTCATGGGCTATTTTTTCATAAGTTTTGCTACATATTTCCCAATGATGTCAAATTCCAAATTCACTTTGTCTCCAATTTCTAAATTCTTCAAATTAGTATGTTCCCAAGTGTAAGGAATTATCGCTACCGCAAACTCATTTTCTCCGCTGTGGGCTACAGTCAGGCTGATGCCGTCCACGGTGATAGACCCTTGTGGAACGGTCGTGAATCCATCTTTCTCGGTGTATGCTATCGTGATGTAGTGGCTGCCGTTTAGGTTTTCTATGGATTTTATTGTCCCTGTTTGGTCTACATGTCCCTGCACGATATGCCCGTCTAGTCTGCCATTCATCAGCACACATCTTTCCAGATTTACTTTAGTGCCTATTTTCCAGCTTCCTAGATTGGTTTTTTCCAAAGTTTCTTGTATTGCGGTTACTCCATATCGCTGATTTTCAATTTTTTCTATGGTCAGGCAGCAGCCGTTATGAGAAAGACTTTGGTCTATTTTTATTTCGTCTGTAAATGGGCAGCTCATCGTAAAATGAACACTTGTTCCCTGAGTTTCTATATTTTCTACTGTGGCAGTGGCTTCTACTATTCCTGTAAACATAAATTTAAAGTATTTTTGAATAAATCTGTTTTCTTCTCAAAAAATTAAACTAATTTTGCTCTTTTAAGACCCAAAGTTAAGCAAAATGGAATTTAAACATAAAATAAAAGTAGGAATTTCTATCGGTGACTATAATGGAATAGGTCCAGAAATTATCCTTAAAACATTGAAAGACAAGAGTATGCTGGATTTTTTCACACCTGTGATTTTTGGTTCAGGGAAGCTCTTTTCTTTTCAGAAAAATGTATTCAAACTGCAGTTTAATTTTAACTATATCCTCCACGCCTCCGAGGTGGTAGATGGGCAGATAAACATCGTCAATCTTCGCAAGGATGAAATGGAGGTAAAGTTCGGTACGCCCACAGAGGAATCTACCAAACTGGCGATAGACTCGTTAGAAGCTGCGACAAATGCGCTGATGAAGGGTGATGTAGATGTGCTGGTAACTGCGCCTATCAACAAGGATGAAATGATAAAACACGGTTTCCCATACACAGGGCATACCGAGTATTTGGAGAAAAAATTTGCCGCCAAAGGATTGATGTTTTTGGTGACAGAGGATTTAAAAGTTGCTGTTTCTACACATCATATTCCACTAGCAAAAGTGGCGGAAACAATTACGAAGCAAAGGATAATAGACCAAGTAAAACAGATGAACAACTGTCTGAAACTGGATTTCTCCATCGAAAGACCAAAAATCGCAGTGCTAGGGCTGAATCCACACTCAGGCGACGGCGGAACGATAGGAATGGAGGAAAAAGAAATCATAGAACCAGCCATCAAGGAATTGTTCGACCAAGGTTTTATGGCTTTTGGGCCTTATCCTGCGGATAGTTTCTTCCAGCCAGAAAAATACAAGCATTTTGATGGAGTGTTAGCGATGTATCATGACCAAGGCCTTACTCCGTTTAAGACCATCGCATACGAAAACGGAGTGAACTACACAGCGGGAATGCCGCTCATCAGAACATCGCCAGACCATGGAACGGCTTATGATATTGCAGGGAAGGGTGTTGCGGATGCTCATTCCTTTGAGGAGGCTGTTTTCACAGCGATAAAGATTTTCAAAAATAGAGTAGAAAATTTAGACCTCATCGCTCATAAATTAGAGATAAAAAAAGCAGCTCAGAATGTAGAAGATGAGGATCTTCCAGAAGGAGAGGAATAAAAAAGCACCTGATTTCAGGTGCTTTTTCTTTTTATTATTTTTTTACTCGTTTTATTTTATTGGCATTTTTCTTTTCTTCCTCTTTTTTTCGTTTGTTTTCGGCTTGGTCATAGAGGGCGGTGTCTGTTTCGTAGATGATTTCTACATTTTCAGGCGAGTCTAGAAATATATCCTTCCATTTCCGTGGGCGGTCTTTGGTATTCCAGTTAAACTCTGGGAATTTCCGCTTCTCTGGAGCTATTTTGCTCATAGGATATATGTCTGTATTTGCGCCGATGTTACACGCTACGATGTGTAGCTTTTGTTCCTCAAAAAGCGCCTCTATCTCTCCACATGACGAAAGCGAAATGCCCAGCCTGTCCATGTTTTTTGTCTTTGCGTTTTGACTTTCTACATAGTTGATAGCCTGTGCGTTTTCGGTTACTTTTATCAGATGAATGTTATTGTTTTTGTAGTAAGCTATCATCTGTTTGCCTTTCACTTGGTTAAATTCATCTTTTAGATTGATAGAATCTACCTTACTGATTGCTAGTGCGTTTCCGATCACTTTTAAAGAATCTATACTCTCGCTTTGTGTGTTGAGGTAAGCCTTGATAACATCGCCTGTTACTTGTCGTTCGCCTGTCCAGAAAATAGGCTTTCTGATGAGGTGAAGTTCTCCATCAGTTTCATTAAAACTAAGTGAATCTGCTCTTGCCTGTGCATTAGATTTGAACATTCTGGCTTTGTGGTAGGCTTTCAGGAAACTTTTTTTCATTCTGCTGGAATCGGCTTTTTGGTAAGCGATGATTCTTTCGGCAGAGAAAAATAGCGAATCGTTTTTAAAGATTTTCACAGCGTAGGGCTTCCCTGTAATCATGGCAGAATCTTTATTTTCAAATATCTCACCGTAAGAGCCTCTTACAAAGCGGTTTTCCCGAGGGTCGTCCAGCAGTACATTTCCTTTCGCAGTTCCGAAGCCTGTGTTTTGGTTGTAATACATGGCATCGCCTTTTAGGGTTTTTCCATTGTAGTAGATTCGTGAATTTTTGCTGAGATAGACCTCCTTGCTGTTCATTTTATAGTGTCCTTTCTCTGTGTATACCGAGTTGGAAGGATTACTTTTGTTGATAATCGTAGTAGGACCGTAGAACTCTGCGGTATTGGTGTTTTGATTTTGCTTGATTTTAGTTCCTTGTACTTGGTATTGGTTGTTGTCTATATTTACATTTCCTGTGACATCTACCACTCGGCTGGTGATGTTGTAGGTGGCAGTTTTGGTTCTGATGGTGTTGCTACCATTATAGATAGTTCCTCCCGTGTTGAAATAGGCTGTGTTTGGAATTCGGTCATAGTAGAGAATATCCGTTTTTATGGTCTGTTTAGGGTCGGTGAGGACTACATTTTTCCTTGCGATTCCACGCTGGGAGTTGCCGTCATACTGGATTTCTCCTGCGGTGATTAGGTTGCCGTCAGAGGTCTGCAGCTGGGTGTTTCCTATGGCCTTAGCGAAGTTCGCTTCGGAATAGAAAATCACGGTGTCGGCTTTTAGTGTAGAGCCTTTATGTTCTAGATGTACATTTCCTGTCATAAAGGTATTTCCATCGAACAAATCTTGTCTTTTCTGGGTAAGGTCTGCATGGATGATTCTTACCTTTACAGGCTCATCTTTTCCTTCTTGTTTTTGCTCAAAAAAAGGATCTTTTTCCAAATTGCCGTTTATGGAAGTAATTTGCCCAAAGACAAACAAAGTGGACAGCAGGAAAAAAGATATAAACAGTTTTTTTGTCATAAAATGGGTGTTTTTATGGAGTGGCCTCCTTCTTTTGTCCGTAGAAATAGAGCGTGTGGCTGTCTATGGATACACCGAAAGCGCTTTCTATGGACTCCTTTATCGCTTGGATTCTTGGGTCGCAAAACTCTATGATTTCCTCTATTTCTTTCTGCGAGCTATCTTTGTAGATAACAATGTGGTCGTGCTGGCGGTCAAAATAGGATTTTTCATAGGTGGAACTTTCGCCGAACTGATGTTTTCTGACCAGCCCGGCATCTAGAAAAACCTCTATCGTGTTGTAAATGGTTGCCTTACTGATGTGGTATTTTTTCTGCAGCATTAGTAGATAGAGGTCATCTACATTGAAGTGCTTGTCGTAATTGTATATCTCCTCTAAAATAGTGTATCTCTCAGGAGTGTTTCTCAGTCCCTTTTCTTTCAAGTAATTCCGCAAAACCTCCTTGATGGCTTCTATACTTTTACTATTCACTTTGTTTTCCATAGTGGGCAAATTTAATTATTTTTTACGAAGTAACAATTTAATTGTATCAAAACCAAATTCCTACCTTTTTTGTATTCAATAAAAAAACCACAGAAGGCTCTGCGGTTTCTTGCTATTGATTTTTATTTTACAGGATTTCCTTTGAAATCTGTTTTGTAGTAACCAAATTTTTCTTGTCCATTGGATTTCAGTTTTCCTTTTATAGAAACATCTATCAAATTCTTTTTAATTTCAATGGTATAAACATATTGGTATTCAAACTTCTCATCATCTTTGTATTTCTTCCAAGCATCATCTACTACTTTTTGTATTGTTTCAGCTGTTACTTCTTTAAAGTCAAATAACTCATCTTCTAAACGGAATTCCTCTGCATTTACACCAATTACATCGATTTCCATAGTTTGTGGTTCTCTCCATCCAAAACTAGAGCTATAATTGATTTGCTGAACTCTTCTCTTGTCTACATTGTCTTGGTAAACAATAGAAAGACTGAGGTCATCCGAATCATCATCTGTTTTAACTACTTTATCAGAGTTTTTGGTAACTATGAATCTTACTTCATCGGTTACTTTTGTATTTTCGCCGAGTTTTTCTACTACGGCATCATACCATTTTTTAGTTTGTGCTGGATCAGAAAATAGTTTATAATCAATCTTTTCTTTTCCCGAAGCCTCATTTGCTGCTTCCTTTGCTGCATTTACAGCTTCTTTTGCTTTGTTACAAGATTGTAACCCCAGTAGCGATGCTGCTAAAATACCCGCAGCGATGAATTTCTTTGTTTTCATAATATTATTTTTTAAAAAATTATTCGTACAAATTTAAAAATTTTTTACAATATTTTTTCATTAAAATAGAAAAAACGCTTGTTTATATGGTTTTTTTTGGAGTGTAAGTGTAGGGTTTTTAGAAATAGTTTGTTTTTCAAGGTATTAAATTCTAAAACCAAGAAAAAATAACTTTTTTGAAAATGGATTTAAATAAAAAAGAAAAACTTTGATTATTAAAGCTTTAATTCAAAAAAAAGATTATCTTTGCAGCGTTTTTGTGGGAAATTTTGGCGGAAACAGAGAAAATTTATACTTAACTTCTTCCCTATTTTTCAGTCCCACACGCCGCCAATACTGAGAAAAAAGGAATACAAAGTGATATTTTTATGTCAAAACAAGAAGAGGTTCTAATGAACCAAAATGTGGCTCCAGAGCAGTTTGACTGGGATTCTTTCGAGTCTGGTCTTAACGCTGAGGACAGAAAAGAAAAAAATGAATTAGAAGAAATCTACAAAGGTTCTTTGAACGACCTTTCCGAATCTGATGTAATCATCGGAAAAGTGGTAAGACTTACAGACAAAGAAGCGATTGTAGATATCAACTTCAAGTCTGAGGGAGTAATTTCTCTCAACGAATTCCGTTACAACTCTGGCCTAAAAGTAGGTGATGAAGTGGAAGTAATGGTAGACAGAAGAGAAGACAAAACAGGTCAGCTTCAGCTTTCTCACAAAAAAGCAAGAACGCTGAAAGCTTGGGATAAAGTAAATGAATACCACCAGTCTGGTGAAATCGTAAATGGTTTCGTGAAGTCTAGAACAAAAGGTGGTATGATCGTAGATGTTTTCGGTATCGAAGCATTCTTACCAGGTTCTCAGATCGATGTGAAGCCTATCAAAGACTACGACCAATTCGTAGGAAAAACGATGGAGTTCAAAGTAGTGAAAATCAACCCAGAGTTCAAAAATGTGGTAGTTTCTCACAAAGCTCTTATCGAGGCTGATATCGAAGGACAGAAAAAAGAAATCATTTCTCAATTAGAGAAAGGACAAGTTCTAGAAGGAACTGTTAAAAACATTACTTCTTACGGAGTATTCATCGACCTTGGTGGTGTAGATGGACTTATCCACATCACAGACCTTTCTTGGTCAAGAGTAAACCACCCATCAGAATTCCTTTCTGAAGGACAAACTGTAAAAGTGGTAATCCTTGATTTCGATGATGAGAAAACAAGAATTCAGCTTGGTATGAAACAGCTAGAACCACATCCGTGGGAAGCTCTTTCTGCTGACTTGAAAGTAGGAGACAAAGTAAAAGGAAAAGTAGTAGTTCTTGCTGATTACGGTGCATTTGTAGAAATCGCTCCAGGTGTAGAAGGACTTATCCATGTTTCTGAAATGTCTTGGTCTACTCACCTTAGAAGTGCAGGAGATTTTGTGAAAATCGGTGATGAGGTAGAAGCAGTAGTTCTTACTTTGGATAAAGATGAAAGAAAAATTTCATTGGGTATCAAGCAATTGACTCCAGATCCATGGGCTGACATCCAGTCTAAATATCCAGTAGGTTCTAAACACAAAGGAACTGTTAGAAACTTTACTAACTTCGGTGTGTTTGTGGAATTGGAAGAAGGAATTGATGGACTTATCTATATTTCTGATCTTTCTTGGACTAAGAAAATCAAGCATCCATCTGAGTTCTGCGCTGTAGGAGACAAACTAGATGTAGTAGTTCTAGAGCTTGATACAGAAGCTAGAAGACTTTCTCTTGGACACAAACAATTGACTGAAAACCCTTGGGACAAATACGAATCTAAATACGCTGAAGGAACTGTACATACAGGAACTGCAGTAGATGTTTTCGATAAAGGAGCTCAGGTTCAGTTCGAAGATGCAGAAGTAGAAGCATTCTGCCCTTCAAGATTGTTAGAAAAAGAAGATGGTTCTAAAATCAAGAAAGGAGAAGAAGCTCAGTTTAAAGTAATTGAGTTCAACAAAGAATTCAAGAGAGTAGTAGTTTCTCACACAGGTCTTTTCAGAGATGAAGAAAAGAAAAATGTAAAAGAAGCTGCAGCTAAGTCTTCTTCAAGCGAAGAAAAAACAACTCTTGGAGATATTGATGCTCTTGCAGAATTGAAAAAGAAAATGGACGGAGGTAAATAATCCATCCCATTTCTAAATACAAAAATCCCGCTGCTGTTTAGCAAGCGGGATTTTATTTTGTCTTTATACAAAAGGAATATTACTCCAAGATTTCTTGTAATTCCAGCCAGCGCATTTCGTGGGCTTCTAGTTGGCTGGTGGTTTCTTCCAGCTCCTGCGAAAGTTCAGAAATAATGCTGTAATCCGTTTCGTTATTCAGTTTTTCTAAAATTTCATCTTGTTTTTTCTTTAAAACAGGCATTTCTTTTTCTATGTTTTCCAATTCTTTTTGCTCCTTGAAGCTTAGTTTTCTTTTAGAATTGGTATTTTTAGTTTGTTTTTCTTCTGTTGGTTTGGTAGGTTCGCTTTTCTTGGTGTTTTTGTTTTGTGCTTGCAGGTCTCTATATTCAGTGAAAGAACCGATGAAATCCTTGATTTTTCCTTCACCTTCGAAGATAAGCAGATGGTCTACAATTTTATCCATAAAATACCTATCGTGCGAAACAATAATGAGACAGCCCTGAAACTGAGCCAAGAAACTCTCCAGAACGGTAAGTGTCGGCAGATCTAAATCATTGGTCGGCTCATCAAAGATGAGGAAATTTGGGTTTTGGAAGAGTACAGAAATCAGATACAGCCTTCTTCTTTCGCCGCCGCTCAGGTTAGAAATGGTAGTGTATTGTGTCTGCTCATTGAAAAGAAACATCTTTAAAAATTGCGATGCCGAAATGCTTTTTCCATTTGCAAGAGGATAATATTCCGCGATGTCTTTCATAAAATCTATCACTCGCTGGTCTTCCTTGTAGGTAAGTCCTTTTTGGGAAAAATACCCGAATTTAATGGTTTCTCCTACTTCTATTTCTCCGCTGTCGTAGGTTTCCAGACCTTGGACGATGTTCAGCAGGGTAGATTTTCCTACGCCGTTTTTTCCTATGATGCCTACCTTTTCGCCTCGCTGAAATTGATAACTGAAATTATTCAAGATGATTTTATCACCAAATTTTTTATTGATGTTTCTCAGCTCCAAAATCTTTTTGCCCAGCCTTTTCATCCCAAAATCCAGTTCTAATTCCTGCTTTTTGGTGTCCATTTTAGCGGTTTTCTCTGTTTCATAGAAAGCTTCTATACGGCTTTTAGATTTGGTGGTTCTGGCTTTCGGCTGTCTGCGCATCCATTCCAGCTCCTTGCGGTAGAGATTGTTGGCTTTGTCTATGGTGGCGTTTAGGTTTTCCTCTCTTATACTTTTGTTTTCTAAATATTGTGCATAGGCACCATGATGTACATAGAGTTTTTTGTCTTCTATCTCCCAAATGATGTCACACACACTATCTAGGAAATAGCGGTCGTGCGTTACAAGAAGCAGGGTAACCATCGCTCTGGATAGGTATTGTTCCAGCCATTCTACCATATCTACATCTAGGTGGTTGGTAGGCTCGTCCATGATGAGCAGCGTGTGCTTGTGTTCCACTCTTGTTTCTATCAGGAGTTTGGCGAGGGCTACGCGTTTTATCTGACCGCCAGAAAGGTTATCCATTTTGGCGTTTAGGTCGGTTATTTTCAGCTGGGAGAGGATTTGTTTCATTTCGTTTTCCAGCCCCCATGCTTTTTGGTTTTCCATTTCTATGAACGCCCGCTCCATAAATTCTGAATCATCAGAAGTCAGCGATTTTTGGTAATTTCTCAATGCCTGCATAGGCGGCGAATCCAGACTCATGATAAATTCTGTGATGGTCTGTCCGCTCTCAAAGTGTATTTCTTGGTCAAATAAAACCACCTGAATGTCTTTATTGATGATAACCATTCCGCTGTCTGCAAAGTCTTTACCCATTAGGATATTGAGCAAAGTAGTTTTTCCGCTTCCATTTTTGGCAACGATGGCGATTTTGTCCCCTTCATTGATATTAAAAGAAATATCCTCAAATAAAGTAACGATGCCATATGTTTTGGTAAGATTTTCTACGCTGATGTAATTCATTTTCCTGAAAAAAGTTGATTTAAAGTCCTTCCTGTTTCACCCGCCAAATATCGGAAAAATAGAGCATAGTAGAAGTCAAATTTATTTTAAAAGTAAAAATAAATACATTATTATATTTGATAATCAGTTAGTTAATTTCAAGTAGAAAAATATTTATCAATATTTTGATTAAATAAAAAACTTTTACTACTTTTGCACCATTCAAAAATGGTTCCGTGGCCGAGCGGCTAGGCAGTGGTCTGCAAAACCATCTACAGCGGTTCGAATCCGCTCGGAACCTCAATAATAGCTCTAAGGAATTTCCTTGGAGCTATTTGTTTTTTTGAAAACGAACATTTTTTAAAAACATGATTTTTATCATATAATTAAGTATAATATTTTATAAAAAACCGCAGTTATATTTGCAATGATTAAAAGAAACAAACATAAGTAAAGGTTTCTTTGTATTTAAAACTAAAACAATCAAAAATTTAAATTATAACATTATGAGAAAGGTTCTTTTATGTGGAGCTTTTTTAGCTCTCGCTGCGTGTTCAAGAGATGAGGAAGTTCAAATTCCTGATTCTAAACAAGCTCACTGGGATTATGAAAATCCTAACTGGCATAATCAAGGGTATTCTGAGTGTGCGGGATTGGTTCAGTCGCCGATTGACATTGTAACTACTGCAACAACAAAGGCGACACTTCCAGCGATTACTTTTAATTATTCAGCATTTTCTGCTAAAGCTGTGAACAATGGGCACACTATACAAATTAATGCAGACGGAAAAAGTAGTATTACCTACAATGGAGTTGCTTATAAACTTAAACAATTCCATTATCATGGACATAGCGAGCATTCTGTAGATGGGAAGTTCTCTCCATTGGAAGTGCATTTTGTTCACCAAAACGAAACTACAGGAGCTATCGTTATTTTAGGATTATTGATTAAAGGAGGAGGAGCAGATAATGCTCAGTTTGCACAATATATCAATTCTTTCCCTAGTGTTAAGAATCAAGAAGTTGCTACAAATAATACAATAAATCCGTTGGCTATGTTGCCTAATGACAAAAAATATTATAACTATACAGGATCACTTACAACTCCACCTTGTTCACAAGGGATGAACTGGATAGTGTTCAAAGAAGTTCTTACAATTTCTGATGCACAACTTAAAAAGTTCACAGATTTGTATAATCATAATTATAGACCAATTCAAAAAACAGGAAGTAGAACTGTTTTTGAGTCCTTATAATTAGGAAGAATAATTAAAATCTCAAAGAATTTTCTTTGAGATTTTTTTTGATTAAATATATAAGGTAAAGAATAGAAATATATATTTTTTTATTTTTTTTCTTGATATTCAAAAAAATGATTATATTTGCACACTGAATTGAAAAAATAGTTTAAACATAAAATAATTTAAATCATGGCAAAGGAAACGTTTAATCGTAGTAAACCGCACTTGAACATTGGTACAATTGGTCACGTTGACCACGGTAAGACTACTTTAACTGCTGCAATATCTAAAGTATTGTCAGACAAAGGATTGGCTGAAAAGAGAGATTTCTCTGCAATTGACTCAGCTCCAGAAGAAAAAGAAAGAGGTATTACAATTAATACTTCACATATTGAATATGAAACAGAAAACAGACACTATGCCCATGTAGACTGTCCTGGTCACGCCGACTATGTTAAAAACATGGTAACTGGTGCTGCTCAAATGGATGGAGCTATCCTTGTGTGTGCTGCAACTGATGGGCCTATGCCACAAACGAGAGAGCATATCTTGCTTTGTCGTCAGGTAAATGTTCCAAGAATCGTTGTATTCATGAACAAAGTGGATATGGTGGATGATCCAGAATTGTTAGAATTGGTAGAGCTTGAATTGAGAGATCTTCTTTCTTCTTACGAATATGATGGAGATAACTCTCCAGTTATCAAAGGTTCTGCTCTTGGTGCTCTTAATGGTGAACCTAAATGGGTTGCTACGGTAGAAGAATTGATGGATGCTGTAGATAACTGGATCGAGCAACCAGTGAGAGATCAAGATAAACCATTCTTGATGCCGATAGAAGATGTATTCTCTATTACAGGTAGAGGTACTGTAGCTACAGGTAGAATCGAGTCTGGTGTTATCAATACAGGTGATCCTGTAGATATCATTGGTATGGGTGCTGAGAAATTAACTTCTACTGTAACAGGGGTAGAAATGTTTAGAAAAATCCTTGACAGAGGGGAAGCTGGAGATAATGTTGGTCTATTGTTGAGAGGTATCGAGAAAACTGATATCAGAAGAGGTATGGTTATCGCTAAACAAGGATCTGTAACTCCACACAAAAAATTCAAGGCAGAGGTTTATATCCTTTCTAAAGAAGAAGGAGGAAGACACACTCCATTCCATAACAAATATCGTCCTCAGTTCTATGTAAGAACAACGGATGTTACAGGTGAAATCTTCTTGCCAGATGGTGTAGAAATGGTAATGCCTGGTGATAACTTGACTATTACAGTAGAATTGTTACAACCAATCGCTCTTAATGTAGGTCTTAGATTTGCGATTAGAGAAGGAGGTAGAACCGTAGGTGCTGGTCAGGTAACTGAAATTTTAGACTAATCATTTAGTATAATAAAGTTTTCCCGAAAGGGAGTTTTCGGGAAAACTTTTTAAATTTAAAATTAAACTACGGGCATCGTCCAATGGTAGGATACCGGTCTCCAAAACCGTTGATCTGGGTTCGAATCCTAGTGCCCGTGCAAATTTAGACTAAGGTATATTTTATTTATTGTGTAATCATAGATGGGATTTCCTTAGTTTTTTCTTATTGGTGATATATTATGAGTTTAATAAGTTTTGTTAAAGATTCTTTTTTAGAGTTTAGAGAAAAGGTTGAATGGCTGAAGTGGAAAGAATTGCAGTCTTCTGCAGTTATTGTAGCTGTATCTACATTAATACTAGCCTTGTTTACATTTGGGGTAGATAGCCTTTTTAGTATATCTATCAAGAATTTGTATTCATTGTTTATAGGATTTTTTAACTAAAATATTTCTCATGGAAGAATTAAAATGGTATGTGCTGAAAGCCGTTAGCGGACAGGAAAATAAAGTAAAATCCTATATAGAAACTGAAGTTAGAAGACTAGGATATGAGTCTTTTGTTACTCAAGTTATGATTCCTACAGAAAAGGTAGCACAGATGAAAAATGGAAAAAAAGTCTTTAAGGAAAGACCTTATTATCCAGGATACCTTATGGTAGAGGCTAATCTTATGGGGGAGATTCCACACATGATTAAGAATATACCAGGAGTTATTTCATTTTTGAGTTTGACAAAAGGAGGAGATCCTGTTCCTATGAGGCCTGCGGAAGTTAATAGAATGTTAGGGAAAATAGATGAACTTTCTGAATTTGCAGTGGATATAGAGATTCCTTTTGTTGTAGGAGAAAATGTGAAAGTTATAGATGGACCATTTAATGGATTCAATGGTTCTATTGAGAAAATCTATGAAGATAAGAAGAAATTAGAAGTTAAAGTTAGAATATTTGGAAGGGAAACTCCATTGGAACTAAGCTATATGCAAGTAGAAAAACTTTAGTAAAATACAGCCACTCCTTTTAGGGTGGTTTTTTTATGGATATTTAGAATAAAAAGTAAATTTATTTTTGTAGATAAGAAATAAATTTATAATTTTGCAGTCCGTAAATGGAGCTGAAATGTTCAGGTGAGAAGGATATTTCCTCTATTCATTTACAGATTTATAAAATGCTTCCACATTTTTATATTTTTAATTTATTTTAATAAAGAAACATGGCAAAGAAAGTCTTTAAAATGGTAAAACTTCAAGTGAAAGGAGGGGCAGCAAACCCTTCTCCGCCAGTAGGTCCAGCATTGGGTTCTGCAGGGGTAAACATTATGGAGTTTTGTAAACAATTTAATGGAAGAACGCAAGATAAGCCAGGTCAAATCCTTCCTGTAGTAATTACAGTTTATGAGGATAAATCTTTCGAATTTATCATTAAAACACCTCCAGCAGCAGTTCAGCTTTTAGAGGCGTCTAAGGTAAAGAAAGGATCTGGGGAGCCTAACAGAAACAAAGTAGGTTCTGTAACTTGGGAGCAAGTACAAAAAATAGCTGAAGATAAAATGGCAGATCTTAACTGCTTTACGATAGATTCAGCTTTGAGTATGGTTGCTGGTACAGCAAGATCAATGGGATTAAAAGTAACAGGAACGAAACCTAACGCTTAAAAATTAAGGAATGGCAAAATTAACTAAAAAGCAAAAGGAAGCTGTAGCTAAGCTAGAAAAAAATAAGGCATATAGCCTTGAAGAAGCTTCAGCCTTAGTAAAAGAAGTAAATACAGCAAAATTTGATGCTTCTGTAGATATCGCTGTGAGATTAGGTGTAGATCCTCGTAAAGCTAATCAAATGGTAAGAGGGGTAGTTTCTCTTCCTCATGGAACGGGTAAAGACATCCGTGTATTGGCTTTGGTTACTCCTGATAAAGAAGCAGAAGCAAAAGCTGCTGGTGCTGACCATGTAGGTCTAGATGAGTACTTAGAAAAAATCAAAAACGGTTGGACAGATGTAGATGTTATTGTTACTATGCCAGCTGTGATGGGTAAACTAGGTCCATTGGGTAGAGTATTGGGTCCAAGAGGTCTAATGCCAAACCCTAAGTCTGGAACAGTTACTATGGAAGTAGGTAAAGCAGTAGCAGAGGTGAAATCAGGTAAAATTGATTTCAAAGTGGATAAATATGGTATTGTACACGCAGGTATTGGTAAAGTATCTTTCGATGCAGATAAGATTAGAGAGAATGCACAAGAGCTTATTCAGGCTTTAATCAAATTAAAACCAACTGCAGCAAAAGGAACTTATGTGAAGAGTATTTACCTTTCTTCTACAATGAGTCCAGGTATTGCTATCGATACTAAATCTGTAAACTAAAATCTGAAAGACAATGACAAAAGAAGAAAAAGTATTAGTAATACAAGAATTAAAAGAATTGTTACAAGATGCCAAAGTGGTTTATGTAGCAAATCTTGAAGGAATGAATGCTGCTGCTACTTCAGATTTTAGAAGACAAGCATTTAAAAGTAATGTTACGCTTAGAGTTGTAAAAAATACATTGCTTCAAAAAGCGATGGAACAAGTGGAGGGAGTAGATTACTCAGAAATGTTCTCTACATTCAAAGGAAACTCTGCATTGATGATAGCAGAAGTAGCAAATGCTCCTGCAAAACTTATCAAGAATTTCAGAAAGAATG
>CAUQMH010000012.1:0-29108 GCA_963519075.1 uncultured Flavobacteriaceae bacterium
AAGAAAGTCTTTTGTAATATTTTAAGTAAGCATACCGCCATCTACATTGATAACCTGTCCTGTAACATAAGAAGACAAGTCACTTGCCAAAAATAGGCATGTATTGGCTACATCGGTAGTCTGCCCTCCTCTCTTTAATGGGATGGCATCTCTCCAGCCTTGTACCACTTCTGGGCTTAGTTTCGCTGTCATTTCTGTTTCTATGAAACCTGGCGCTACAGCATTGCAACGGATGTTTCTAGAACCTAGTTCCAAAGCAACAGATTTAGAAAATCCGATAACACCAGCCTTAGAAGCCGCGTAGTTTGCCTGTCCTGCGTTTCCTTTAACACCTACCACAGAAGCCATGTTGATAATAGACCCTGTTCTTGCTTTCATCATAGGTTTGATAGCTGCTTTTGTAAGGTTGAAAACAGAATCCAAATTCACTTTCATGATGATGTCCCACTCCTCTTTGCTCATTCTAAGGAGAAGATTGTCTCGAGTGATCCCTGCGTTATTCACAAGGATATCTATCTGCCCGAAGTCTGCGATAACATCGTCAATCAGTTTCTGAGCCTCATCAAAATCGGCAGCGTTAGAGTGGTATTCTTTAGCTGTAGTGATTTTATTTAGGTCTGCTTCTACTTGTTTTGCTAAGTCATCTGGACCGATGTGGGAGAATGCTATTTTAGCTCCCTGCTCTGCGAAAACTTCTGCTATTCTTTTTCCAATACCTGTAGCTGCACCTGTGATGAGAGCTACTTTTCCTTCCAATAATTTCATATTCTTATTATTTTGGTTCAAAATTAAGGATTATTTTTAAAACCTAAAAGGCCGAGGGGATTTATCTTTTGGATTTTATTTGATGATTTAAGGTTTTGTTGCTATTTTTAGAATAAAAGTGATAACTATTTTAGGTTTCCCATTTTAGTCACATAAAGGGAAAAGTATCGGATAGAAATTTTCTTTATTTCTTATGAGAAACTTCTTTTTATCAATAGTAACAGTTTTTTATTATAGAAAGATACTTTTGTAAAGCCTAAATAAAATTTTGTCAATGGCAGTTTGGTTAGGGTTATATTTCCTTTAATTATAGTGTTCTTTTTATCACAACAGTCACATTCTGAAATCTTAAAATTATTTTTTTCCCAAACATCATTGATGTAAAAACCTAATCCCATACTATCATCAAAATATAAAAAAGCTTTGTTATCATTTAGTAATTTTTCAATATTGGTTGTTTTATTATATTCTTGGGCGCTGGTTATTATTTTACCAGCTTTTCCTTTTACAGAGATTATTATAGGGTCTGGTATTTTAATTATATATTTTGTTAAATAAAAACCATTTGTTTCCTGAGAATAAAGTTTGATACTAACTAAACATAGAAAGAGTGCTATTGTATTTATTTTCTGTGATATTTTCATTTCACATATTTATTTTTGATTATCTAATCCTTTACTTTAAATAAATTCCTCACGGATACTCAAAACCAAAATAAATTTTACACAGCTTGTCTTGGTCAAAGGTATATTCCGCAAAATAAATTGGCATATTATACTTTTCTAAAAAATGAGACTTTTCATAATCTGAGATTTCATACCGAAGAACATGATTAGTTTCTACAAAATTATTTCCTTTTATCTTTATCAAATCTTTTTTAGAAATGCCTAATTTTATTCCACTTTCCGTGGAAAAGTTTTTATATTTAGTAGGATTTGAGATAGTTTTCTTATCATATGGACTTATTTCTACTTGATAAAATTCGTTTCTTTTCGTTCCATAGAAAAGATAAAGTTTTAGGACTTCAGTTTTATTTTCATTAGTGAAAATAACATAAGGTAATTCTTCTTTACCCTCTATAACATTGTATTTCAAATCACTATATCCCAAAACTACAGCAGTAGTAGCTGATAATTTTATATCATCGACACTTATATCTGGCACAATGTTATCCTTATATGTTTCATTCTTTGTATCCTTACAATTCGTAAAAAGCATAAAAATTATACTTACAAAATAGAATGTTTTCATAATTATTACTTTTTAAATGTTTTATATTGATTATAAGAATATTATGGAAGCAGAAATGTTTTTTCTTCTTGTTTGGATAGAATAGAATTTCCTAATTTTAATTTCAAAGTATCCTTTCTTATAGAGTAACCATTGATATGGTCATATCTATCGTAATTTTGCAAAACTTCTTCCATTCCATTTTCAGATTTCCTTATTTGGATATATGACTGACTAGAAACATTGGAAGGAATATGGTATATTTTAATCATATAGTTTTTATTAGGAATGCGGATTGTTTCTATTATCTTGAATTCCTCATCAAAAATAGCAAAAGTTAATAACTTGTAAATCCCAAATAATAGTAAAAATACTGCTACTATTCCTAAAAGTGTTTTTGTGTTTTTCATAGTTATTTATCTGTTTTCTGAAATGGTGTGTTTGGTATTTTGCCTTTAATTCGTTTCCCTTTGAAAAAAAGAGTTGTATCTGGTTCTTGTAAAAAGGGTTTTCTCCATACAAATATTGAATCATTCTTATATTCCACCATAAAAAGGCGATATTTATTATTCTCTAAATAATCAATAATTCCTATTGGGTAATTTCCCTTTCTTTCTTCTATAACAAAAATTATTTTTTCCTTTCCAACAGGCTCTTTGTCTAATGAATGTATTATCAGTTTCTTTTCATCTTCTTCATTATAGTAAGTCAAGTGGTTAAATAGATATTCTTTATCTGAATAATTGTTATTTCTGTCTTCGCTATATTTCTTTTTCCCATTTGCAATTTCATATTCTAAATGAAAATCTGGGTCATCTATAGTTGGATTTAAATATAGATAAGCAACTACAAGTCCTGCTACAGAAATCACAGCCAGAAGCAAAAATAATGCTCTTTTTAAATTCTTTTTCATTGCTAAATCTGGTTATTCACCACCAAAACCATTTCGCCTTTCAGAGTTTTACTTTTGGAAAATTCTATGAGTTCTTCTATAGTTCCGCGTTTGGTTTCTTCAAATTTTTTGGAAATTTCTCGGCTGAGGCTGATTTTCGTTCCCTCTCCGAAAAACTCCTTTATCTGCTCCAGAGTGGTATTTATCTTGTGCGGACTTTCGTAGAGGACTATCGTTTTTTTCTCCTCTGCCAGCTGTTTCAGTTTTGTCTGTCTTCCCTTTTTCTGCGGTAGAAATCCCACGAACAAAAACTCATTATTAGGCAGTCCGGAAACCACCAGCGCCGGCACGAAAGCCGTAGCACCAGGCAGACACTGCATTTCCACCTCGTTATCCGCACATGCCTTTGCCAGCAGATATCCAGGGTCAGAAATTCCAGGCGTTCCCGCATCGGTAATGATGGCGATATTCTGACCGTTTTTCAGGTCTTCTATCACTTTAAGTGTCGCTTGATGTTCATTGTGTAAGTGATATGATTTCAATGGTTTAGAAATTTCAAAATGTTTGAGTAAAATTCCCGAAGTCCGCGTATCTTCACAAAGAATATAATCCACTTCTTTCAAAATTTTTACTGCCCGAAAAGTCATATCTTCCAGATTGCCAATAGGCGTAGGAACAAAATAAAGTATACCGCTCATAAATTCTTTTATTAAAATTGCTTAAATTTGGGATTTAATTTTGAATTTTTTACATCAAAATCAAAAGGCTAATTTACAATGTTTTTAGAAAATACAATCAATCACGCCAAACAAAGCGGCTGGATGGAGGTTATCTGCGGTTCTATGTTTTCTGGAAAAACCGAAGAACTCATCAGAAGGCTCCGCCGTGCAGAGATGGCTGGACAGCAGGTGGAAATCTTCAAACCCAAACTGGACAACCGCTATGCCGATGAAGAGGTGGTCTCCCACAACCAAAATAAAATAAAAAGCACTCCCGTAGAAACTCCCGATGAGATTCTACTCCTTGGGTCTAACTGTGATGTGGTGGGCATAGATGAGGCGCAGTTTTTTGATGAAAGCATTGTAGAAATAGCCAATCAGCTGGCGAACAACGGCGTCCGTGTGGTGATTGCTGGGCTGGATATGGACTACATGGGAAGACCTTTCGGGCCGATGCCCAACCTGATGGCTACGGCAGAATATGTAACGAAAGTCCATGCCATCTGCAAGAAAACAGGGAACTTGGCTAATTATTCCATGAGAACCTCAGGGAGTGATGATTTGGTACAATTAGGAGAAACTGACAGCTACGAGGCTGTGAGCAGAAAAGTTTTTACAGAAGAAGTTTTGAATAAAAAATAATGATATACAGCACATTACAAATTTCGCAACTTACAGATTCTAAATTGATTGGGAATCCAGATATTCTCATCAGCAATATCTCTTTTGACAGCCGAAATCTTTATTCTATTTCGGATACAGCGTTTATTGCCATTAATACCAAAAATAATTCTGGCGAAAAATACATTTCTTCCGTAGTAGAAAAAGGTGTGAAAGTCATTATTTCTGAAAACTACTATCCTGAATACAAGGATATTACATGGATTATTACCAAAAATTCCATCGAGTTTTTACAAGTTTTAGCTAAAAAACATTTAGAAAATTCACATTTAGAAAACACCATCGGCATTACAGGAAGCAACGGCAAAACCATTGTAAAAGAATGGCTTTATCAATGCCTTTGGGATGAATTTTCTACGGTGAAATCTCCCAAAAGTTTCAACTCGCAAATTGGGCTTCCTATCTCGCTGCTACAAATCAATGAGGAACACCAGCTGGGAATCTTTGAAGTCGGAATTTCTAAACCGAGCGAAATGGCAAAATTGGAAAATATTTTTGCTCCGAAAATCGGCGTTTTGACGCACATCGGTTCTGCTCATTCTTCTAATTTTAAAAACGAAGAAGAACTGATAAACGAAAAAATCATTCTTTTCAAAGAAAGTGAAACTATTATTTATAACGGAGATAATGAATTGGTTTATAATTTAGTAAATCAACTTTATTCAAGCAAAAATTTAATCAGTTTCGGACTAAATCAAAGAAATGATGTCTGTATTTCTTCCGATTATAAAAATCCTAATGAGCACATCAGAATAAAATATTTTGATGAAGAAATCAGTATTTCTCTCCAAAAACGAGATGAGGCTACACTTTCCAATATTCTGGCGATTGTAGCCGTTTTAAAATCACTGAAAATCTCCAACGAAAAAATTGTGACCAAAATCCAAGATCTGCATTCCGTAGAAATGCGTCTGGAAAGTGTGAACGGCATTAGGAATAATCTGATTATCAATGATTCTTTTAATCTGGATTTGGATTCGTTAATCATTGCATATCAGTTTATTAACCAATATCAAAAGCAGAAAAAATCGCTCATCCTTACAGATATTTTGGACACGATAGAAGAGGACGAAATTTTGTATAAAAAAGTCACGGAACTTACCAACGAGCAGGATTTTGAAAATATCATTCTCATCGGTGAACATATCACGAAGTATAAAGATTTGTTTTCAGGGAAAGTCAAAATCTTTGACAATACTCAGGAACTTATAGACAGCCAGTATCTCAATACAATTGAAAATCAGCTCATTTTATTAAAAGGAGCAAGAGTTTTTGAAATTGAAAAAATCAAAAAACTTTTAGAACTCCAAAAGCACGATACTACACTTGAAGTAAATCTTAATGCCATCATGCATAATATAAACATTCACAAGAGTTTGCTGAAACCAGAGACAAAAGTCTGTGCGATGGTAAAAGCTTTTTCCTATGGACTAGGCGGCTATGAAATTGCTGAATTTTTACAGCACCACCACATTGATTATCTGGGAGTTGCCTATGCAGATGAGGGAGTGGATTTACGAAAAAATGGCGTCACTACGCCTATCCTTGTCATGAATCCCGAGCAGAGCAGTTATGACACCATCATAGATTATTATCTGGAGCCAGAGATATACAGTCTGAGGGTTTTGGATTTATTCGGGAAACAGCTCCAAGCGAAAGGAATCCAAGAGACCTACCCTATTCATATCAAGATAGAAACAGGAATGCATCGCCTTGGTTTTAAAGAAGATGAAATAGATGATTTGATTAATTCCTTGAAAAAATACAATGTCAAAATAGCGAGTATTTTCAGCCATTTATCTTGCGCGGATGTTCCCGAAGAAAAGGAATATACACTGCAGCAGCTGGAAACCTTCGAGCGAGTTTCAAGTAAAATTATCCAAAATATTGATTATAAACCTATTAGGCATATTCTCAATACAGCTGGAATTATCAATTTTACTGATTATCAATACGATATGGTAAGAATAGGCATTGGGATGATGGGCATTTCCTGCATTCCTCAAATAGAAAAACAGCTCCAAAATGTGGCTACATTTAAAACTGTGATTTCTCAGATTTCCAAAGTAGAAAAAGGAGATTCCATAGGATACAGCAGAAAATACACCGCAGAAAAAGATACCAGAATCGCTACCATTCCGATAGGCTATGCAGACGGAATTCCTCGGTTGATAGGAAACAAAAAGGGATTTGTCATCATCAAAGGACAGAAAGTTCCTATCGTGGGAAATGTGTGTATGGATATGCTGATGGCAGATTTGGGCGAAATTCCTGCAAAGGAAGGCGATGAGGTCATTATTTTTAATTCCTGCAAGACTTTGGAAGAGTTTGCAGACTATTGCCAGACCATTCCTTACGAGGTTCTTACTTCCATTTCACGAAGAGTCAAAAGAATTTATGTAAAAGATTGATTATGAAAAAATTACTTCAAATATTTATAATAATGTTTTCTTTGACTTTGTATAAAGCTCAGGTAAAAGAAAACATAAAAATTCCGAAAAACCCAAAAATAGGGTTGTCTCTGGCGGGCGGCGGCGCGAAAGGTTTTGCCCATGTAGGCGTATTAAAAGTGATAGACTCACTGGGAGTAAAAATAGACTATATCTCTGGAACCAGCATGGGAGCGATAGTTGGCGGACTTTATGCATCGGGCTATTCGGCAAAGGAAATAGAAAAAATCATTAAAGAAACAGATTTTTATGAAATTCTTGCCAATGAAAAAGACCGAAAAGAAACCTCATTTTTTGATAAAAATAATGACAAATACCTACTGAATATTCCTTTTGAAAAAGGTAAATTCAATGTCCTGCCAAAAGCCATTTCAAAAGGACAGAAAAATCTTTTCCTCTTGAAGGATTTGTTTAACAATGTTTCTAATGTTACAGATTTTTCAAAGCTGAATATTCCTTTCATGTGCGTGGCAACCAATCTGGAAAATGGAAAAGTGAAAATTTTTGAAAAAGGAGATTTGGTGAATTCTATCATGGCAAGTTCCGCCTATCCTTCGCTGATAAATCCCGTGAAAATAAATGACAGTCTGTACATAGATGGCGCAATGACAGTAAATTTTCCATCAAAACCACTTAAAGAGAAAGGAATGGATATTGTCATCGGAGTGGATTTGACACTTCCTTTGGCAAATAAAGATGAGCTTAATTCGGCTATAAAGATTTTAGACCAAGTGATAGATTTCACTATACAAAACGAAAATAAAACTCAGTATAAAAATACAGATATAAGAATTCATCCTAATCTAAAAGGATATTCTTCCACAAGCTATGGCGACAAAGAAAAAATCCTAAATTTAGGATATGAAGAAGCTAAAAAATACATTGATATACTCAATAAATTACCAAAAAGAGACTCTTTACCGAAAATGATGAGTAAGCCTGTCTATGCTAATATTTATAAAGTAGACAGTCTTATTTTGGTGAATAGTAGGATTTTTAATGAATCTTATGTAAAAGGGAAAATGAACCTTAAAATTCCTTCTCTGCAGACTTATGCTGAAATTAACCAAATGATTGATAAATTATATGCTACCAATAATTATAAACTTATCAATTATGACCTGATACAAGACAAAGGGAAAAACATTCTAAAGTTGGAATTAGAAGAAGATAACGCTCGATTTTTACTAAAATTTGGGCTTCATTATGATGAAGTTTTCAAAACAGGGCTACTCATCAATACAACCATCAAAAGGTTTTTATTCCAAAACTCTATTCTCTCCCTTGATGCCATCGTGGGCGGAAATAGACCGAGATATTATTTTAATTATTTCGTAGATAATGGCTACTTCCCTGGGTTTGGGATTTATTCTTCTGGGATGAGTCTACAACTTAATGATGATAATAGAAACGAAATAGGAAAATGGAAATGGTTTAGAAACGAGATTTATCTTCAATCTATTTGGAAAGATAGATACGCCATAGGAGGAGGTATGAGCCATGATTATTTTGAATCCAAAATAGGAACTTCCCGTTATGATAATGAAAAAAACTTTCTCAATCCTTATGTTTTCATTAAAAGTGATACGAGGAATGACAAGGACTTTGCATCAAGAGGCTTTTATCTCAATATAGAAGGAAAATTATTAGATATTTTTAATAAAAAAATTGAAAAACAGATTTTCCAAACCAAAGCCGATATCCGAATGAGTTTTCCTATTTCCAGCCGTGTAACTTATAGGCTGAATCTTTTCGGAGGATTTACTTTCGGGAAAGATATTCCATACTATTATCATTTCTACCCAGGTGGAATTTTTGAGCAGAATTTAGTCAATTTTGTAAGTTTCCAAGGCTATCAGTTTGGGAATTTTGCCACGGATAATCTTATCGTTGCTGGGAATAATTTTCAGTTTAGAATTAAGAAAAATTATTTCATCACAGGACATGTTAATTTTATCAATACCTTTGATGAGCATAAAATAAATCATATTCTAAAAGTGGGCGATGTTTCTGGCGGAATTACCGCTGGATACAAATCTCCTTTTGGGCAAATAAAACTAAATTATAGCAAAGTTGTGAATAAAGGAAAAGGAATTTTTAGTGTAATTTTAGGACATTGGTTCTAATTTTTTAGAGATAAATAAAGCAGAATGATACAGTATTTTTTTGAAAATGTAAATGAAATTACCCTTCCTGAAAATTGTTCGGAATGGATTGAAAAACTTATTTTAAATGAAGAAAAAAAAGTAGGAAATATCAATTATATTTTCTGTGATGATGAATATCTGCTAAAAGTAAATCAGGATTTTCTTAATCATGATTACTACACGGACATCATCACTTTTGATTATGTAAAAGGTAAAACCATAAGCGGAGATATTTTTATATCTTTGCCGCGCATTTCTGAAAACGCCTCTACCCTATCCAGTAGTTTTGAAAAGGAATTACTAAGGGTTTTAGCTCACGGTGTTCTTCACCTTTGCGGATACAAAGACAAATCCGATGAAGAAGAAAAAGAAATGAGAGCGAAAGAAGATTTTTATATCAATTTATTTTAATGTTTCCCGTGAAACATTTTTATTATTTATAAACTTATTTACAATATATGATAAACGAAATATACGATATAATCGTAGTAGGTGGAGGACATGCAGGCTGTGAAGCAGCAGCAGCAGCAGCCAATATCGGCTCTAAAACTATGCTGGTTACTATGAACATGCAGACCATCGGACAGATGAGCTGTAACCCTGCGATGGGCGGAATAGCAAAAGGACAAATTGTTCGCGAAATAGATGCACTTGGCGGATATTCTGGAATTATAGCTGATAAATCTGCTATCCAGTTTAAGATGCTTAACCTATCAAAAGGACCTGCTATGTGGTCGCCACGAACTCAAAACGACAGAATGCTCTTTGCGGAAGAATGGCGATTAGCTTTAGAAAATACTCCTAATCTTGATTTTTTCCAAGATATGGTAAAAAATATCATTATAGAAAATGGTAAAGTAGCAGGAGTAATTACCAACATCGGTGTAGAAATCCGTGGTAAAGCAGTAGTTCTTACCAATGGAACTTTCCTAAATGGACTGATACATATCGGAGAAAAACAATTCGGCGGCGGAAGAATGGGCGAACCAAAAGCCTTTGGAATTACTGAGCAATTAGTAAGTTTAGGCTTTCAAGCAGGAAGAATGAAAACAGGAACGCCTGTAAGAATAGATGGAAGAAGTCTGGATTATTCTAAAATGGAAGAACAAAAAGGCGATGAAAATCCACAAAAATTCTCTTACCTCGATACGCCTAAACTCAAAGAACAAAGAAGCTGCTATATCACTTACACAAACGAAACTGTACATGATATTCTTCGCTCTGGGTTTGATAGAAGCCCAATGTTCAACGGAACTATACAAAGTATAGGACCAAGATACTGCCCGAGTATAGAAGATAAAATCAATCGTTTCGCTGAACGAAACAGACACCAGCTTTTCGTAGAACCAGAAGGATGGAAAACTGTTGAAATCTATGTAAATGGTTTCAGCTCTTCACTTCCAGAAGATATTCAGGCCAAAGCACTAAGACATGTACCAGGTTTTGAAAACGCTAAAATATTTCGCCCAGGTTATGCCATAGAGTATGACTACTTCCCTCCTACTCAGCTGAAACATACTTTGGAAACTAAACTGATTGAAAATTTATTTTTCGCTGGACAAATCAACGGAACTACTGGCTACGAAGAAGCAGCAGGACAAGGTCTGATTGCAGGAATCAATGCGCATAATAAAGTTCACGGCAAAGATGAATTTACCCTCAGCAGAGATGAAGCCTATATAGGTGTACTGATAGATGACCTCATCACAAAAGGAACAGAAGAGCCGTACCGTATGTTCACATCAAGAGCAGAATATAGACTACTTCTAAGACAAGATAATGCTGATATTCGTCTAACTGAAAAATCCTATAATATAGGTTTAGCATCAGAAGAAAGACTCAGAAAAGTAGAAGAAAAAATCAAAAAGTCTGGAGAGCTGGAAGAATTCCTTAAAGAATCATCATTAAAACCAAATGTTATAAATCCTATTCTTGAAGAAAATGAAAGCAATCCTGTAGACCAAGCATACAGAGCATCTCAAATATTAACTCGTCCTAACATAAATTTAGAAAAACTTTCTAAAATAGAAATCATAGGAAATAAAGCGAGTGAATATTCTGAAGAGATACAAGAGCAAGCAGAAATCAATATAAAATACAAAGGCTACATAGAAAAAGAAAAAGAAAATGTAGCAAAACTCCAAAGAATGGAAAATATAAAAATTCCAGATGATTTTGATTTCAGCAAAGTAGCTTCACTTTCTTCGGAAGCTCTACAAAAGATGAATAATATTCGTCCAAAAAATATCGCACAGGCTTCTAGAATTTCAGGAGTGTCACCAGCGGATATTAATGTTTTATTAATTTATTTAGGAAAATAAAATCACAATGTTTCACATGAAACATTGTGATTGTTTTATAAAAAATTAAAATGAAAATAAAAGACCACTTTCTCTCACAGGAAGAATTTGAAATTATAGAAACAGAAATTCAAGGGATTTATAAAACTTCTCCCCTGCCCGATGATTTAGGAAAATATTATGAAAGTAAAAATTACATTTCGCATCATCAGGATTCGGGAAGTTTGAAAGAAAAAGTATATAAATTTTTACAGAAGTTTAATCTTAATTACAAAAAAAATATAATCAAAAATGAAATAGGAACTCATCTGAAAATATTAGACTATGGATGTGGCGCGGGAGAGTTTGTAAAATTTATAGAAAACGAATATACCACTTTCGGATTTGAGCCAAATGAAAATGCAAGAAATTTTGCAAAACAAAAATCCAAAAAAACAATTTTCATTTCTAATCCAGAACTCACAGAAATAGAAAACGAAAGTCTAGATGCTATCACCCTATGGCATGTTTTCGAGCATATAGAAGAAAGGGAAAAATACCTGAAAATATTTCATGAAAAATTAAAACCAAATGGACTTCTCATCATCGCCGTTCCGAACCACACTTCCTATGACGGAAAAAAATATAAAGAATTTTGGGCTGCCTATGATGTGCCTAGACACATTTGGCATTTCTCAAAATCAGGAATGGAAAAATTGATGAATAATAAAAATTGGAAAATCAGAAAAATAAAACCTCTCCTACTCGATTCTTATTATATCTCTATGCTAAGCGAAAAATATAAGAAAAATCCATTTTTTTGGCTTTTTGGAGCAATTCATGGAGCGATTTCTAATTTTAAAGCATCAAAAACGGGTGAATTTTCAAGTTTGATATATATTATCGAAAAAACTTAGAAAATAGATTTTTAATAGATTTATTAAAGTCAATTTTTCACTCAAAAATATATTTTTTCAAGAAAATTTTTAAATTAAAAAGAAAATATCATGTTTGAATTTTTTAGCAACATATCAAAAATTAAATTTGTAGGAGAGCTGACTGTGGATGTTGTTTTCTTACGACTTCTACTGGCTGTCATTTTTGGAGGGCTTGTCGGCATCGAAAGAGAAAGAAAACACAAACCCGCTGGATTCAGAACTTACATTCTTGTGTGCTTCGGTGCAGCGATAGTTTCCATGGTGCAAGACCAACTAAGATTGAATATCTACGGATTTGAAAAAGATTTCCATGGCCTCGCATCCATTATGAAAACGGACTTGGGGCGTCTTGGGGCACAGGTTATCAGTGGAATAGGTTTCCTAGGTGCTGGGAGCATCATCAAAGAAAAAGGCGAAGTGGGCGGACTGACCACCGCGGCTGGAATCTGGGCAACTGGTTGCGTAGGCTTAGGAATCGGCTGGGGATTTTATAACATTGCACTCATTGCCATTATTTTTATGCTCATCATCATGATAGCACTGAAAAAGGTAGAAACTGTTTTCATGAAAAAATCTTCTAACCTTATTTTTGAAATTGAAATTGATGAAAATACTGAAGTTTCAGAAATAATTTCTGAATGCTATGAAGTTTTTCTACAAAAAGAAATAAACATCAATAAAGTTGATAAAAACCTGAAAAACAATATTATAACATTCAATGTAACCACCGAGGAAAATAATAGCAATATCTCCGAAATCGTGATGATTCTTTCCTCAAAAAATAATATAAAATCAGTAAAAGATATGAGTATTTAATATTTTTTAAATTTGTCTATCAAAAAACATAATAAAAATGATTCCTACACAAGAACAAATTGAGCAATTAGTTGCTGACCTTAATGCTGGTACACAGCGGGAGATGATTCGTATCAAACTATCTTTATCTGATAGTTTAGCACTTACCGATAGTAAATTCGGTGGTATGCCCTATGTCCCAAAAGGAGGCTCATTACCTACAAGTGCTGAAGGCAAACCACTCTTTATGCTGGCACAAATAAACTGTGAACAACTACCCAAAAACAATATCTATCCTAAAAAAGGTCTATTGCAGTTCTGGATAGCAGATACTGAAGATTATCTATTTGGGCTAGACTTTGACAACCCTTGCAGTAATGACTTTAAGCGAGTACTCTACTACCCTACTATTGGTCAAGCTTTGTCCATTGATGATTTTATAGAAGATTATGTTTTTGATAATGACAATCTGCCTTTTGATGCTGATTTACAGTTTGCTTTACATTTTACCAAAGAAATTGAAACTTTTTCATTGGACGAAAATTACGCACAAAAACTTTTTATAGAAAAGTGGAATGAAACCTTTTCAGACAAAATAGAGTACCTATATCAGTTACCTGATGAAGCTGACTTTATTCGTGATTTAGATAGCACAGGGCACAAGATTGGTGGTTATCCTTACTTCACCCAAGATGATCCTCGTAAAGACAATGACCCTCATACCCTGCTCCTTCTTCAAATAGATTCTGATGATATAGAAGATGTAGAAATTATATGGGGTGATTGTGGCGTAGCCAACTTCTTTATAAACCCAGAAGATTTGGCAAAATGCAAGTTTGATGATGTAATGTACAATTGGGACTGTACTTAAGTTTTTACATACGCACAAAAATTTTACTTAAAAATATTCATAAAAAAAGCGAACCCTAAAATTTAGAGTTCGCTTCTTTTATAATTACAATTATTTATTAATAGCTGATACTCCTGGAAGTTCCAGTCCTTCAAGGCTTTCCAGCATCGCTCCACCCCCTGTGGATACATAAGAAACCTTATCTGCGTAGCCAAACTGCTTCACGAATGCCACGCTGTCCCCTCCCCCTACGAGAGAAAACGCACCAGCCTTAGTAGCCTCTGCTATGCTGTCTCCCAGAGCTTTAGTTCCTTCAGCAAAATTAGACATTTCAAAAACTCCCAAAGGACCATTCCAAAGAATAGTTTTAGAACTCATAATCACATCGTTATTTATTTTTTGTGACTCACTTCCTACATCAAGCCCCAAACAGCCGTCAGGAATTTCATTTGCTGTCACTTCTTTTCTTTCAGCATCATTGTTAAACTCTTTTGCTGCGATAACATCCACAGGAATATAAACTTTAACATTCTGATTTTTAGCCTTTTCTAAAATTTCTAAAGCCAAATCCAACTTGTCATCCTCCACCAAAGAATTTCCTACATTTCCGCCTTGCGCTTTGATAAAAGTAAAAGCCATTCCTCCACCAATAATCAGATTATCCACCACTGGCAGAATATTTTCTATAATGGTAATTTTAGTAGAAACTTTAGAGCCGCCAAGTATCGCTGTAATAGGCTTTTCACCAGAGTGAAGGACTTTATCTATCGCTTCTAATTCTTTCGCCATAAGCAGTCCAAAAAACTTAGTCTGAGGGAAAAACTCAGCAATAACTGCCGTAGAAGCGTGCGCTCTGTGAGCCGTACCGAAGGCGTCATTTACATACGCATCGCCTAATTTAGCCAATTTTTCTGCAAATGCTTTGTCACCTTTTTCTTCCTCGTTATAGAATCTAAGGTTTTCTAATAAGAGAATTTCTCCGCTTTTCAGCTCAGAAGCCAGTTTTACAGCCTCTTCACCGATGCAGTCCTCAGCGAACTTCACCGATTTACCCAAAATCTTTTCTATTTCAGGAAGAATGTGTTTTAGTGAGTATTTATCATTTTTCTCTCCTTTTGGTCGTCCAAGGTGGGTCATCAGGATAACCGAACCGCCATCGGAAAGAATTTTTTCAATAGTAGGTTTTACAGCCGTGATTCTGGTATTATCCGTTATCTTTAGGTTTTCATCCTGAGGGACATTGAAGTCTACTCTTACCAAGGCTTTTTTACCAGAAAAATCAAATTGTTTAATCGTTTTCATATGTATATATTTTTATTTGATTACTTTCTGCAAAGTTAATTTATTAATTTGTCCAATAAAAATTTTAGTCAACAAAAAATTCCCCAAGCACCACACTATTACAATATTCATTTTTTCTATTTAATTTAAAAAAGATATATGATGTATATTGTTATACAGCTGGGTTTAGTGGATAAATTTTTTATGAAAGTTTAGCACAAATATTTTAGCTAAAATTCATAGATAATTCACATCATAAAGCATTGATTTTAAATTTATAAAAAGGCTTATCAACATTCGTGAATAAGTCTGAAATAAAGACAATGTGACCAAGTGTAATGTGAATAAGCCTATTCAAAAACAAATGTTTTTATTTGAAAATAATTCTTGACTTGTGGGAAAATTTTTCTCATTAGAATTTTATTTCGGATTTCAAAATATTTTTTCTTGGAAGTTTTCCACATGGAATAAAGATGTTTTTTCCTCATTAGCCACAGACATTGTTAATAAAAAAATCAGATTCAGTTTTTGAGGCTGAACCTGATGAAAAGTACCTATTTAGCTTGGTTTTTATTTCGTAGTAATTGTTATAAAAGAATCATCGTTTTTGAATTTAAATCCTTTTTTCCTTACATCATCTATATTAAACTTTATTTCTACCGTGTTGTTATTTACTTTTCTTACCAAATCATGTTTTCCTTCTATTTTCTTTATATCTGAATTGAAATGGAAAGTTACCCGATAGTCTTTAGTAAATATCATCCAATCTAAATCAGATTCTTTATCTTTATTTTTTTTGACAAGTATATCATTTAATACAGAAGTGTTTATTTTCAAGGTTTTTCCGTCCCATTCATTTCTGGAGAACAAATCAAGAATTGGTAAGGATTTTTCCTCTTTTTTATTGAACATAATGGACAATTCTTTATTAGTCAGTTTATCAGTTTTAAAGGAAATATCTGTAAGATCATCCTTATCATAGCTGCCTTTTACATATATTTTTTTCATTACTGCTATGGTGTCTGGAGCGGTGATTCTTTCTTTTTTATCCTTTTTTAGGTTCATCTCATACAAGCTGGTCCATTCTTTTGGGAGGTCATCTTTATCTTTCTTACCCTTCTTATTCTCATCTTTAAAGATTTTCGCTGCTTCCTTCCCATCTATGTCCATCACTATACTCTGTGTTTTGTCTTTGTGCAGGGTAATATCAGCGGTTACATTACACGAAACCAAGGTCATCGCTAGACCTATCATCCAAAAATAAATCTTATTTTTCATTGCAATAAATTTTTGTCTAAATTTAATAAAAAAATTGGAACAAATTCATATAAAATTCATCCCAATTTTTTCTTTCTTATTTGTTGTAAAGTTCCTCTACTTTGTCCCAGTTAATGACTTCAAAAAATGCACTGATGTAGTCTGGTCTTCTGTTTTGGTAATTTAGATAATATGCGTGTTCCCAGACATCTATCCCTAGAATAGGCGTTCCAGAGCAGCCAGCATTCGGCATCAGCGGGTTGTCCTGATTCGGAGTGGAGCAGATTTCTACTTCGCCGTTTTCTTTTTTACATAGCCAAGCCCATCCAGAACCGAATCTTGTCTTAGCAGCCTCTGAAAAATCAGCTTTGAATTTCTCAAAACCGCCATAGTTTTCTATCGCTTTTTTCACATTTCCCACAGGTTCTTTAGCTCCATTGGGAGTTAGAATTTCCCAGAAAAGAGAGTGGTTGTAGTGTCCTCCTCCATTGTTTCTCAGCGCGGGTGCTTCTGCTGCCTTACAGATTTCTTCTATGCTTTTCCCTTCTAGGTTGGTTCCCTCTATGGCTTTATTAAGATTATCTATATACGCCTGATGATGTTTGGTATGGTGGATTTCCATAGTTTTGGCATCTATTGTAGGTTCTAGTGCATCGTATGCATATTCTAGTTTAGGTAAGTTAAATGACATAATATATTCTATTTAAAAATTCAGCCAAAAGTAAATAAAAATCAAATATTATAATCAATTTTCCCAAGAGATTTTATCAATGATTGAAATATATGCATTAACTTTGAGATAAATTTTAAGTAGAATTTTTGTGATTTTTTTAATTGATTTTAAATTTAAAAAATGATGAAAAAGAAATTATTTTATGGTGTTTTTCTATTGATGAGTTTATTTTCTTGCGAGAGAATGATAGATAATTATTGGAAGGAACAAGAAAGAAAAAACTACACCTCGCCCTATATGGGAACTTGGACAGGAACTTACATAGGAGATGAAAGAGGGACTTTCACTTTGGAAGTATCAAAAAGCGGCTACATGAAAAGAGTAACAAGGACTTCGGGAACTTTTTATGAAGAACAAAGCATGGGCTGTGTGCTGCATGATGGAACATTGCAGCAGGTGTATTCGGGAGATTCTAAATTTATGATTCAAGGAAGTCTGCGTTTTGGGAAGGGCGAGTGGAAAAAAGAGGGACAAAGAGGCACTTGGGTAGCCACGAGGAGATAAATTTTTTTTTTAAATAAAATTATATTTACATAAACAATTAGTCAAATGAAAAAAACAGCAATAGGAATTATGGCAGTGGCGGCTTCTATGATGCACGCCCAGTCCAAAGAGTATTCTCTGAATTTTGATTCAGAAAAATACACCATAAAAACGGCTCAGGTCGCAGGAAAAGAAATTTCTTTCAGAGCTTACGAAGATGTAGTCTATGTCAGCCATCCTGTGGATGTACGATATCAGAGTATGAACATTTATATCCCTGTGGAATACTACGAGGGAAAAAACATCAGAAAGTATAATGCTGATACAGCGCCTATTTTCCTCCCAAATGATGTAGGTAGATATATGTCCTCACAAGCAGGAGAGCCAATAAAAGACCGAATAACAGGCAAGGACAATGCTATCCTTGTCGCCCTGTCCAAAGGCTATGTAGTGGCATCTCCAGGAGCAAGAGGGCGTAAACTTACTAATGATAAAGCACAATACATTGGCAAAGCTCCTGCTGCGATAGTAGATTTAAAGGCGGCGGTGAGGTATCTTAGATTTAATGATAAAATAATGCCGGGTAATGCCGAAAAAATCATTTCTAACGGAACAAGAGCAGGCGGAGCCCTTTCAGCGCTTTTGGGAGCGAGTGGAAATCAGAAAATTTATCATTCTTACTTGAATGAATTAGGCGCTGCTGCTGCGAGAGATGATATTTTTGCGGTCTCTGCCTATTGCCCAATTACCAATCTTGACAATGCTGATGCAGCCTACGAATGGCAGTATGGACATGTGAAGGATTATAAGGTAATAAATCTTGTCCATCCTGGTTATATTGAGATATTCACAGAAACCTTGACTGAGGAACAAATCGCTGTTCAGCCCAAACTGGCTGCTATGTTTCCTAAATATGTGAATTCCTTAAAACTAAAAGATGAAAACGGAAAAACATTGATGCTCAATGAAAAAGGAGAAGGAACATTCAAAGAATATATAAAAAAATATGTGATAAATTCAGCTAATAAAGCCATCTCGGAAGGAAATGATTTGAGTAAATATTCTTGGCTTGAGTTTAAAAATAAAAAAGTAGTAGGGCTGGATTTTAAAACTTATTCCAAAGAATATCTTTCTAGAAGTAAATCCGCTCCTGCGTTTGATGCCTTGGATTTATCCGCTGGAGAGAACAATTTGTTTGGAGATTTAACGGTTGATAATAAACATTTTACAAAATTTTCTTTTGATAATAATACAGCCAAGTTTTTCATAACAGAATATCCTGTCGAAGGTGGAGCCAGAACATATGAATATACAAAAGCCGAAATGGCAGATGTGGATATCGTAAAAATGATGAATCCGATGAATTTCATTAAAAACACCTCCACCCAAAACTGGAGAATAAGACACGGCGCCAAAGATGCAGATACTTCCCTTGCGATTTCTACAATTCTAGCGACTACTCTTAGAAATCATAAAAAAGCTGTAGATTTTGCTATGCCTTGGGACATAGTACACAGAGGCGACTATGATTTGGAAGAACTTTTCGAATGGATAGATAAAATCTCAACAAAATAAAACTCCTAAAAACGAAAAACCTCGGAATTTCCGAGGTTTTTTTTATTTGTTCATAGACATTAGGAATTCTTCGTTGTTCAGAGTTGCTTTCATTTGTTTTTCTACAAATTCCATAGCTTCTACAGGATTCATATCAGAAAGATATTTTCTTAAAATCCACATTCTCTGCTGAGTAGTTTCATCATGAAGCAGGTCGTCCCTTCTCGTGCTGGAAGCCACCAAATCCACCGCAGGGAAAACCCTTTTATTGGCAATTTTTCTATCCAGCAAGAGTTCCATATTTCCTGTTCCTTTGAATTCTTCAAAAATCACCTCATCCATTTTAGAACCTGTGTCTATCAGAGCTGTAGCGATGATGGTCAAAGAACCGCCGCCTTCTATTTTTCTAGCCGCTCCGAAAAATCTTTTTGGTTTGTGCAGTGCATTGGCATCTACTCCACCAGAGAGGATTTTTCCAGAAGCAGGAGTTACCGTGTTATAGGCTCTTGCCAGACGAGTGATAGAATCTAGTAAAATCACTACATCATGTCCGCACTCTACCATTCTTTGGGCTTTTGACAGAACTAGATTGGCTACTTTTACATGTTTTTCTGCCGCTTCATCAAAGGTAGAAGCGATTACTTCTGCATTCACACTTCGCTGCATATCAGTCACTTCCTCTGGTCTTTCATCTATCAGAAGAATCATCATATAGGCTTCTGGGTGATTTGCCGAGATGGAATTAGCAATGTCTTTTAGGAGCATGGTTTTCCCTGTTTTAGGCTGTGCTACTATCATTGCTCTTTGTCCTTTTCCTATTGGAGCGAATAGATCTACTATTCTGGTAGAAAGTGTGGAATTTTTTCCAGTTAAATTAAATTTCTCTTGTGGAAATAGCGGAGTAAGATATTCAAAAGCTACTCTGTCTTTGATGAAATGAAGGTCTCTGCCATTTACTTCCAATGCTTTTTGAAGCGAAAAATATTTTTCTCCTTCTTTTGGAAGTCGGACGATACCTTTCACAGTATCACCAGTTTTTAGACCATAGTTTCTGATTTGGTTGGTAGAGACAAATACATCATCTGGGGAAGAAATATAATTGAAATCCGAAGAACGGAGGAATCCATAGTTATCAGGAAGAATCTCTAAAACACCCTCTACGATTACGATATTGTCAAAATTAAATTCCTTTTTAGGAGGATTTTGCTCTTCGTTTTCAGGTTCTTTGTTTTCTGATTGTTTTGAGTTTTCTTTTTGTTTGTTTTTCTTTTTTAGAGGTTTTTCTCCTTCATTGGTTTTCTCTTCCAAAATATTTTCCTCTACTGCCGCAGCTGGAGCATTAGCTTCTTTTGTATTTTTAGGAGATTTTTTAGCTTTTGGAGTAGTTTTTTTCTCCTCTTTTGCAGGTTTTTCGGTTTTTGATTCTGTTTCTTCTTTTTTGTCCAAAATATTTTCTTCCGCAGATTTTTCTACTCTTTTTCTAGTAGTTTTTTTCTCTGGAGTTTGGTTTTCAGTGGTGTTCTCAGGTTTTTCTTCGGTTGCATTATAGTATTCTTTTGCTACTTTGGGATTTGCAGCTTGAAAGTCAAGAATAGCGAAAACCTTATCATTTTCTGTGCTGTTTCTTGCTACTTTAATGCCTAAATCTTTACAAATTTTAGTCAATTCTGTTGTAGATTTTGACTGTAGGCTTTCAATGTTAAACATATAAATATTTAGTAAATGTAATTAAAATCAATGTAAAATTAAGATGTAAATTAGGAACAAATGATAGAAGTCCACTGCTCCTCTAATCGAAAAATATGTTGCAAATCTACACTATTTTTGATAAATACAAAAAAATATTTTATTTTTGCACCATGTTACAAAGAATACAGACCATATTTATTCTCATTGCAGGGCTTGCCACTGTGGGACTTTTTTTGACATCAAAAGATGTTGAAATTCCAGGGTTTTTGGGCGGAGTAGGATTTTTGGGAGCGGTGGAATTCATCTGTATTTTTATGTACAAAAATAGAAGAAGACAAATACTGCTGAATAATTTCAGTATTGTTATAAACGCTTTGTTGATAGGGTTATTGGTTTATTGGTTACTAAATTTACCTGGAGGAATGGATTTTCCTGAGAAAGGTATTGAGCCAGTATTTCCGCTGATTTCTATTGTGTTTTTATTTATGGCAAATAAAAATATCCATAGAGATGAGAGGCTTGTAAAATCTGTAGACAGACTCCGATAGCTATACAACGATTTATTTTGAGTGAAAAACCAGTCTTTTTTTGGCTGGTTTTTTTGTATAAGAAAAAAATTGTAATTTGGTCAGTTGAAATTTTTATTTGATGAATCCTTATAGAAGAATCTTGGCATTTGCCAACCCTCATAAAAAATATATTTTCGGGAGTTTATTTTTTAATATTCTTTATTCCATTTTCCAGATAGCATCTGCGGGAACTATACTTCCTGTTTTGGGAATGCTTTTTGGAACTATTAATAACAAAAAACCAGCCGTAGAGCCTGTATATAGCGGGAATATGTCAGACTATTTTTCCTACTTGAAGGACTATGCATATTATTTGGTAGAAGTGAATGCGAAAGAACATGGAGCTTTGACGGTTTTGGCGTGGTTATGCGTTATCACGGCGTTTGCGTTTTTTGCAAGAAATATTTTCCGTTACATAGGTTCTTTGATGCTTATTTATTATCGTGTAGGTGTAGCCAAAGACCTTCGTACATCTATGTATCAAAAGATTTTGACACTTCCTGTTTCGTTTTTTACAGAGCAAAGAAAAGGAGATATGATGTCTAGAATGTCTAATGATGTGGGAGAAGTGGAAGGAAGTATTTTGGGCAGTTTAGTAGAGCTGGTTAATTCTCCTTTTATGCTCATAAGCACACTGATTACTTTGTTTTATCTAAGTCCAGAGCTTACATTTTTCACTTTATTGGTTTTGCCAGTGATGGGAACTCTGATAGCGCTGATAGGAAAAAGCCTAAAAAAACAAGCCCACGAAGCCCAAACCGAGATGGGAAATATTTTTTCTATTGTGGATGAAACTCTAAAGTCCGCGAAAGTTATTAAGATTTTTAATGCAGATAAATTGCTAAACAATCGTTTCACAACTTCTATCAATAAGTGGCTGAATGCCGCAGTAGGTGTAGGTAAAAAAAGAGAACTTGCCTCTCCAATGAGTGAGTTTTTGGGTTCTATTACTTTCCTGATAATCACATGGTATGGAGGGAAACAAATCATTGAAAACCAAAGTCTTTCGCCTGAGGAGTTTTTGGTTTTTTTAGCGATGTTTTTCCAAATCCTGCCACCAGCTAAAAGTTTAGCCAATTCCATTTCTACCATACAAAAGGGAGGGCCAGCGCTGGAGCGTGTGATAGAGATTCTGGATGCAGATATCAAGATAGACGAAAAAGAAAATCCTATTCCTATCCAGACATTAGAAAACAGCATAGAGTTTAAAAATGTAGGATTTTATTATAATGAAGAAAGAACTATCCTGAAAAACTTTAATTTAACTATTCCAAGAGGTAAAACAGTTGCTTTGGTGGGACAAAGTGGAAGTGGAAAAACCACGATTGCCAATCTTTTAGCTAGATTTTATGATGCCACAGAGGGAGAAATCCTGATAGATGGGAATAATATAAAAGACCTAAAAGTAAGGGATTATAGAAAAATGATAGGAATGGTTACTCAGGAGTCTGTATTGTTCAATGATAGCGTTTATAACAATATTCTCATGGGTAAACCAGATGCAGATAGAGAAGAAGTAGAAGCAGCCGCAAAAATCGCCAACGCCCATGATTTCATCACCAATCTTTCTGATGGGTATGATACCAATATAGGCGATGATGGGAATAAACTCTCTGGCGGACAAAAACAAAGAGTTTCCATCGCCCGCGCCGTGCTGAAAAATCCTCCGATTATGATTCTAGACGAGGCAACTTCCGCGCTGGATACTGAGAGCGAGAGATTCGTGCAGGAAGCATTAGAAAAAATGATGGAGAACAGAACCTCTCTGGTTATCGCCCACCGTCTTTCTACAATCCAAAAAGCAGACTGGATAGTAGTGATGGAACGAGGAATGATACTAGAACAGGGAACTCACAAAGAGCTTATAGACAAAAACGGAGCTTATAAAAAGCTCGTGGAATTACAAGATTTTGAATAGAAAATATTAAAACAAATAATATAAAATGCAGAACATAAAAAAGTTTTTAATTGTTCTTTTTAGTGTTATCATTACGGGAGTTTATGCTCAGATAAAAGACCCAGTAAAATTTAAACTAGAAGTCAATAAATTAGGCGAAAATGAATACGAAGCCATCCTCATAGCAAAACTAGAAAACGGATGGCATATCTATTCTAAAGATATTCCAGAGGACAGCGGTATTCCCACAGAGATGAAACTTCTTGGGAAAAATATAGAACCCATAGGAAAGGTAACTGAGGTAGGAAAAAAAATAGATGAGTTTTCGGAGGCATTTGGTGCTAGAATAGTCTATTATTCTAATACAGTGTCTTTTAAACAAAAATTCAAACTAAAAGATGCTAAAAAATCTACCAATGTTTCAGCAGAAATCACTTATCAAACCTGCGATGACAGAGTTTGTCTTGCTCCCAATACTATAGAGCTTCAGCATCAAATAAAGATAGAGGGAAGTGACATAAAGG
The DNA here is from genome assembly GCA_963519075.1 of uncultured Flavobacteriaceae bacterium. GTDB lineage: Bacteria > Bacteroidota > Bacteroidia > Flavobacteriales > Weeksellaceae > JABCPE02. The sequence continues at coordinate 23,734 of CAUQMH010000012.1, forward strand.
ACGAAGAAATTTTAGATAAGAAAGAAAATTCTGAAACTCCGAAAGATGCATCCACAGATGAAACACAGGTTTCGCAGACATTGGCTGAAAACCAAAAGTTAGACACGAAAAACCTAAAAATACAAGGGCTGGATTATAAAAATCCTCTTGTTCAGTGTGGTACAGAGCAGACTGCGAATACAGATGAGAGCTATTGGACTTATCTATTTTTAGGCTTTGTAGGAGGGATTATTGCTTTGCTTACGCCATGCGTTTTCCCTATGGTGCCTTTGACGGTTTCTTTCTTTACCAAAGGAGCAAAAGACAAAGCGAAGGGCAGAAGAGATGCCGTTCTCTATGGTTTCTTCATTCTGTTGATTTTTACTTTGCTTAGTTTGCCATTTCACCTGATAAGCGGCGTTGCTGGAAATATTTTTAATGAAATATCTACCAGTGTATGGCTTAATTTGGCATTTTTTATCGTGTTTGTTTTCTTTGCAGGAAGCTTTTTCGGATATTATGATATAGCGTTGCCAAGTTCCATTGCTAATAAATCTTCAAAGGCAGAAGAAGCGGGAGGAATCGTAGGAATATTCTTCATGGCACTTACCTTGGTGATAGTTTCGTTTTCATGTACGGGGCCTATTCTGGGGTCATTGCTGGGGAGTGCAGTTACAGGTTCTTCTAATGTGCCTATGCTGCTGACTTTTGCTTTGGCAGGTTTTGGTTTTGCTTGGGCGATTGTTTTCGGATTGTTGGCGCTGTTTCCACAGGCATTACAGTCTTTGCCGAAGTCAGGAGGCTGGATGAATACGCTGAAAGTAGTGCTGGGCTTCATAGAATTGGGATTGGCGCTTAAATTCCTTTCCAAAGCTGATTTGGTAGCGAAAACAGCATTTCTAAAACGAGAGCTATTCATCGCCATTTGGGCGGTTCTTACCATTGGTTTGGTATTGTATTTATTTGGATTGATAAGATTTCCACATGATGATAAAAAGCCAAAAATTTCACTTACGAGAAAATTATTTGGAGCGGCTGGAATAGGCTTTTTGGTGTATTTAGTTCAAGGATTAATACCGAGTGACAGACCGAAACTTTCTATGCTGAGCGGAATTTTGCCGCCACTTAATGTAAGCTATTTTCATAATGAAAAAGATGGGATTTTGGGAATACACCCTATTCATGACTATTTCGAAGCGGTAGAATTAGCAAAAAAAGAAAACAAACCTATCCTGATAGACTTCACTGGGCACGGCTGCGAAAACTGCCGAAAAATGGAGGAATTCGTTTGGTCACAGCCAGATATTTTACCGATTCTTCAGAACGAGGTGGTTTTGGCTTCTCTTTATATAGATGATAAAGATGAACTTCCACAAGACCAGCAGATGAAAATAGACATGGGAAATGGGCAGATGAAGAAGATAAAAACAATAGGCGACAGATGGAGTATGTTTCAGCAGATAAATTTTGAGAACAATTCCCAGCCACACTATGTTCTGGTAATGCCTGATAATAAGGTAATTAACACGCCTGTTTCTGGATACATGGACAAAGAAGATTTCAAGAAATTCTTAGAATGCGGGCTGAAACATTACAAAAATCATAAAAAATAATTTGTCTCAAACCTTGCTAAAATAATATTTTTGCAAAAAGAAAAATAGAATAGATATGATAAACATAGCAATAGCATCTGACCACGCAGGTCACGAAATGAAAGATTTTCTAAAAAGAAAACTAAAAGCAGACTATAACATGGTGGATTTTGGGACATTTTTCAAGGAAAGTGTAGATTATCCAGATTTTGCTCATCCTGCCGCTACTTCTATCGAAAAGGGAGACTGTGTTTTGGGAATTTTAATATGCGGAACAGGAAATGGTATGCAGCTGGCAGCCAATAAACATGAAGGTATTCGAGCTGGACTGGCTTGGAACCCAGAAGTTGCAGCTTTGACAAGACAGCACAATGATGCTAATATGGTAGCAATTCCAGCAAGATTCGTGAGCAATGAAGAGGCTTTGGAAATTGCAAAAGCATTCCTTACCGCAGAATTTGAAGGAGGTAGACACCAGCTGAGAGTGGATAAAATAAAACCATAGGAAAATAACGATTTTTGTTTTTTGTAATTCAATCCCCCTTTTTATAAAAAGTGAAGGGGGATTTTTGGTTAAAAAAGCATAAATAATGTTATATTTGAAGAACAAAATTTTTAAGAAAAAACATTTATGAAGAAAAAAAATAAATCACAAAAACAACAATACAAATTGGAGAGTATCGGAAGACTCATTCTCCGATTTATGAATAAGAAAAATTCAAAAATATACAATTACAAACAGATAGCAGATGGAATAGACTACAAAAATCCACGCCAGAGAGAGCTGGTTATCCAGACTCTGCACAAACTGAGAGCCCAAGATAAAATAAAAGAAGTGGAAAAGGGCAAGTATATGATAAACCTCCAAATAAAGGATACCCTGACAGGGACGATAGACTTTGCGCTTAATGGAAATGCCTATGTAAGCGTGGAGGGATTAGACGAAGATATCTTTATCCATCAGAAAAATGTAAAAGATGCTTTGCAGGGCGATAAGGTCTTGATAATTACTTACAACTTCAAAGGGCGAAAGCTGGAAGGCTCTGTATTAGAGGTCTTGGAGAGAGCCAAAGACTCTTTCGTGGGGACATTTGAGTATGTGAAATATAAGGATTTTGGGTTTGTGGTTTGTGATAAAAAGGTTATCAATACCGATATTTTCATTCCAAAATCTAAAATCCATGGAGCCAAAGATGGGGATAAAGTAGTCGTGAAAATGCTCCAATGGGACATTAATTCCAAAAACCCAGAAGGCGAAATCATCAAAGTATTAGGAAAACCAGGCGAACACGAAACGGAAATACATTCTATCCTCGCCGAATATGAACTTCCCTACCATTTCCCTGAGGAAGTAGAGGATTTCGCGAATAAAATCAGCCGAGAAATCACTCCCGAAGAGCTGAAAAAAAGAAGAGACATGCGGGGGACACTTACATTCACCATAGACCCGAAAGACGCCAAGGATTTTGATGATGCACTATCGCTCAAAAAATTAGACAGCGGAAATTGGGAAATAGGCGTACACATTGCCGATGTATCCCACTATGTGCAGCCTGGAACGCTCCTAGATGAGGAAGCATACAGCCGTGCGACTTCCGTTTATCTCGTGGACAGGGTAGTTCCCATGCTCCCAGAGATTCTCAGTAATGACCTCTGTTCGCTAAAGCCAAATGTGGATAGATACGCTTTCTCGGCGGTGTTTGAGATGAATGACAGGGCAGAGATAGTGAAGCAGTGGTTTGGGCGTACAGTCATCCACTCTGATAGAAGATTTTCCTACGAAGAAGCCCAAGAGCGTATAGAAACAGGAAAAGGAGATTTGGCTGAGGAAATTTTGGCATTAGACCATTTGGCGAAGATTCTTAGAAAAGAGAGATTAAAGAAAGGGGCTATCGCCTTTGACCGCAGTGAGGTGAGATTTAACCTTGATGAAAACAATAATCCTATCGGGGTTTATTTTAAAATCAGTAAAGATTCTAACCACCTGATAGAGGAGTTTATGCTGCTGGCAAACAGAAAAGTTTCCGAGTATGTATCTCTTTCCAGAAAGGGCGAACCGACACATAATACCTTTATTTATCGTATCCACGATGACCCAGACCCAGCGAAACTGGAAGCGCTGAGGGATTTCGTGCAGACACTCGGCTACAAAATGAATATTTCCAATTCTCAAAAAATAGCCGAAAGTATGAACAAACTCCTAAAAGATGTGGCAGGAAAAGGCGAAGAAAACATGGTGGAAACTTTGGCGATGAGAAGTATGAGCAAGGCGGTCTATTCTACCGAAAATATAGGACATTACGGACTCGCATTCCCATATTATTCGCATTTTACTTCGCCTATTCGCCGTTATCCAGACCTGATGGCGCATAGGCTGCTCCAGCATTATTTAGATGGCGGAAAATCACCAAACAGAGAGGAATACGAAGAATACTGCAAACACTGCAGCGATAGGGAAAGACTGGCTGCCAATGCAGAGCGGGACTCCATAAAATACATGCAGGTGAAATTCATGGAAGACAAAGTAGGGCAGGATTTCACGGGGGTAATCTCGGGCGTGGCAGACTATGGCTTCTGGGTAGAAATCCCTGAAAACGGCGCCGAAGGCATGATAAAACTGAGAGACCTGATGGATGATTCCTACTTCCATGATCCGAAGGCGCATTCTATTGTTGGCACCAAGTCAGGCAAGACCTACCGCCTCGGTGATGAGATAAAAATCCAAGTAGTAAAAGCCAACCTCATCCAGAAACAATTAGATTTTAAAATAGTAGAATAACAGCAATAAAAAAACTCCCTTTATTAGGGAGTTTTTATGTTATTTGTTGTATTCTATGGTGTAATGATGATTGGTATCTTCATATTGTCCTGTAGTAGAATTTTTCTCAAAATTTTCCTTTTTGATAGGATAGTTATTGGAGTTTACGGTGTGTTTATATTTTAATTCATGTACAAATCCGCTAGGAGCAGGAGAAGGAATGCCACTTGAATAGTTGGTATTGGTTGCTTCCTCCTTTAGGTAAGAAATAATATCAAAAGGAAGCTCATCATCTAATATAAAATCAGAATAAACTAATTTATCAAAACCTACAATATTTTTCACTATATTATTATAGTTAGCATATTGATAAGTACTGAGCATTTTTGTTTCAAAAGTGAGAACATTTGCAGGAGAATATCTTTTATACTCTGTTTTAGTGGTTAAAGGTCTTTTTTGTGCATCCAAAGTATAATCAATAGTGCTGGTTTTTGTCTCATTTAGGATTCCGTTTGTAAGATATAATTTATTTATTTTTTGTCCAGTTATATTAGAACCATTTAGATTATATGTGAATTCAATTTCTTCACTTTTAGTAGTATTATCATTATAATAAATTATAAGTTTTTCAGAGATAAGATTACCATTAGAGTCGTAATTAAACTCATAAAGGTTTCCATCACTTTTAATAGATTTTATTAGGTTTCCATTATAAGTAACATTCCAAATAGTCCCATCATCAATTATTTTTGCCAACTTATTTCCATTATAAGTCATGGTTGCTATCTTCCCATTAGAAGATGTAAATTTTACAGGCAGAATTCCTGTTTCACTAGTTGCAGGTGTCTGAGGCGTTGTAGGATTAGTGTTGTCATTATCCCTGCTGCACGAAATAATCATCGCTCCCATAAGAGCCGAAAATAAAAGTTTTTTCATTTTATATCGATTTTAAAATTAACTATACGAAAATAAGAAAATATCTTTAAAACAAAAAGAGAAAACTCCCTTTTTTAGGGAGTTTTTGTGTTATTTATTGTATTCTATGG
>CAUQMH010000013.1:0-26172 GCA_963519075.1 uncultured Flavobacteriaceae bacterium
AGCGAGATATGGTCAATAGGTTTGTCGGCAAAGTACTTAAAGCCTTCGCCTGTAACTTGTTTGTTGTCCTCTAAGAAAAGGAGTTTTAGTTTGGGTAAAGTCGCTAAGTATTGGAGGGCTTCATCGGTAATTGCGGTATTGATAAATCCCATATTGACCAACGACTTTACTTGTACGATCTGTGCGACCATCTCATCGGTCAGGGCGACATCTTTGTAATGATGTCCTTTGCAAAAACGCTCCTCGGTTACTTCCTTGAGCGCGGTTTCTAAAGTAATAGGATATTTGTATGCGGCCATTTTTTATAAATAAGAATAAAAGCGGAAATTATTCCGCTTTTTTTTGTTTTTCTTGTTTTGAACGAAGTTTGATATTTAAAAACTCTACTGTTAAACTGAATGCTAAGCAAGAATAAATAATATTTTTGCTAATGTGCTGGTGGATACCTTCCGCAACGAGTAATACACCGATTACAACCAAGAAAGAAAGCGCCAGCATCTGCAAACTCGGATGAGCGTTTATAATGCTGCTTACCTTTCCAGCGAAGAGCATCATTATCGTCATAGAGATAATCACAGCTGCAATCATAATTGCCACATTATCAACAAGTCCCACCGCCGTAAGGATAGAGTCTAATGAGAACACCATATCCACTAAGATAATCTGCACGATAACCATTGTAATCGCTGCAGAGGCTTTGGATGTATTAGATTCTTCGTGTTCATCACCTTGCATTTTGTGGTGGATTTCCATCGTACTTTTCACGATAAGGAAAAGCCCTCCACAGAGTAGAATGATGTCTTTCCAGCTTAAAGCCAATGCATTGCCTGGGTTTTGTGGGTCATTGAACCAATCCAATGTAAGAACAGGGTCACTCAGCCCGATTAACCAGCTGATGGTCAATAATAATCCAATACGGAAAATCATCGCAAAGAACAGTCCGATATTTCTGGTTCTGTTTTGCTGCTGAGCAGGAAGTTTATTCGATAAAATGGAAACGAAAATAATGTTATCCACTCCCAAAACCACTTCCAAGAATGTCAATGTTAATAAACTAATCCAAATCTGCGGATCCGCGAAATCTGGCATTGATAATGATAATAGTTCCATAGATAAAAGTTAAAATATGCGCAAATATAGAAAAATAAATTAGTTAAAAATACATAATATGAACAGGGTTTTGTTTTAAATCATTATCACTATCTTTGCCCTATGATTAGGGTAACTAAAATTTTTACTTTTGAGACTGCTCATGTCCTCTATGGATATGATGGAAAATGCAAGAATATACACGGGCATTCTTACAAACTTTTTGTGACTATAAAGGGGAAACCGATAGATGATATCAATAACGAAAAGAACGGAATGGTGCTTGACTTTGGCGACCTTAAAGCCATTGTGAAAGAAGAAATCGTGGATGAATGGGACCACGGACTGATGGTGAATGCGCTCTCTCCTCATAAGGATTTAGGGAAAGAATTGGAGCAGAAAGGACATAAAGTCATCTACTGTGATTATCAGCCCACTTGCGAAAATATGCTCTACGAAATCGCTGATAAAATCAAAAAAAGACTGCCGAGCCAAGTGCAGCTCGTATATCTAAAACTCCACGAAACCGAAAACTCCTACGGAGAATGGTTTGCGGAGGACAATGAATAATTAAACAAAATGAAAATAGAACTCCAAGAAGGAAAGAAAATTTATTTCGCATCAGACCAGCATTTCGGGGCGCCTACGCCTGCCGAGAGCAAACCTCGTGAGGAGCGTTTCGTGAAGTGGCTGGATGAGATAAAGCATGACTGTCAGGTGCTTTTCCTGATGGGAGATTTATTTGATTTTTGGCACGAGTGGGGCTATGTAGTTCCCAAAGGTTTTGTGCGTGTTTTAGGAAAAATAGCAGAGCTGAAAGACAGCGGAATAGATATTTATTTTTTCGTGGGAAACCATGATTTGTGGATGAAGGATTATTTCCAAAAAGAGTTGGGAATTCCTGTTTTTTTTGAGAAACAATATTTTGAGATTGATGGGAAAAAATTTCTCCTCGCTCACGGAGATGGCCTAGGCCCAGGGGACAAAGGATACAAAAGAATGAAAAAAGTTTTTACCAATCCTGTCTCTCGCTGGCTTTTCAAGTGGCTTCACCCTGATATCGCGATGAGGCTGGCGATATATCTTTCCACGAAAAACAAACTGATTTCTGGTGAGGAAGACAAGCAGTTTTTGGGCGAAGACAAGGAATTTCTGATTCTTTACGCAAAAGAAAAACTGAAAACAGAAAAGATAGATTATTTCGTTTTTGGGCATCGCCACCTGCCGATGGTTTTGGATTTGGATAAAACAGGATCGCTCTACATCAACCTTGGTGACTGGATTTCTTATTTCACTTATGGTGTTTTTGACGGGCAGAAATTTGACTTGCTGGAATATAAATAAATGGACAAATGAAAGGAATTTTTGATATAAAAACGGAGCAGGATTTTAGGGAAAAATGTTTGAAAACTTTTCGATATCAGTATGAAAATGTGGAGGTTTATAGAAAATTTGTAGATTTCTTAAATATCAATCCAGACCAAATCACTCAGATTTCTGAGATTCCTTTTCTGCCGATAGAAATGTTTAAAAACCACACTATTTTAGATAAAAATAAAGAAAAGGAAAACTATTTCCAGTCATCTGGAACAACTAATATTCAGACACTTTCTAAACATTGGATAGCAGATTTTGGTTTGTATGAAGAGAGTATTTACAAGAGTTTTGAGCAGTTTATTGGGAAGCCAGAGGATTTTGTATTTTTAGGATTGTTGCCAAGTTATTTAGAACGCCAAAATTCATCGCTAATCTATATGGTGGATTTCTTGATGAAAAAATCTGGGCATCAGGAAAACGGCTATTTCTTGTATAATCACAAGGAACTTCTTGACCTTCTCAAAAAGCTGAATAATAAGAAAATCATACTCTTTGGGGTTAGTTTTGCGTTGTTGGATTTTGCAGATTTCTGTGAGGAAAACGAAGGTTTTGATTTGGCTAAAAATCCAGACCTAATTATCATAGAAACGGGCGGAATGAAAGGCAGAAAAGAAGAAATGACCAAAGATGAGCTTTTGGAAATATTGAAAACCAGCTTCCAAACCGAAAAAATCTACTCCGAATATTCTATGACGGAGCTTCTTTCGCAGGCGTATTCTCTGGGGAATAATGAGTATCTGTGCCCAGCATGGATGCGTATTTTGGTTCGTAATACAGAAGATCCGTTTTCCTATATGGAAGAGGGCAGGACTGGGGCTATCAATATTATAGACTTGGCGAATAAACATTCGTGTAGTTTTATTGCGACACAAGATTTAGGGAAAATCTATAATGGAAAATTTCAAGTTCTGGGAAGAATAGATCATTCGGATATCAGAGGCTGCAGCCTTTTGGTAAGTTAAAAAACAAAAAAACCGAGAGAATTTCTCGGTTTTTTTATTTAGAATCTGATGATTTCTTCCATTTTAGCATTTTCCTCGCTTACGAGTTCATCATCTACTAGGATTTTTCCACTGTGTTCATCGATGATGATTTTCTTTCTCTGTGCTATTTCTACTAATTTCTGAGCAGGAATCGTGAAGTAAGAACCTTTCGGCGCGCCTCTTTCTATACCTACTACAGCAAGCCCGTTAGCAGAGTTGTTTCTGATTCTTTTATAAGAAGAAAGCAGTCTTTCGTCGATTAGGGCTGCGAATTCTTCAGATTTTTTCACTAAAAATTCTTCCTCTTTTTGAGTTTCTGTGATTAGTGAGTTTAGCTCAGATTTTTTGAAGTTTAGGTGAGATTCCAGCTCTTCTATTTTTTCTTTGTTTTGAGAAAGAACCTCATTTTTTTGTGAGATTTTAGCTTCGAATTCTCTTATTTTTTTCTCAGCCAGCTGGATTTCTAATTCCTGAAACTCCATTTCTTTTGATAATGCTTCAAATTCTTTATTGTTTTTTACATTATCCTGCTGAGTTTTATATTTTTCAATCAAAGTTTGAGAATGATTGATCACCTCTTTTTTAGTGCTGATTTCCTTGTTGAAATCTTCAATTTCTGTTTCTAACTTCGAAATTCTTTTATTAAGACCTTCGATTTCGTTTTCCAAATCCTCCACTTCTATCGGCAGTTCGCCTCTGGTACTGCGGATTTCATCTAATCTAGAATCGATATATTGCAGGTCATAAAGAGTTCTTAGTTTTTCTTCAATAGAGATTTCTATATTTTTCTTAGCCATAACTTATAAGAAATAATTTACAGGGTTGGTATTAATGCTTGATTTTGAAACTGCAAATGTAGTGAATTTTTCTGATAAAATTTCATATAATTGTTGAACTACAAATTGTTCCGATTCAAAATGCCCGATATCACACAGTAAAATTCTATTTTCAGCCGTGAAAAAATCGTGATATTTCATATCTGCGGTCAGGTAGACATCGCAATGGTTTTGCAGGGCGTTTTTTATTCCACTGGCTCCGCTGCCGCCTAAAACAGCCACTTTTTTTATCTTTTTGCCAGTAAAACTGCTGTGACGGATGATTTTTAAATCAAATTTTTCTTTCACAAAATTTAGGAATTCTTTTTCCTCCATTTCCTCGGGCAATTCGCCAAACATTCCCAAACCAGAATATTGGTTTTCGTTTTCTATCGCATAGATTTGGTAGGCAACTTCCTCGTAAGGATGAGCGAATTTCATGGCGGAAATAATCTGATTTTTTTTGAATTTTTCAAAAATCACAGAAAGCTGAATTTCATTGACTTTTTCAGTTGTTCCTTTTTTGCCTAAAAACGGATTAGAACCGTCTATCGGGCGGAAAGTTCCCTCTCCACCGATGCTGAAACTGCATTCATCATAAAAACCGATGTTCCCTGCTCCAGCCTCAAATAGAGCCTTTTTGACCTGCTCGGCATAATCCACAGGAACATAAGTGATTAGCTGTAAAAGATTTTCTTTTTTGGGAATTAAAATTTTAAGCTGCTCTAAACCTAATTCTTTGCAAATTCTGTGATTCACACCGAAATAATGATTGTCCAGTGCAGTGTGAAGGGCGATGATGGTGATTTTGTTTTCTATCGCTTTCAGGACAGCTTTTTCTACATAATTTTTGCCAGTGATGGACTTTAATCCTGAAAAAATAATCGGATGAAAGGTTAAAATCACATTTGCGTTTTTTTGTACAGCTTCCTCTACGACGCTTTCCAAGGCATCGTGGCAGATTAAAACGCCTGTGATTTCCCGCTCTGGATTTCCGCAGAGAAGTCCAACATTATCAAAGTCTTCCGCCTGTTGGAAAGGAATGATTTGGTTAAGTTCTTTTATTAGGTTTTGTATTGTCATTTTGATGAGATTATCAAGAATTTTGACAAAAATAAAAAAAGAACTCCTAATTTAGGAGCTCTTTATCAATCTATTTTACTTTTACTAATTCTACATCAAAAATCAGCCAAGCGTTAGGAGGAATCACTCCGCCAGCGCCTCTTGCTCCATAGCCTAGTTCAGAAGGGATAAGAAGAGTAGCTGCATCGCCCTCTTTTAGAAGCATAATTCCTTCGTCCCAACCTTTAATCACTTGACCAACGCCAATAGGAATTTCTATCGGTTCTCCTCTTCTGAAAGAGTTGTCAAACTCCTGTCCATTTACGAGTCTTCCTGCGTAGTGAACAGAAACTACATCTCCTTTTTGTGGCTGTTTTCCGTTTCCTTGTTTTGTTATTTTATAGAACAAACCAGATGGAGTCTGCTGCATTCCTTCTTTTAGAGAAGTGAATTTTTTCTCTTGCTCTTGTCTGTTTTTTTCTTGGATTTTATTTTTACCTTCGTTGAAGATTTTTGCGGCATCATAAGATTTGTAGCTGTCACCTTTTGTGAAGATTTCTACTTTTTTGATTACGACATCTTCTTTCGGTTTGTCCTGAGCTCCTTTTTCTACCGTTGCGATAGCATCGATAGTTTCTAGACCGCTGATTACTTTCCCGAAAATAGTGTGTCTTCCATCTAGCCAAGGTGTAGCCACTTCTGTGATGAAGAACTGAGAACCGTTTGTATTAGGGCCAGAGTTTGCCATAGAAAGGAAACCTTTCCCTTCGTGTCTTAAATCATTTTTTTCATCATCAAATTTGTATCCAGGGTCGCCCATTCCTGTTCCTGTAGGGTCTCCACCTTGGATCATAAAGTCTTTAATCACTCTGTGGAAGATGATTCCATCGTAGTAAGGCTGCCCTTTTCCTTTCGCCTTGTTTTCTATAGTTCCTTGTGCTAGTCCTACGAAGTTAGCCACCGTAACGGGAGCTTCCTTGTCGAAGAACTGGATAATCATGTCTCCTTTTGAGGTTTCCATTTTTGCATAGACCCCGTCAGGAAGTTGTTCGTAAAATGCTTTGTCTATATTCATTTTTTTATAAATAGGTTTACAGTTTGTTAAAATTAGAGCAGAAATCAATAAGAATAAGATTTTTTTCATAATATTAAAATTATTTTATAAGTTTTAGTTTAATGATTAGAGGCATGTCGTAAGGGATTTGGTCGCCATCTCCATAAGTCCCATACGCCAGAACGGAAGGAACGAGAAGAGTGACTTCTTCATCAGGATTTAGGTACCGAACGGCATCTTCTATGGCATCTAGTTCCTCAAATTTTCCGAGAGGAGCGTTTTTATGAACCTTAGGTTTTTCGTAGAATTTTTGTAAATCAAAATCATACAATTCATATTGGAATGAAACCTGTTCTCCGTCTTGTTTTTTCTTTCTTTGTTCCATATTTTCTATACTGCTCCAGTAGTTGAGCTGGGTAGGATAGAATTTTTCTTTCTGTTTGGAAATCCATTCTTGGATTTGTTCTCTTTCCATGGTGTTCAGCTGTTTTGCCCTGTTTTTGGAAACGCCCATTTCTTCATTAGACATTCCTTCTACAGGAGTGTAGACCTGCGCGCTTTGGGAGCAGGAAACGAATAAAAAACCGATGATAAAAACTATATTTTTCATAAATAAATTTTAGCCCAGCTTTTTTCTAATGGCAGCAGGAAGCCAGATAAATAGTCATTGTATGTTTCTTTGGAAAAATCAAAAACTTCTATATTCTGTGAGATAGAACCATTTTTTATTCCTTTTTTGAAATCAAGGAGATTTATGGTTTTAGTTTCTCCTTTTTCTATATAAGAAACTTTCATTCTGTTCAAAAAATCCAATCCAAATTCCGTGTCGATATCCCTTATCATACTCGTAAGTGAATCTACCGAGCATCCACCAACTTTTGCGTTTTCTTCATCGATGAAGATGATGAGAAACTGATTTCTTTCCATTTTAAATGATGCCGAAAGCGGTTCGCCGTGCGTAGTCCAGTCTGATAAAAAATCATTTATTCTTTCTGAAATGGCCTGTATTTCCTCTGATTTTAGAACACGAGAAGATGGATAAATCATTATCCTAGGGTTTTTGGTTTCTGCGCCATTGGGAGTTTCTGTTTTCACAATTAAAGTATTATAACTTGGGAGGCAAATTTAGTAATTCTTTTTTTATTCATAATGTAAATTTTCTTAATTGATATAAACTTGTAAAAGAGGTAAAATAATAAAGTTCAAAAAAATAAAAAAGATAATTTCTTGAATAAACAAATAAATATGAGTAATTTGCACCCAATATCTATTTGGTATAGACTAGGCAACCCCCGAAACTCATAAAAAACATTTGAAAGTAATCAAAATAATATTGAGGGAAAGCCTAGTTTGTTAGTAAATATTTAAAACAATTATCTATATTATGAAAAAACTACAAATTTTTAAGAATTCATTGAGGAGTATTAGTAATCAAATTTTAGAAGGGAAGTTTAGGTTTTTTATATCGTTTTTTTCTCATTATATTTTTAAGGGAATAGGGATGAAGAATCCGATAGCATTTCCTGCAGCAAAATTTAAGTTAAGAAATATAGTGCTTAATACAAGAGCAAATACAATAGATTTTTGGCCGTGTTTAGAATCCTATGAACCTGATATTCCTTATTTCCTTTTGGATGTATTAAAGGATAAGAAAGGGACTTTTGTCGATGTGGGAGGGCATATAGGAAGATATACTGTTTTGATGGCTAAAAATGGATGGAAAGTAATTACCTTTGAGCCTATGAAATCAAGCTACCAAATGATTCTAAAAAATCTGGAAGAAAACCAATGTTCTGAAAATGCTAAAGTCTATAATTTAGGTTTAGGTATTAAAAATGAGACACTTACTATATACTATAATTCTGAGGAAACAGCTGAGTCTTCATTAGTTATGAATGAGGATAAGAAAAATAAGGAAGATATAGAAATAGTTTCATTTGATAGTTTTATTGACTATAAAGATTTTGATGAATTATGCTTTGTAAAAATAGATATAGAAGGGAATGAGGAAAATGCACTTATGGGAATGTTGGAATTCATTAAAGAAAAAAAACCGATTTTAATGTTGGAATTGTGGGAATACAATCAGCAAAAAGTTACTGATATATTGAAATCATTTGGTTATAAGAGACTGCATGTATTTTGGTTTATAGAAGAAAAACACAAAGAGTATATGGATAAAATGTATCAATTGTATAATTCACATAGTTTGGTGTATGATTATAAGTAAAAAATAAAACAAAAATTAATAGTAAAGCAGCCTAAAAGGCTGCTTTACTATTAATTTTAAACCTGATAAATATCATTGTTTTAATAGATTGTAATTGCTTGTAATTTAGTAACTTCGAAGAATGAAATACAAAAATTTTACTTATGAGAAAACTTTTATTGTTGTTGAATTTCTTTGTCATTTTCAACAGTTATGGACAGAGTCTTGTGTCCAAGTTTGATGTAGCATCTAATGGTGCTAATTCAGTTGCTTTTGTAGATAAGAGTATAGGGACTCCTAGATCTTATCAGTGGGAATTTCAGGGAGGGGTACCAGCTGTATCCACAGAGAAAAACCCTAAGGTATCTTATTCCTCATCAGGAAAATATAGTGTAAAATTAAAAGTTACAGATGCTAAAGGCATTACCTCTACATCTGTGAGAACATTAGAAGTGTCCTATTATACAGTTGCAGGAGCAAAGGAAATAGATCTGAGAACAGGAACTAAAGAAGATGGAACTCTGATGTCTGAAAATGGAGAAAAAGATCCAGACTGGACATACATATCCTCTAAAGGGGTAAAAGCAGTTCCTTATACTAGAAAACCATATGTTACAACTAGTCCACAATATAACACTTGGGCTTCTGCGTCACTAGAAGGAAAATCGTCAGTGACAAGATGGATTACTTCAGATAGTAGAGAAAGAGGGGATCACTATTATGTAAGTAAAGATTTTGAAATAGTAACAGATGGTTTGCTTAGTCTTAAAGCACTTGCTTTTAAGAAGAATTGGGTTTATTTGGTTAAGAAGAATCCAAATGGAACAGAAACAGAAACAGAGATTTCTCAAACAAATTCAGATGTTATAGGATGGTTTAATTCAAAGAACCCAGAGGTAACTCATAAACTTGAAAAAGGGAAGTATTATATTAAAATCAAAGTTTCTACTGACTTAGTTTTTGATAAACAATCAATAGATGTAAATGCAAAAGTGGGATTAAGGGTAGGAATAAAGGCTGTTTTATCTCCCCCAGTTGATTTTAAAGCAAATGCAACCACAGTTAATTTTGGAACAAATGTACAGTTTTCTAATATTTCAGCAGGAATTCCAGTTAGTCAAAGTTGGACATTTACAGATGCAGGAACTCATGTAACAGATAAACAAAAAAATCCACTCATTAAATTCAAAAGTGTGGGGTATCACAATGTGGAATTGTTTGTAGATTATGGCAAACAACTTGTATCTAGTTTAAGCATAGACAATTACATAAAAGTGGCAGGGCTGGACTACACTAAAGCTCCTAATAGTTACATCTTTGACCATAAAAGTTCAAATAGTGGATTATTTATCCCTGTGAAAAAAGCTTATGAAATGTGGAAAAATGGACTTCACATTGAAGGAGGAACGGTGCCTAATGGGCAGGCCGTAGCAGAGGTTTATTGGGAAGATGTACATGGATTGATAAGAACAAAGCCTAATTATCAACTGGAGATTATAGGTTCAGGAGAGTCCGCAAAAATAAAAGTGCCAATTAATAAAGCTAAAGAAGGAAATGCACTAATAGTATATAAAGTTAATGGTGAAATATACTGGTCATGGCATGTATGGGTTACAGACGATCCTAGCAAAGGAACTAGCTATATGGCTTATGATAAAACCAAAAGACTTAGAAATAACGGTGTACAAGAACTTATACCTAAAGCGGAATGGGGCTGGATGGATCGTAACTTGGGTGCTGTTTCTAGCAGCCTTACAGAGGAAGGGTGGAATAGAAATAATGGGCTGCTATACCAATGGGGAAGAAAAGACCCTATTCCACCTTTAGTAACTAGAGGATGGGATTTTTATGAAGTTTCTGGTACAGTAGGAAGAGTAGGGAATATAAACTCACATAACAATAATGTAACTAAAAGTCTGGAAAGAAATATGGTAAAGTATGTTTCTTTTTCTGATGCAGAATTAAAAGAGAATATCAAGCGTTCTATTCGTAATCCTATGAGTCTTATTTATGTAAATTATGATAACTCTGATAAGCAAGCATATTATAATGGAAACACTGATTTACCTGTCAATTGGTTTGGAACCCCTTCTTTCATTAAGGATAAACGGTCAATAGCAAAAGTAAATCTTTGGTCAGATAATTCTCAAGGTGGAGTCTCTAATCCGTGGGGTGCATTCAATGATTCACAAGGTAAATACATTGGTCCAAACGAGGAGAATCTTGAAAAAATAGTGAGCCCTTATCGAGATAAATCTTCATATGATCCATGTCCTAATGGCTGGAGAGTCCCTTCAATGTTGACAGCAAATACTACATTTGGATTGAACATGCAAGATCCGGCCCAAGCGCAGGTTCCAAATAAACAACTGGAGCAAGATATTCCTCTGATACTTAGTCCTTTTGGTCCTAAAACATTCAAACATAATAAAGGTGAAGTATATACCATCAAACCAACCAATGATGATATGGATGATTTTCTGAAAGGGATAAAAATGTATTCTGATATGGGGGCAGATTTATCTTCTGTTAATGGACAAAATATAGGGGTGTTTCCTGGTACAGGGATGCTGTCAAGGTTTGAACATAAAGGAGAATATTCAGACATGCATGAGACCTATCTTTGGACTGCTACAATGGGAAGATGGGATCTATCTTCTATACTAACAACAAAACCAATATCTTTTAGAACAATTCCAGATCTCAATCAAAAACAAGATATTCCAGATCCAAAAATGCCATCAGTTATAGGACGCTATGTATATAATCCTATGTATTGGTGGAGATATTCTTCCGATGCTATGGGGGTACGCTGTATAAAAGACCCTCTGTATGTGGTAAATGAATATGACTTCCCTACAGAGTATTTTAGAGATGAAGTGGCATATCCTACATTCACTGATGGACTTGAAAATCCTAATTCCTATCAAATAGTTAAAAAACCTGTAGAATCTATCATTAAAATACCAATTAACAAGGCGTTTTCTGTGCATAGTGAGCATTTGGATAATAAACAAATATTAAAAAATACTAACTATAATGATTTGAGAGTTAATGTACATTGGACTACTAACAAAGATCTTATTAAGCATGTTTCTATTTCAAAAACCAATCCAGCTAATTTAGCGGAGATAAATAATACATTTATTAATGTAAAAATAACACCTAATCAAAGTGGGAATGCCGTAGTTACTCTACACAATGGAAGTATTGCCAATCCTGTGTATTGGTCTTGGCATATTTGGGTAACAGATTCTGAGGTAGAAACGGTGAGATATGTTACTGCTCAAGATAATACAGCAGCATATAACTATATAAATTATGCTCCAAATGATCATGTAATAGACTCTGAGTTTATGGATAGAAATCTAGGAGCATTGGATGCTTTTCCATCTGTAGTAAATGCAAATTCTCCATCCGTTCAAGAACTAAATAAAATAAAAGTATCTGGAGGTATGCAGTACCAATGGGGAAGAAAAGATCCTATACCTTCTTTTATCAATCCTGATGGTTCTTCTTACTCTATTTATTTAGGGAATACTAATGCTGCTGGGCAGACATCTTATACAGAACTGAATGGAGGCAATTATGAAAGTAGGTTTGTGGTGCCATATAATAGTTATGCTAATAATGTGATATTAACAGATAAAATATCTGATAAGGTAAGTAAGGTTTTGAGCTATTCTGTTAAAAACCCTTTGGTATTTATGATTCCAAGCAAACAGGCACCTCCTCATAAAAATATGCCAATTTATACTAATGGAACAGACTGGCTTATAGATGAGGCTAATATTGCTTCTGATAGATGGGGTCGTGCAGATAGAAAGTCTCCTTTTGACCCTTGTCCAGAAGGATGGAGAGTTCCGGATGCCTCACATGTAGATACAAATACTTATAGAGATTTTGGAAGATCACCTTGGGGAAAGAGAAATAGAATAAAAGGAAAATATATTAACGAATGGTATAGTATAGAAGGATATTTTAATGGGAAAATAATAAAATCATCTCTTGGATATGTTTTTGAAGATGGGGGATATTATATAGGAAATTATCCATTTACTGGTGCTAGAGGCTATAGAAATGTGCTTTATGGTGGTGCTATTACATCCAAAGTAAATGAAAGACATATGGGAGTTTGGACTAGTGCCATGGGTGATGCTTTGTTAGGAAGACCTCGAGCTCTTGTGATAGATAAAAATGGAGCAATGAGTGTGTTTGAAAATAGCTTGGATCCTTATTTCGCTATGAATTGTAGATGTGTAAAAATCAAAACAACAGCTGATGGTAAGCAAGAAGGAGCTATTCCAAGATTACCTATACCTAAATACACTGTACCAAAACCAGCAAAACCATTAGCTGCAAATACAGTTCAGAACATGCTTAAAGAGAAGAAAACCTTAAAGGCTTATCCTAATCCTGTAACTGATATTCTAATGATAGATGGAGAGCCAGGGAAAGAATATTTTTATCAGTTGTATGACAAAAATGGAAAAATGCTGAAAGAGGGTAAATTTGTGAATAATCAAATAAATATAAGTAATTTGTTACCTGACATTTATCTGATACGAATAAATAACTCTAAAGAAGCTATAAAAATTATAAAAAAATAATGTAAATAAAAAGCCCTCCTTGAAAGAGGGCTTTTTTATTATCAAATAAAATTATTATTTATTTCTTCCCAAAAACAGAAATGTTGATGTATTTCTTAGGATTTTGTTTTAAATCACTTATAAGCTCATTGAGTGAGTTAGAAGTTTTAGTGAGGTTATTGTAAAGCTCCTCATCTTTCATTAGTTTTCCTAGAGAACCTTCGCCACGGTTTATTCCAGCGATTACTTGGTTTAGTTGATTGGCTGTCTTGCTGAGTTCTTCGATAGATTGGTTAAGTTTTTTAGCATCTATTTCATCTGCTACTTTTCCGAATTTATCTACTGTATTTTTCGTAGAAACCATCGTTTGGTTTGCGTTATCTAGTAGAGAGCTTATTTTATGTTCATTAGAAGACAAAAGTCTGTTGGTTTGGTCAGCTGTAGTTTTGAAAGCTGATACAGTGGCGTTTAGATTAGCCAAAAGTTGTTTTATTTCTCTTCTGTTCTGCTCGTCTAAGATTTTGTTTGTGCTAGCCAGTGTAGAATCTACTTTTGTAAGAACACTGGAAACTTTTGGTCCCATTTCGGATGCCATAGCATTGATGGCAGAAAGCTGGAATTTTCCTCCTAATGTATCGCCGTCTTTCGCAATTTTATTATCATAAACCAAATTGATTTTCAGCTGCTTACCACCCATTAAACTTGGTTCGAAGATTTCCACTGGTGAGTTTTTAGAGAAAGAATACTCATCATCTACAGAAATTCTTACTACGAAACTTATTTTGCCATCTTTAGATGTTATAGGAATAATTTGGTCTACTAAGCCGACTTTTAATCCATTGATAGTGACTGCGTTAGATGGTTCTAGTCCATCTACATTGTCATATTTTACAAAGAAAAAATTATCTGTAGAAAATACATTTTTCCCTTTCAAAAACTGAAAAAATAACATGAAACTTACAATCGCAAAAATTGCAATAAGTCCCGCTTTTACTTCTTTTGATAAATTCATTACTATATAAGATGTATATTTTGAAGCTGCAAAGATAAGAAAAATCAAAATTATAGAAGCAGGCTTTTGTTAATAAAATGTTAATAAGATGTTTAAAAAAAATATTGATACCTAAAAAGCCTTAAATTCCCTGAAAACACTAAATTTAAGTTTTAAAGTTTTGTTAAAAAACGGACTAACTGACAAAAATCATTTTTATTTTTGTCGAGTTTTTCTAACTTTGCCCCGTTCAAAATAGAAGTAACTCAAAAAGTTTACCCCCTATGAAGATATCCCAACTGATGAAAAAAAGTGTTTTATTTTATAGTCTTATAGCAGGATTGTTGTTTTCTCTTCAATCTTGTGTGTCCAATTATGTAGTGGCTACTCCATCAGCATATAAACCAGAAGCTTTAGCAGAAGAAAAGTCTCGTTTTACATCTTTGACTCAAGAGTATAAAAAAGAACTAGAATCAAATAAAGCCATTGAAAAAACAGAAGAAAAAACTGTTTCTGCAAGAAAAATGGCAAAGAAAAAGTCTTCTACTATAGATGGTATTCTTAGCGAAGCAAATACTTACATCGGGACACCATATAGATTTGGCGGGATGACTAGAAGCGGGATAGACTGTTCTGCATTTGTTCTTTCGGTTTATGGCTCTGTCACAGGGATAAATCTTCCTAGAATCTCTTCGGCTCAGGCTCAGGAAGGAGAAAGAGTAGAAAGAGAACAACTAGAAAAAGGGGATTTACTATTTTTCCAAACAAGAGGAAGCAGAATCTCACATGTGGGTATCGTTCAAGAAATTACACCAGAAGGAGAAATCAAATTTATCCATGCATCCACATCCAAAGGAGTTACAATATCTTCCCTAAATGAAAAATACTGGGGCTTGAGATTCAGATTTGCAAAAAGAATATTGACCAATGAAAAGATCCAAGAAATGGCTTCATTGTAGATTTCTAAAGACTATATTTTAATTTATAATAATAGGAGAGGTTTCGCTTTTGGGAAATCTCTCTTTTTATTTGGAAATAGAGGCGATTTTATAGAATGTTTAATTCAAAAAAATAGTTAAATTTGTCATAACATATTTTAATCATGTTGAAGAGAAAAAAAGTAGAAGATTTTTTTAGAAAAATAGGAATAGAAGAATTGGTAACCAATCTACAAATCATTGAAAATGATGTCTATATAGATATGGTCGCCCATTCTCCAGCTATGCACGAGAAGAAAAGACTAGAAACAGCCATAAAAGAGGCCTTTTCTAAGGAATTTGATAATCAATATGTATTAAAACTAAAAATTTCTTCTCCAGAAACCAAACCAAAGCCAAGTATCCGAGGGAAAGAAATACAAGGCGTAAAAAACATCATCGTTATAGCATCTGGAAAAGGAGGTGTAGGCAAATCTACGGTGACTGCTAATTTGGCGGTAACTTTAGCGAAAATGGGCTTCAGAGTAGGACTGCTGGATGCGGATATATATGGGCCATCTATTCCTACCATGTTCGATACCGAAGGCGATAAACCAAGTTCCATCCAAATCGAAGGAAAACACCTAATGAAACCCATAGAGCAGTATGGAATAAAAATGCTGTCCATTGGATATTTTTCAGGAGCAAATAAAGCCGTAGTTTGGCGAGGGCCCATGGCAGGGAAAGCTCTTCATCAGATGATTCGTGATACGGACTGGGGAGAGCTGGATTTTCTGCTGATAGACCTTCCTCCTGGCACGGGAGATATACATCTTTCTGTGGTTCAGGAACTTCCTGTTACAGGAGCGATTATTGTAAGCACGCCTCAGCATGTGGCTCTGGCAGATGTGAGAAGAGGAATCGCAATGTTCCAAATGGAAAGCATCAATATCCCCGTTTTAGGGCTTGTGGAGAATATGGCGTATTTTGTTCCAGAAGAACTTCCAGATAATAAATATTATATCTTTGGGAAAGAAGGAGCCCAAAATTTAGCAAAAGATTTGGGAATTCCTGTTTTGGGCGAAATTCCTTTAATACAAGGAATAAGAGAAGCAGGAGATACAGGAAAACCAGTTGCTCTGAATGACGGAACTAAAATATCAGAAATCTATACAGAAATTACAAGAAATATGATAGAAAGCCTTATAGAAAGGAATAAAAATCTCCCTCCGACAGAGGCTGTTAAAATTACCACAATGGCAGGTTGTTCAACTAAAAAATAAGTAAAATCCTTATGGAAGAAAGCATAGAAACGAAAGTAAAAAAAGCATTGGAAAGTATCAGACCGTTTTTGAATAATGATGGCGGTGATATAGAATTAGTAGAAATAAAAGACAATAAGGTGTATGTCAGGCTTTTAGGGAATTGCTCTGGCTGCCACATTAGTAATTCTACTATAAAATTAGGCGTGGAAACCACTGTGAAACAGCATGTCCCAAGTATAGAAAGCGTGGTAAATATAGAATGATTTTTTAGGTGAATATTATTAGGTTTAAGGCAAAAAAAGCCTTAAATTTGCTCAATATATAAATTATTTTACATCATATTATTATGGAACAGTACAATGTAGAGCAAGAAATTCAAAAATTTGTTGCTGGGGTTGAAGCAAGAAACCCAAATGAAACTGAGTTTATTCAGGCAGTAAAGGAAGTTGCTGCAACGGTAATTCCTTTCATCGCGACTAAAAAACAGTACCAAGGCAAAATGCTTTTGGAAAGAATGGCAGAGCCAGAGAGAACGATTATTTTCAGAGTTCCTTGGGTAGATGACAAAGGACAAATCCAAGTAAACAGAGGCTACAGAGTACAGATGAACTCAGCTATCGGGCCATACAAAGGAGGAATTCGTTTTCACCCTTCTGTGAATTTGAGCATCCTTAAATTCTTGGCGTTTGAGCAGACTTTCAAAAATTCCTTGACTACACTTCCAATGGGTGGTGGTAAAGGTGGTTCTGACTTTGACCCAAGTGGAAAATCAGACAACGAAATCATGAGATTCTGCCAGTCTTTCGCAACAGAATTGGCTAAACATATCGGTCCTGATACGGATGTGCCTGCTGGTGATATCGGTGTAGGAGCTAGAGAAGTAGGCTACATGTTTGGACAATATAAAAGATTGAGAAATGAATTTACAGGAGTATTGACAGGAAAAGGTCTTTCTTTCGGTGGTTCATTGATCAGACCAGAAGCTACTGGTTTCGGAGTAGTATATTTTGCTGAAGAAATGCTTAAAACTAAAGGAGAAAGCATCAAAGGTAAAATTGTGACTGTATCAGGTTTCGGAAATGTAGCTTGGGGAGTTGTTAAAAAAGTAAATGATTTAGGAGGTAAAGTAGTAACTATCTCTGGTCCTGATGGATATGTATATGATGAAGAAGGAGTAAGCGGAGATAAAATAGACTTCTTACTAGAACTAAGAGCTAGCGGAAACAACAGAGCAGAGGATTATGTTAAAAAATATCCAAATGCTAAATTCTTCGCTGGAAAACGCCCTTGGGAAGTGAAATGTGATGTAGCTATCCCTGCTGCTACACAAAACGAGCTAAACATCGATGATGCTAAAAACTTGGTAGCAAACGGATGTAAGTGTGTAACTGAGGCTGCGAACATGCCTTGTACACTAGAAGCAATGGAGCTGTTCTTGGAAAATAAATTATTATTCTCTCCAGGGAAAGCATCAAACGCTGGTGGAGTAGCGACATCTGGTCTAGAGATGACACAGAACTCTATCCGTTTGAGCTGGTCTGCAGAAGAAGTAGATGAAAAACTACAAACGATCATGAGAGGAATCCATGAAGTATGTAGAAAATACGGAAAAGAAGAAGATGGATATGTAAACTATGTAAAAGGAGCAAACATCGCAGGTTTCGTGAAAGTTGCTGATGCTATGCTTGCACAAGGAGTAGTTTAATTTCTCTTTCAATAAAAAAAGAAAAAGCCTTCAAATTTTGAAGGCTTTTTTATTTACTTTATGTTTCTTGATTTTTTGATTTCCTCTATTCTTTCTTCGAATTCTTCCGTTTTTTCTGGATGTTTTTCTTGAAGAATTTTGTACGCTTGGATGGCTTTGGTGTAGAGTTTTTGTTCCACATAAAGCTGAGCAAGGGTTTCTGTCATCAGGTGGGAAATATCATTGCTCTTTTCTTTCACAATAAAATCTACATCTTCTTTTATCGGAGAGATTTTTGGATTGTTTTCTATGAACTTGTCAATGATTGCAGCTTTTTTGTCTTGTTCAGAAGGAGTAACGATTTCTGAACGGTCTATTTTTAGCCAGCTTTTCCAAGTACTGATGAACGAAGTCACATTGCTATTAGATGTAGGCTTCACTACTTCTGAAACCTTTTCTGGTTCTATTTCTACCTTCGGTTCTGGTTTCTCGTTGTTTGCAGCTTCTTCCGTTGAAATATTTTCTTCTTGAACAAGGTTTTTAGAAATTTCCGCTGCATCTTCTTTTTCGGTGTCTATTTGCTTTTGATAAATATTCACAGGCGAATAAGATGTTTGTTCTTCTTGAACATTAGAATTTGCCTTTTTAGAAGCATAAAAATCAATAGTTGTTTCTTTTTCTTCGTTTTCAGTTGAACTTTCCGAAGCTGTTTTAACTGAATAATGATCTTCTTTTGGCGCAGGAGTTTCCTCTACGAAACCAGTTTGTTTTCTAGCATAAAAATCAATAGTCGTTTCCCTTTCTTCGTTTTCAGTTGAACTTTCCGAAGTTGTTTTAACTGAAAGAAAATCTTCTTTTTGTACAGGAATTTCTTCTACGGATTCGGCTTGCTTTCTAGTGTAAAAATCAATAGTCGTTTCCCTTTCTTCGTTTTTAGTTGAACTTTCCGAAGTCGTTTTAGCTGAATAAAAATCTTCTTTTGGCGCAGGAGCTTCCTCTACGGATTCAGCTTGTTTTTTAGTATAAAAATCAACAGTCGTTTCTTTTACCTTGTTTTCTTCAACTGGTTTTGCAGAAGTTTCTTCTACATATCCAGTTTGTTTTCTGTTATAGAAATCAATTGTCGTTTCTTTAGGCTTTTTCAGGTTAAATGTACTTGGACTAGCCAATTCTTCTGCAGAAAATCTCTCTTCTTCAGTTTCTGTAGCGATAGATTCAGTTTCTTCAACTTTTTCCTCTTCCACTTCTACTGGAGTGATTTCCTCGGTTTTAACTTCTTCAACTGCAATTTCTTCTTTTTCCGTTTCGCTGATTGTTTCAACGGCTTTAACAGGCTCTACATCTTCTTCTCTTTCAATAGTAGAAGGCTCTTCTGTTGTGGTTCCAGATTTTAGTTTTGCCATTTCAGCAGCGATATATTCATCGATGGCAAGTTTTTTTTGTTCATACTCACTTCTTTCTGGAGAAGGAGCGTTATACTGAGGTTCTTCTACAGGCGGAACATCTGGTATAGAAGGAGTTTCGTTGTTTGTTGTTTGTTGTTCTTCATTTGTATTTTCTTCTACAAAAGATACTGGCTCGCTGATTTCAACGGATTGTGTTTCGACAACTAAATCAGTGCTTTCCACAACTTCCTCTTCAGTGTGAATAGGAGTTTCTTCTATTTTAATTTCCTGAAGCGCAGGTGTTTTTGTAGTAAATTCTGTTTTGAAAGGAAACGGACTTGTTGCCAAGGCCGCAGCCATATTTTCATTGGTTTTGTTAATCAAATTGTACAAAATTCTCTTGTCTGTCGTATAGGCAGCGGTTTTTGCTAATTCTTTCGGAAAATGCTCATTATAAAAACGATGAACTCCCAAAAGATAAATCGCCCTCAAACTCTGCATATAAGGGAATTTTTCTATTTCTGTTTCTAATAAGCTTAAATCCTCTACCCTAAGAGTTTCAGGGTTTTTTATAAGGTCTATTATTCTTGTTTCCATTACCAATTTGCTACAATTTCATTAAAAATCTGGTTAATAATTCTTTCATTCACTATTCGTACTTGGCTGCTTTCTATAGCATTGATATCCAAATCACTACTAAATGTAGCCTCTCCAGAAAAAGTTTTATTAAAGTTTTTCTCAGGCTCTATTTTATTTTCATAATTTACATGTACCGTAATCGTAAGTTTGTTTTGCGCGGCCTCCGTTGTCCCTATCGTAGTAGAAGAAATGGATGTCGGCGTGATGCTGTAATCCGAGATATAGCCTTCTATTAGGATATCAGGGTTTTCAGAAGTTCCTTTGAGCGATGTTCTCTGCAAAAACATATTTTGTAATGCCATTGTGAAATCTTGGCTCAAATCAGAATTGACCAAAGCGGCATTGTTCGGAAAATTTTTGATTAAAATCGTTTTCGTTTCAGGACTGAGCGAAGACCCTGTAAAGCTGTAGCACGAGGAAAGGACTATTCCCACGGCTGCTGTCATCAGGACGATTTTTAGTTTTATTTTAGTGATAAAATTTCCCATCAGTCTTCCAAATTATATTGTTTTATCTTTCTATAAAGTGTTCTCTGCGAAATGCCGAGCTCATCTGCCGCCTTGTTTCTTCTTCCGTTGTGTTTTTCCAAAGCTTTTATGATGAGGTCTCGCTCATTATTCTGCAAAGATAAAGATTCTGGCTGAGCTTCTTCTAATTCTATGTCCTCTATATTGTTATAATTTTCCATATCAGACCTTGTGATGATGGTCGGATTTTGTATTTCTGCCGGCGGCGTTTCGAAATAAAGGAGCGAACTAGGGTTTGTAGAAGACACCTCAGGCGTGTAAATTCTATTGATTAGATTCTGTTCGTGCATAGAAAATTCTCCTGTTCCTCGGTTTTTGATAAGTTCCGAAGTCAAAGATTTCAAATCATTGATATCATTTCTCATATCAAAGAGAATTTTATACATGATTTCCCTTTCCGAACTGAAATCAGAATTATTATTCGTTTTAGAATGATTAGAAACCACAGGAAGCCTATTGTCCGCAGGAATATATTCTGCAAGTCTTTCAGCGCTAATGGTTCTGCTCTGTTCCACCACGGTCATCTGCTCCACCAAATTTCTCAGCTGGCGGACATTCCCAGGGAATGAATAGCCTTCCAAATACCGCACTGCATCTTCGGTGAGTATCAGCTCGGGCATTCTGTATTTTTCGGCAAAGTCTATGGCAAATTTTCTAAATAATAAATGAATATCACCTTTTCTCTCGCGGAGTGGCGGCATATCCACCTGAACGGTATTTAGTCTGTAATACAAATCCTCACGGAATTTCCCTTCCTGAATGGCATTCATCATATTTACATTCGTTGCCGCTACTATTCTTACATTGGTTTTTTGGATTTGCGAGGAGCCAACTTTCATAAACTCTCCACTTTCCAAAACTCGGAGCAAACGAACCTGCGTCTGCAAAGGAAGTTCGCCCACCTCATCCAAAAAAATAGTACCGCCGTCTGCCACTTCGAAATAACCTTTCCTCGTGCTGGTTGCTCCCGTAAAAGCACCTTTCTCATGCCCAAAAAGCTCGGAATCTATCGTTCCCTCTGGGATAGCACCGCAGTTTACCACGATGTAGGGCTGGTGCTTACGCTTGGATTCGGAATGGATGATTTTTGGGATAAATTCCTTCCCTGTACCACTTTCTCCGATGACCAAAACCGAAATATCTGTAGGAGCCACCTGTATCGCTTTTTCCAGCGCTCTATTTAGCGCGGGATAATTTCCGATAATACCGAAGCGGTTTTTTATGTTTTGTAAGTCAGACATTTTTGAAGTTAAATTAACTTTAATATTTAAATTAGATCACCCTTCCAATGAGCGTTCCCTGTGTACTGTCATAGGCATATACAGAAACTGTATCACCTATTTTCTGACCATCTTGTTTGTCAAAAACGACTACTACATTTTGGGAGTTTCGGCCTCTCCATTGGTTAGGGTCTTTTTTGGAAGTTCCCTCTATCAGCACCTCATGGATTTTTCCTACATATCCTTTCATTCTCATGGTGGAAAGTTCGCCCTGCAAGGCAATCACCTCGGAGAGTCTGCGTTGTTTTACATCGGCTGGTACATCGTCCTTCATCTTCTTGTGTGCAGGTGTTCCCGGTCTTTCTGAATAGGCGAACATATAGCCGTAGTCGTATTCCACTTCTCTCATTAGGGAAAGTGTATCTTGGTGGTCTTGCTCTGTTTCTCCGCAAAAACCGACCATAATATCCTGAGAAAAAGCAATATCTGGAACGATTTTTTTCGCTTCTTTTATTAGATCTAAATATTCTTGGCGGGTGTGCTGGCGGTTCATGGCTTTCAGCATGTTGTCGCTTCCGCTTTGTACTGGCAGATGCACATATTTACAAATGTTGTCATATTTTGCCATCATACGGAAGACATCCAGACTCATATCCTGTGGATTGGAAGTCGCAAAACGGATTCTCATCTCAGGAACAGCCTGTGCTACCATTTCCAGCAGCTGTGCGAAATGCAGGGCAGTGGCCTTTTGCATCTCAGAAGCTTTGTCAAAATCTTTTTTCGCGCCGCCGCCATACCAAAGGTAGGAATCCACATTCTGCCCAAGGAGTGTGATTTCTTTATAACCATTTTCCCAAAGTTCTTTGCACTCGTTGATAATAGAATGAGGGTCACGGCTTCTTTCCCTTCCACGAGTAAAAGGCACGATGCAGAAAGTACACATATTATCGCATCCACGGGTAATCGTCACGAAAGCCGTCACGCCGTTTCCGCTCAGACGCACAGGGCTGATGTCGGCATAAGTTTCTTCTTTGGAAAGCATTACATTGATGGCATCTCGCCCTTCCGCTGTTTCTTTTAGAAGGTTTGGTAGGTCTCGGTAGGCATCTGGCCCTACGACCAAATCCACCAAATGTTCTTCCTCCAAAAGTTTGGTTTTCAATCGCTCCGCCATACATCCTAAAACTCCCACAGTAAGGCTTGGCTTTGTTTTCTTTAGCGTTTTGAACTGTGAAAGTCGCATTCTTACGGTCTGCTCTGCTTTTTCCCGAACTGAGCAGGTATTAAGTAAAATCAAGTCGGCTTCCTCCAAAACCGTAGTAGTATTGTAGCCGTTTTTTTGTAAAATAGAGGCTACAATTTCGGAGTCAGAAAAATTCATCTGACAGCCATAACTTTCCAAAAAAAGTTTTTTAGTATTTCCTTCAAGGTCTGCGATTGCGTAGGCTTCGCCTTGACGCGTTTCGTCTATGTACTTTTTTTCCACATTCTAATTTTTTACGAAGATATAAAATTTCTGCCAAATTGACAGATTTAAGTAGAAAATTTTCTATTCCTAAAAAATTCACTTACAGAACTTCTATTTGATTTTTTAATAAATCATCAAAAACTTCTCTTTTTCTAATGAGGTGTGCTTTGTCATTTAGCCAAAAAACCTCGGCTGGTTTTAGTCTCGAATTAAAGTTGGAACTCATCTCAAAACCATACGCGCCTGCATTTCTGAAAACCAGAATATCTCCTTCGCGGACTTCATTGAGTTTTCTATCCCAAGCAAAAGTGTCTGTCTCACAGATATTTCCTACCACAGTGTAGATTCTCTCTGTTCCTGTAGGGTTAGACAGGTTTTCTATGATATGGTAGGAATCATAGAACATGGGTCTGATGAGGTGGTTGAACCCAGAATTTACTCCCACGAAAACCGTAGCTGTAGTTTGTTTAATAACATTGGCATTTACCAAGAAATGTCCAGATTTTCCCACCAAATATTTCCCTGGTTCGAACCAAAGTTCCAGCTCTTTATCGTTTTCTTTGCAGAAGCTAAGGAAAGCATCTTCCACTTTTTTACCAAGTAAAGCGATGTCCGTTTCCATATCATCTGAGTGGTAAGAAATTTTGAAACCACTGCCCATGTCAATGTATTTCAAATTAGGAAAATGCTCTACTAATTCGAACATAATTTCCATTCCTTGTAGGAATACATCAGGGTCTCGAATTTCGCTCCCTGTGTGCATATGCAGCCCTTCAATATTCAGTTTTGTGGATTTTACTAATCTTTCTATATGACGAAGCTGATGGATAGAAATCCCAAACTTAGAGTCAATATGTCCCGTAGATATTTTGTGGTTTCCTCCTGCGTATATGTGAGGATTTATCCTGATAAAGATAGGGTAGGAATCGCTGTATTTATTCCCAAACTGCTCTAGAATGGAGATGTTATCAATGTTGATATGAACTCCCAGTTTCATGGCTTCTTCTATCTCTGTGAGGTCTACACAGTTAGGCGTAAATAAAATTTTATCAGGAGAAAAACCTGCTTTTAGCCCAAGTTTGACTTCGTTGATAGAGACACAGTCAAGGTTTGCGCCCAGTTGATTTACATATTTTAATATGTTGATATTAGTCAATGCTTTACAAGCGTAGAAAAATTTTGTTTTTTCAGGAAAAGCTGAAGTCAAATTTTGGTACTGATTTTTAATTGATTCAGCATCATATACATACAAAGGTGTCCCGAATTCACTAGCTATATTCAGTAAAATATCGTTATTCATAATAAAATGGATTTATATTCATATAAAAAAGCCTCAGTAGAAAACTAAGGCTTTTTGATTTTTATCAATGCTTCTTAAGCATTTGGTTCTACAGATACAAAAGATCTGTTATCTCTCTTTTTAGTGAAAACTACTTTACCATCTACAAGAGCAAATAATGTATGGTCTTTACCCATTCCTACATTTTCACCTGGATGATGCTGAGTACCTCTTTGTCTTACGATGATGTTCCCAGCAATAGCTTCCTGACCACCAAAAATCTTCACGCCTAATCTTTTAGAGTGAGACTCTCTACCGTTTTTGGAACTACCAACTCCTTTCTTGTGTGCCATTTTATTTTATGGTTTTTAAGGGTTTATTACTTTTTTAATTCTTTAAATTTAGCGATGTTTTTCTCAATCAAAGCATCTACTTCTGCATGAGGAAGAGTTGCTTTTCCTTCTGCAAGAGATACTAGAGTTTCTCTGTTTTCTTTAGACTGAGAAAGGTTGAACTTTTTCAATTTGTAGTTAAGTTCATGGTCTTCGCTGAAATCTACAGTGTCTCTATCTGCACCAGTAGCTTCTGGCTTAGCAGTTTCCTTTGCGCTCTTCTTAGCTCCTCCTGAAAAACCAGTGATAGAAGTAATCTGAATCTGAGTCAACTGTTGTCTGTGACCATTTTTTACTTTGTAACCTTTTCTTCTTTTCTTTTTGAAAACGATTACTTTATCAGCTTGGACATGGTCCAAAATCTCTGCTTCTACAGCGATTCCTTTTACAGCTGGGGCGCCTACTGTTACAGTTCCGTTAGAAGTTAAAAGAACTTTGTCAAAAGAAACTTTTGCTCCTTTATCTCCTGCTAAACGGTTCACAAATAACTTTTGGTCTTGCTCTACTTTGTATTGAAGCCCCGCTATCTCTACGATTGCAAACATTGTTATAAGTATTTAATTTTAAAATTAGTTTGCAAATATAAACTTTTTTTTTCTACTACAAAAATCCTATCACTTTTTTAATAAAAAAAACTTCTCTCTAATCCGAGAGAAGTTCTTGTTTTATTTTTGAACGATTTTAGTTTTTGGAAGTTCTACTGTTCCTGGATCTTTCCAAAGACCATCTTTTATAGCTTTTTTCTTAATGGCTTCAGCTCTTTTTCCACTGTCTGGGTGAGAGTTGAACATTCTTTGGAATCCGTTTTCTTTGGCTCCTCCTGCTAGAAGTTCTAACTTTTTAAATGCAGTGTAAGCTCCTACTACATTGTAGCCATTGGATTTCATGAATTGGTATGAATAGTCATCCGCTTGGCTTTCCTGCTTTCTACTGTGAGAAGAATCCAAGAAGGCGTTCGCCATGTTTCCTAACTGAGTTTCGCTAAGTTTTGATACTGTGTTACTAGCTGCTCCAGCAGTATCTACAAGTGCAGCTCTAGTGTATGCAGATTTGATAGCATCTTTAGTATCTTCGTTTTTTACATGCCCGATTTCATGCCCAATAACAGCCAAAAGCTCATCATCAGTCATGATGTCCATAAGAGAAGAGAAAACTCTCACACTTCCATCAGCTGCAGCGAAAGCGTTGATGTCTCTTACTAAATATACTTTATAATTTAAAGTAAGT
>CAUQMH010000014.1:0-24400 GCA_963519075.1 uncultured Flavobacteriaceae bacterium
TTATTGCTCAGGTATTTGTAATGATTCCAAAGCAGCCTGATTTCGTGATAATCAAAATCATCTGGGAGGATTTCTTTCCATTCATTCAGGCTGTTTTGTGGCTGAGCATTAAAAGTTTTCTCAAAAATACTTATTTTTTCAGAACTTATAATTCTCGTTAAATCCAAAACGCCCTGATCAGCGAATTTAGCTAAATGCCCTACGATGGTGCTGGGTGCGAGGGCTCTTTCTTTCGCTATTTCATCAATGTTTTTTCCTTGTTCAAAGAGTTTGTAGGTGATGATATGGGTCGGAATTTTTGCGATTTTTGTGCTGATTTTCTCATCTTTATCAGCGTCAAATAACTCCGTTTCTAAGAGTTTCGTTAATTTCAAATCATTTAAATAATCTTCCGTATCACTCAGCCAGATTTTGAGAAATTCATTATGTTCTTTAAGACCTTTTTCGTTTTTTGTCTCGGAATAAAATTGTTTCAAAGGCTCAAAAACTTGGTCTTTTATTTTCTCAAAGAAAAAATGGACTCCGCCTTTTGCTTTCTTTTCTATTTCCTGCCATTCTTCTTGTCCGTGCGTGAATTTGGTTGCTTTTTGAAGCAGGATTTTCTCAAATTTTTCACAGACTTTTATTAGTTCTTTTATGTTGGTTTTCAGTGAGATATATAAACTTTGAGTTTTCTCTTCACTGAGTTTCTTTGAGCTTTTCGCAATATCATACCAATCTTCCAAGGATTGCAGGAACCAGCCGCAATCGGTGTATTTCAGGACTTTTTTGATGCTGTAATGGTATTTTTCAGCCTCTATGATTTGTTTTATTTTATCATTCGCCTTTGTATCTTCCTGAAAATGAGATATTCTATCATCTTTGAAGATAACCGAAGGCGTGATTTTGGATTTCAGATAAATCCCTTCTAAAGTTCTGCATCGGGAAAGCGCCACATAGACCTGCCCAGAGGTGAAACTCTGCCCAGCATCTATGATAAGCCTGTCAAAAGTGAGCCCTTGACTTTTGTGGATGGTAACCGCCCACGCCAAACGGATAGGCAGCTGCTCAAAGCTTCCTGTGACTTCTTCTTTTATCTGTTTGTCCTCGCCTATGGTGTATTTTTTCTGTTCCCAGACTTCTTTTTTTATTTCCAGTTCCTCATCGCTTCCGTCCAGAATTGCGAAAACTTTATCTTCTGTGAGGCGGGATATTTCAGCGAGTTTGCCGTTGTAATATTTTCTGTCGCCAGAGGTGTCATTTCGGATAAACATCACCTGCGCGCCGACTTTCAGTTCCAAAGTTTCATCATTTGGAAACATATTTTCCTTAAAATCTCCGAAAACAGAAGCGTTATAGAAAACAGAAGGCGTTTTTAACTCGTTGATTTTCTTTTGGTTAATACTGTCCGCCATTTTGTTATGCGAACAGAGATGAACGAAAGCTTCTCCATTAGGTTCAAAATCAGGGAAATACCTTTCGTTTAATTTATTGAAATCCACCAATTTGCTGTTTCCATCACGAATCGCATTCAGCAGGTCTAAAAATTCTTTATCCTTTTGTCTAAAAACCTCGGTCAGCTCTATCGTTAGCAAATCCATTTCCTCCAAAGCCTTAGCATTAAAGAAGAAAGGCGAGGAGTAATACCGCTGAAGGATATACTCGCTGTCTTCCCGAATAACAGGCGGAAGCTGGAATAAATCTCCCACGAAAAGCAGCTGCACACCTCCGAATTTCTGCTGATTTCTTCTGGCTGTCCTGAGGGCAAAATCCATCATATCCAAGACATCGGCTCTGAGCATAGAGACTTCATCTATGATGATGATTTCCACCTCGCGCAGGAGTTTTAGTTTGTCTTTTCTGTATCTGAAATGAGGGAGCAGGTCTGAAATGTTATTAGCAATATTAGCATCTATCCTGTCTACCGTAGGGACAAAGGGTCTGAGAGGCAGCCCAAACATAGAGTGGATGGTGACACCGCCAGCATTGATAGCCGCGATGCCTGTGGGAGCCACTATGATATGATTTTTCCGAGATTTTTTCACGAAATCATTCAGGAAGGTGGTTTTTCCTGTTCCCGCCCTTCCTGTAAGGAAAACATTACGATTGGTATTTTCTATTAAATCAAATAAATGCTCATTCATCGGCTCGTGTGGTGTATTTTGCTAAAAACAAAACGAATAGAAATTGGTTCTATTCGTTGAATTTCTAATGAAATTTATTATTGCCTTTATAAACAATCACTTCTGCATTCTTTTCTTTGACCAAATCTACGAAATTGATAAAATGTCTCGTCTGGTTGTGCTCGTCTAGGGCATCTTGGCTTTCCCAAGTTTCACTCATGATAAAATGCCCTTCAGTATCTATATCTTCTATCAGATTGTACTTGATACAGCCTTTTTCTTTTCGGCTTTCTTCTACTAAAACTTTCAAGCTGTCAAGGATTTCGGATACTTGTTCAGCCTTGAATTTTATCAGTGCAATTACTTCTAAATTCTTCATAAAGAAAAAATTTTATCTTCCACAAAGATACTAATTATCTAGGAATTTCTATATTTTCTAAGATTTGTCTGATGATTTCATCTGTGGTAAGCCCTTCCATTTCTCGCTCAGGAGAAACCATTACACGATGGCGAAGCACTGCATAGCTGGCTTCTTTTATGTCCTCTGGAGTTACGAAATCTCTTCCTCTTATCGCTGCAAAAGCCTTGGAAGCCGTAAGAAGAGCCAAACTTGCTCTCGGTGAAGCACCTAAATATAGGAATTGGTTTTCACGAGTGTTGATAACCAGTTTCGCGATGTATTCTATCAAATGAGGTTCTACAATAATCTCTTTTACAAGGCTTTGAAATCTTTTCAGCTGTTCGCCTGAGATTACAGTATTGATGGCTACTGTTTTGTCTGAAGATTTGTCTTGGTGCTGGTTTTGGATAATGGTAATTTCCTGTTCCAGATTAGGGTAGCCTACATTTATTTTAAATAAAAATCTGTCTAGCTGAGCTTCAGGAAGTCGGTAAGTTCCCTCTTGTTCTATCGGGTTTTGGGTAGCCACTACCAAGAAAGGAAGTTCCATAGGATAGCGCGTTCCGTCCATTGTGATTTGTCTTTCCTCCATCACCTCAAAAAGTGCCGCCTGAGTTTTCGCTGGCGAACGGTTAATCTCATCTATAAGGATAAAATTAGAAAAAATAGGCCCTTTTTTAAACTCAAATTCAGAGGTTTTCATATTGAAAACAGATGTTCCCAAAATATCTGAAGGCATAAGATCTGGCGTGAACTGTATCCTGCTGAAATCCACAGAGATAGTCTTGGCAAGGAGCTTGGCTGTGATGGTTTTCGCGACTCCTGGGACACCTTCTATTAGGACATGCCCATTAGAAAGAAGGGCAGCGAGGAGATGTTCTATCATGCTCTCTTGTCCTACGATGACTTTTCCTATTTCGGCTTTTATTTTTTCTAAACTTTCGCGGAGTTCTGTCATATCTATTCTTGACTGGAACTGTGTAGCTGGAGTTTCTGGGTGTTCATTTTCTATATTTTCCATTTTTTATGATTTTAAAATTTTATCTAAAACTTCGTTTATTTTCGCTAAATCAGAGTGTTTTACTTGAATATGCTGATTTTGTATTTTGTTTATTAAATCAACGGCTTCCTGTATCAGTTCTATATTTTTCCCAGTTTTTAGGTGTAATTTTTTGATGAAATTATCATCTAAATGTTGAGTATCAATCATTAAATCCAGCCTAACTTTATTGAGGAAATATTGGATTTTTTTCAGAGCCATATCATGTGGTGTTCCCTCTTGTAGATAGAGATTTCCGATGCTTTTTACAAACTCTACAGACTTGTTTTTCAGTGGTTCTATGATAGGGACTATTCTCTGTTTTCTTCTAATATTAAATAGCGCAAAAAGCAGTAATCCCACCAGTAGCAGCTGCCATGCATGTCTGAGGTTGTTATTTTGAAGGATAAATCTCAGTGGCGACTGGGATTCTCTTTTTTTATCGTAATTTTCTATAAACCAAATAGTTTTGTTGTTAGGAAGGTATGAGAATACATTTTCTACATACTTATGTCCTTCGGGTTTTAGTAGATAATAATTGGTCAGAATAAGCGGCTCTGAATGAAGATAAAAATTACCTTTTCCAAAAGGAACTTGGATAAAATTAAGACTTACTTTCTTTCCATCTTTTTCGATGTAGCCTAAAATTTTCTGACCAGAGTTTATTTCTTTAAAACCTGTTCCAGAAGGCGCTTTATCTATCAAGATGCTATTTTTCATTTTTTTGTCTAATAGATGGAAAGTCAGCTTTTTATCTTCATCAATGTCATTCAGATATTCGTAAGATACATCTATGGTGTCAGGGAGGGAGTAGAAAACTTTATTGATAACCAATACATTAGCACCTTTTTCTGTTTGTTCTAAGATTTTTTTCCAAGACTCATCATCAAAATGTTTGTTGAAAACCAGAATGTTATGAGCGGGAAGGTTAGGATTTTGTTTATAATAATTAAACGGCGATTCCTCCACACGCTCTACATTTTTGAGAAGTCCATTTACTTCTTGGTTAAAAACATACAGCCCAAAGGGAGTTTTCTTATGAATGTCAAAATTTTTCCGCCAGTCTATGACCTCGGTTTTATTGACTTCCATCAGTCCCAGTATCACCAAAACGATGACAAGTATTATTCCATAAATTCTAAATGTTTTGTTCATTCAGTTTATATTTTTTCATGAAAAACCGACCATTTTTCTTTCATTTTTTGGTAGGAATTTTCATCAATTTCAAATTCGCCATACCATACATAATCAAAGATTTTAGTAGCATCTCGGAATTTTCCTTGCAGTTGTTTTTCTTTGATTTCGCTCATGTAGTCTCGGTTGGTCTTTTCAGGATTCCACTCTATGATGTTTTTGTCTGCTAATATTTTTAAAATCCAAAGAAACTGATACCTCACTGCATATCTGAAATCACGGTTTCTTTCATAGCCTTTGATGCTTTCCTGAAAGTTGATTTCATGGATATTTTCATGAAGTTCG
This sequence comes from uncultured Flavobacteriaceae bacterium, assembly GCA_963519075.1. Taxonomy (GTDB): domain Bacteria; phylum Bacteroidota; class Bacteroidia; order Flavobacteriales; family Weeksellaceae; genus JABCPE02. The sequence goes on from CAUQMH010000014.1 coordinate 5,021, forward strand.
TTCACTTCTATATTGATTTTTTTGTTTTTCTTTCCAAAGAAGAAGCTGCCCTCTTTTGTGATAAGGAATTTTATCAAGAAATAAAGCACAAAACCTATGATGATAATGGCTAAAAATCTCATTATGCTTTTCGCAAAATCAAAAGGCTTATTAGAATTGATACTTCCGAAAATAGATTCTAAAAGTTCTATGAATTTTCTTTGCAGCTTTTCCCAGAGAGATTCTCTTGGTTTGGTAGCGGTATAGTCATACTCTTTGGACTTATACTTATTTTTATAGTTTTCTGGAAAGGTTTTAGGGAAAATTACATCATCAGTTTCCTTTATGTAGTTCAGTAAAGAATCCATTTTCCGCTCCTCATAGGCATTATTATCTAATATCTCCTCTGGAACATCATCTAGTTCTATTTCATCTGTTGAAGCCTGTCCGTGAAAAAGCCCTAAACTGCCGAAGAAAATTAAAAGTGCAACAAACTTAAATCTCATTCCGTCCAATAGTTTCGATTTCAGATAAATCCATTTTTCTATGAAGGTCAGTGCGGTTGTCATAGTACATCAGCCCAGCATTTACATAAATCAAGTTATTCGCTAAAAAACTAATGAACATCACCACTGCATAAATGATAATCAATACAAAAGCTGTCCCGCTGCCACTATCTGAATCATATGCATCTCCTACACTCAAAGCCCCTAATATAGTGAAAAACATAGGGATAAAGGTAAATATAGAGATTACCGTTTGTATGATAAAATATGTAACCACTGTAGAGCCCCAATATTTCCAAAAAGGTGATTTTCCTTCTCTGTTCGGATAGTTAAACTGAGCAGAGATAGCATAGGAAAGAGAACCAAAGAAGCCTCGTTCCGTGTGGAAATAATCAAACAGAAGGAAATTGATAGTATTCATCACGATAGGAGCCAAAAAGAAAATCAAAATCAGTCCTATCAGTAAGAAAACCAATAAGAAACTGATACCAAAAACTATCAGAGCCAAAGGAAGAATGATAAATAATAATCCTAAAAATAAGATAAGGATTTTCCCTGCATTTTTCTTCAGGTCGTTCAGTATTTCATCGGTTTTGATGTCTGTACTTCCCGTTTCGCTGGCTCTTTTCATGTATAGCACAGGGAAACAGTAATTGATAATAGCCACTGCTAAAAACAATATGAAAATCAGCGATGTTATTAAAATCAAAGTTCCTATATTCTCCTCAAAATATTCCTCAAAATATCGGCTTTGTCCTTCCATATTAGAACCAAACATCTGAGAAAAAAATTCGCGGTAGCCTACTACTGCCAGCACCATCATCAGTATCAGTATCAGAACAATTATCAAGAAATAAATCTTGAAATAGTTCTTTCCATATATTTTAAAGAAAGCAAAAGAATCGGAAATCAAACCACCGAAATCTCTTCTTTTATAAAATTCAAACATTGTTTTTTAATTTTTTATTAACATAATAAGGATACACAAAATAATAAAAACTAATGAACGCCAGCATTCCCAAAATCAAAACAGAATTGAAAATCTCGTTCATTTTCAAAGCATAGCGGGTAACGAACCCCTCTAAAATTCCTGCAATAATAGTAAAAGGAATGGTGCTGACAAATATTTTAATGGCATTTTTTGCACCTATTTTAAAGGAATTAAACCTAGAATAAGTTTTCGGAAACAAAATAGAACTTCCCAGCATAAGCCCTGCCATAGCCTCTACTACCATACTGAAAATCTCAAAAACTCCATGAATCCAGATGCCTCTCATACTGTCTTCCAGCGCCCCATGCTGATAGAAAAAATACTGAAAAGCCCCCAGCATAATGCAGTTATATAAGAAATAAAGCAGTGTTCCCAGTCCTGCGAAAACCCCTAAAATAAATAAATAAGCACCTACACGGAGGTTGTTTAGAATAATGGCAACAGCACTCCCAAAGTTGGAGCCCTGCTGATAAACGCCCACAGCATTACCTTTTTCTATGTTTTCTATGGTCATATTTACATAGCCTTCCCCTAAAATAAGCTCCACAAATGTAGTGTCATAATGAGCCGAGAGAACGCCTATCCCTGTGAAAATCAAGAAAAAACAAAAGGCGTAAAGCAAGAATTTATAATTTTCATACACTAAAAGAGGAACTTCCGTTTTGAAGAAATATAAAAGCCTGTTTTGCTCTATTCTCTTGGTTTTATAGATTTTTTGAAAAATCTGGCTGGAGAGATGGTTTAGATAAATGGTAGTGTTACTTTTCGGGTAATAAGTCTGTGAAAAAGACAAATCATTGACCAAGTTTATATACAAAGAAGACAAGTCATCTGGATTTTTTTTAATTTTTCCATCAATAACCTGCTCTATTTCCAACCATTTTTCTTTATTTTGCCTAATAAAAAAAACTTCTCTCATAATTCGGCTAAATTAGTAAAAATATGTCTAAAATTGCAATAAATACATCACAAAATGTAAATATTAATTTTAATATTGCCAGCATAGGGGATAGAATATTGGCTTTTTTCATTGATATGATTATCAAAGCAGCCTATATGATTGTGCTTTTTATCATTTTATTTAAAGTTTTAAGTGTAGATAATGTATTTAAAAATTGGGATGAATGGACTGTGATGGCTTTTTTTGGAATAATTACCCTGCCGATTCATCTTTATACTTTGGTCTGTGAGAGCCTGATGGAGGGGCAGACTTTTGGAAAGAAAATAATGAAAATCAGAGTAGTGAAAATAGATGGATATCAGGCGAGTTTTGGGGATTATTTTGTTCGTTGGATTTTCAGAATTGTAGATGTTTTTTCTAATGGGGGAGTAGTGGGACTTATCACGGTCATTGTCTCTAAAAACAATCAAAGATTTGGCGGAATGGTCTCTGGAACAGCAGTGATTTCACTGAAAAATAAAATCAATATTTCTCATACGATTTTAGAAAACCTTCAGCAGGACTATGTTCCTGATTTTCCGCAGGTTGTGCTGTTGTCTGATAATGATATGAGAATTATAAAATCTAATTATCAAAAAGCTGTATTGACCTATGACAAGATTATTTTGCATCAGTTGGCTAATAAAATAAAAGAAATCCTTAAACTGGAAATAGACCACAGAGAACTTACAGAAAAGCAGTTTATAGACAAGATTATCAAAGATTATAACTACTATACAGGAAAAGAGTAATTTTTCTAAATTTATATCTTGCAAAATCAAAAAAATCGTATTATATTTGTCTCGCATTAGTCAATAATTTTGAAAATGTTATCAAGAAAGGTGGAGAGATTAGACTCTGTGAAACCTTAGCAACCCTCCAAATACTCACGGAGAAGGTGCTAAATTCTACTCGCTGAATGAGGGAGATAACGAACACTACATTTTTCAATAAAGTAGCATTTTCAAGGATAAAAAATAAAAATAAAAATGGAAGGTTTGCTGCTTAATCAACTTAAAATAGATAAATTCATTACTCAAAATGGGGTACAGTATACTGACTTCCCGCTGAGCTATCAGGTCTTTGGGCAAAAACTGCATACAGCGCCTGTGATTTTGGTCAATCACGCCCTTACAGGAAATTCTAATGTGGCTGGCGAAAAGGGCTGGTGGAAAACTCTCGTGGGGTATGGGAGTGTGATAGATTTACAAAAATATACTGTTGTTTGCTTTAATGTGGCAGGGAATGGCTATGATGGTTTTTTCGTTGACAATTATAAAAACTTTACCGCAAAAGACATGGCAAGGCTTTTCGTTTTGGGGCTGGAAAGTCTTAAAATAGAGGAGCTTTATGCTTTGGTGGGAGGTTCTGTCGGTGGGTCTATCGATTGGGAAATGCTCTGTGAAGCACCTCATTTGGCTAAAAAATTCATTCCTGTGGCTACGGATTATAAGACGACAGATTGGCTGCATTCACAGTGTCTGGTGCAGGAATTTTTGCTCGAAAGCGAAGACAGACCACTCGAAAAAGCCCGTATTCATGCGATGCTCAACTATCGTACGCCAGAGTCTCTTAACCAGAGATTCAGGAGGGAGCAGGACGAACAGAAGAATATTCTAAAATCTCACGACTGGCTCAATTATCATGGAACGGCCTTGGATAATAGGTTTGATATAAAAGCGTATCGGCTTATGAATCAGCTCCTTAAAACCATTGATGCCAAGGAAGAAGATTTGCTTAAAATCAATTCAGAAATACATCTCATAGGAGTGGATTCGGATTTACATTATCCTGCTTTTGAGATTAAAAATTCTTATGATTTTCTGAAAAATAATGGTAAAAATGTGTATCATCACGAGATAAAATCCATCCATGGGCATGATGCTTTTTTGATGGAATATGAACAGCTAAACGAAATTTTAGGTAAAATTATTTAAAAATCAACACGATATAATATGGAAGAAAATAATGTAATCACGATTTACAAAAATAAAGTGATAGTTAATTTCGAAGGGAGAGATTTTTTGGGGCAGATAGGGATAGATTCTCGTATTTTTAATGCTTTGCAGAATGCGGGAGTCAGCGTAGGGGTGATTTCTCAGCAGGCGATAGAAAACGGAATTTCTGTTTTGGTGGATGAGCATCAGGCAGAAACAGCGGTGGAAAGCCTTAGAAAAGAATTTGAAAAGGAACTGAAAAGCGGAATCGTTAGTCAGATTTATAGTATTGATAATCTGGCTGTTATAGGTCTGGTAACAGATAATTTCCAAAAAATTCTTTCGGAATTACAAAAAAATAAAATATTCCCTCTGCTTCTCAATCAGGTAGCGTCAGCAGGAAGAGTTAATTTGGTAGTTTCTGATAATCAGGTAGATAAGGTTAAAAACATCGTAGAAACTGAGATTTTCGGGAAGGTGAAAACTGTGCATTTGGTGCTGGTAGGGCATGGAAATGTGGGCAGTACGCTGATAGAGCAGATTTTGGATTCTTCATATGATATTCAGAATAGAAAGCGTATCAATCTGAAAATCATCGCGATAGCAAATTCTAAAAATATAGTGTTCAATAAAGGTGGTTTTGGTAGCGACTGGCGGCAAAAAGTGCTTTTTGGCAGCTCGGAAAACACTTTGCAGGATTTGTTTCAGTTTGTAAAAGAAAATCAGTTTGAAAACTTGGTTTTAGTGGATAATACGGCGAGTAAAGATTTTGTAAAGAATTATCCGACTTTTGTGGAAAATGGTTTTGACATCGTTTCTTCCAATAAGATTTTCAATACTTTACCAATACAAGAGTACAGAAATCTGCGAAAAACCTTGGATAAAAATAAGAAAAGATACCTCTATGAAACCAATGTGGGAGCAGGGCTGCCGCTGATAGATACTATTAAGCTACTGCACCTTTCGGGAGAAAATATCACAAGAATAAAAGGGGTTTTTTCGGGGTCGCTCAGCTATATTTTTAATAATTTTTCGGTGCGCGATGAGAAATTCTCTACCATTGTCAAAGAAGCGATTGACAAAGGATTTACGGAGCCAGACCCTCGTGAGGATTTGAGCGGAAATGATGTGGCTAGAAAACTGCTTATTTTGGCGAGAGAATTAGATTTAATCAATGAATTTAGCGATATCAATATCCAAAACCTTATCCCAGAGAATTTGGGAGAAATAGACAAAGATGAGTTTATTTCTAGATTAGAAGAGTTGGATGCTGAATATCAGTCTGTTAAAGAAAATCAAGAGCCAAATCATGTGCTTCGCTATGTGGGGGATTTACATGGAGATTTGAGCCAAGACAAAGGGATTTTGGATGTGAAACTGGTGTCTGTTCCTGCAAGTTCGGCGCTTGGGCAACTGAAAGGCTCAGATTCTATTTTTGAAATTTATACCGAGAGTTACGGAGAAAACCCAATAGTTATCATGGGAGCAGGGGCAGGTGCGAAAGTGACTGCAAGAGGAGTTTTCGGTGATATATTGCGACTTTGTTAATATTTATCGGTATTTGTATAAATTAAAAGCAGCAGTGAAAGTAAAGCCTCTGAAATTGGAATTCCTTGAAAAAGGTATGGAATAGCCTATGTGTGTTTGGATTAAATTAAAAAGAGAAAATCCTAATCTAGGCTGTATGGACTGGGTATTTAGCGAAATTCCAGCTCCTCCTATTATGAAATACATTTCTGCACCTATTTCTGGTATTACTTTTAGTTTTGAATTTTCAGTGCCGAAATGGGTTCCTGCATAGAGGGTGCCTCCTCCATAATAAGCCTTTGTGCTATAGGAAATTCCTCCAAATACAAAATTATGAGACTTATTGGTATGAGTGTAGGCAAATCTACCGCCCAATTCTTCCTGAGCAAAAACGAACATAGGAAGCAAAAACAAAAGCAAAAGAAATTTTTTCATTAGTAATAAATTATCATTACGAATGTACGAAAATAAATTAAAAGCAGTAAATTTGGCTAAAGAAAAATAGGATTTAAAAAACTTAAAAAATGAAAGAAATTCTTGAAAGAATAGAAAAGCAAATCAATATTTTGCAAGAAAAATATAAGGATGATTTTTTTGAATATCAATTAAATGATGGAGCGACTGATGAGGATTTTGAAAGATTAGAAGAAGTTTTAGGATACGCTCTACCAGAGGATTTTAAGGAAATCTACCGCATTCATAATGGAGAAAAAGAAGGCTATTGTCTAATGGGAGAAGAGTGGCTCTCTATCGATAGAATTATAGATGAATATAAAATCTGGAAAGAATTATATGATGATGATGATTTTTCAGAAGATGGTAAAGACTATGGCTGCAGCCCAGAAGAAGGGATAAAACCTGATTTTTGGTGGAATCCTAAATGGATTTCTTTGACAGCCGATGGAGGAGGTAACAGTAAAATGATAGACCTAGACCCATCAAAAGAAGGAAAAAGAGGACAAATAATCCAAATGTGGCATGATAATTCAGATCGCAGTATAGAGGCAGAATCTCTGAAAGATTTTTTTGAGAAATATGCACAAGATTTAGAAAAAGGACTCTATGTGATACATCCAGATTATGGAATTATCCTAAAAGAAGATTTGGATGAAGATGAGCTGGCAGAGCTGGAGGGAAAGTAGAATTTAATAAATACTTATTTAAATGAACGCGGAGGAAAGGAAAAAACAAGAAGATGACTTTTTAGAAGAGAATAGTGTTAGTATTTCTAATTATAAAGATTTTATTCGCAGTTTCCCATATAAAAAACAATCATTTCTTATAGAAAGAAAAAATTGGGGTGAAATTATACCTAATCATTATCATTTAGGAAAAATTTTTTCTACTTATGGGAATCGTGAAATGGTAAGATTAAATAGAGAAATGCTTTTTGAAGATGCTGAATCAACAGAAGAGTTTATTTTTAAAGTGCTGTTATGGGGATATCCAACCAGAGGAAGAGGTAATAATATAGAGAAGTTGTTGGAAAAAGAGAATTTGGAAGAATTAAAAATAATTTTAGAAAAATATAAAAATAATAATGTTTCAACAGAAGAATTGGTCGAAGATGTTTCAAAAATAAAAGGATTAGGGATATCTACAGTGTCTAAATTTTTATATTTTCTGAATGCTAAAATAGACAGCTTTAAAGCACTAATTTTAGATGACCAAATTCTGAATGTAATTAATAGAAAAAGAATATCAGAATTAAATCAGTTATCTTCATTAAAGAGAGAGCAGGCTCTTAAAAAATATTCTAAGTATTTAGAGAAAATGAGTGAACTTTCAAAGGAGCTGGAATGTGAACCAGATCAGATTGAAATTTTCTTATTTTCGTTTGGAAAGAATGTATCATAAAAAACAATAAAAAAACATGGAAAACAATAAACAAAATTTCGAAACACTTGCTATTCGTACACAGACAGAAAGAACTCAGTATGATGAGCATTCGGTGCCGCTATACCTTACATCAAGTTTTATTTTTGAGGATGCAGAGGATATGCGGGCGAGTTTCGCGGAGGAAAAACCAAAGAACCTTTATAGTAGATTTACCAATCCAAATGTAACCGAATTTGTCGATAAAATCGCTCAAATGGAAGGCGCAGAAACGGGCTATGCTTTCGCTACGGGAATGGCAGCGATATATAGCACGCTGGCATCTCTGCTTTCAGCGGGCGACCACATACTCAGCTGTCGTTCGGTGTTTGGTTCTACACACACACTTTTTATGAAATACTTTCCGAAGTGGAATATCAATACCACTTATTTCGAAGCACATGAGGAAGATATAGAAAAATATATCCGCCCAGAGACCAAGATTCTTTATCTGGAAACTCCTACCAATCCTGCGATAGAGGTTTTGGATTTGGAGAAAATGGGAAAAATTGCCAAGAAACATAATTTGCTTTTCGTGGTGGATAACTGTTTTGCTACGCCATACATGCAGCAGCCTATAATATATGGTGCTGATATTGTGGTGCATTCGGCTACAAAACTTATCGACGGACAAGGGAGAGTCCTCGGCGGTGTCGCTGTGGGTAGAGCAGATTTAATTCGTGAAATTTATCTTTTTGCGAGAAATACAGGGCCGGCAATGTCGCCATTTAACGCTTGGGTTTTATCTAAATCATTGGAAACATTGGCTCTAAGAGTAGAGAAACACTGCGAAAATGCGCTGAAAGTAGCAGAATTTTTAGAACAACATCCTAATGTAGAATTTGTGAAATATCCGTTTTTGAAATCACACCCAAACCATGAAGTTGCCAAAAAACAAATGAAATTGGGCGGAAGTATCGTGGCATTCCAAGTGAAAGGCGGTGTAGAAGGTGGAAGAAATTTCTTAAATAAAATCAAAATGTGTTCATTATCAGCCAATCTGGGAGATACTAGAACCATAGTAACCCACCCAGCTTCTACTACGCATTCTAAACTGAGCGAGGAAGAAAGAAACGAAGTGGGCATCACCGCAGGGCTGGTTCGTTGCTCGGTAGGGCTGGAAAATGCAGAAGATATTATTGCGGATTTGAAACAAGCATTGGACTAAATTAGTTTATAAAATAACATTAAAAATTTAACAAGATGAAAAAAGTTTTTTTACTCCTTTCAGTAGGGATATGTTTTGTGGCAAATGCTCAGTTTGCGGGGAATGCAGCGTATAAGCGCGACCGCTACAGCAGAGATGATTTCTCGGAGAAAAAAAATGTAGTGGCAACCGATTCCACTGTGGTCTTCTACACCGATGTGCTGCTCAACCAAAGGGCAGACTATTACAAACTCACCCTTGGCGTAAGGCAGGAAGGGAAAACCCCAGCCGATGCACTGAAGAAGATGAATGAGAGAATCAATGGCTTTACTAAGGCTATTCGCCCTCTTGCCAGCGCAGAAAATGTCTTTGTGGATTTCATTACCCAGAATCGTATCCTTGGCTTTGATATCGATAAGCAAAAGGAGACCGCAAAGCAGAAAATTACGGGCTATGAGATTAAGAAAAATGTCATCATCAGCCTTAAAAACTATTCAGACATTGAGCAATTGATTTTGCAGGCTGCCGAGCATCAGATTTATGATGTGATAAAGGTAGATTATATTAACACCGATATTGCTAAAATCCGAAGGCAGCTCCTGAGCGAGGCTTATCAAATTTCGGAAGAGAAGAAGAAAGATTATTTCTCACACTTTAAGAAAGAGATTCTGGGTAATCCCGTAGCGGAGAGCGATTTTCATTATCTATTCCCAAGCAGCAGATACGAGAAATACACCGTCTCCGAGAGCTCAAAGGTAGATGTCCCATCAAGATATACAGAGGAATATCTTAGAAAAGAAGATACCTATTATTACGAGGGGGTAGATTATTCGGGCTTTGATAAAGTCATTAATCCAACCAACCCAGAAGTGGGCATTCAGTATATTTTAAGGTTAAGGGTAAAGTATAGAATCAAGAAATAAACCTCAGCCAAAAGACGATATAAAATGAAGAATACACAAGCATTATACAAGGCGCTTTCCGAGCGAATCCTCATTCTCGATGGAGCCATGGGAACCATGATTCAGAAGTATAATATTACCGAAGAAGACTATCGCGGAGAGCAGTTTCGTGATTGGGCATATCTTGTGAAAGGGAATAATGATATGCTCTCCATCACCAAACCTAGTGTGATAGATGAAATCCACAGACAATATCTGGAGGCTGGGGCGGACATTATAGAAACCAATACTTTTTCCAGCACGACCATTGCGATGGCGGACTACCATATGGAGGATTTTGTTTATCAGCTCAACTATGAATCTGCAAAACTTGCCCGAAAAGCCTGTGATGATTATACCGCTAAAACTCCAGACAAACCGAGATTTGTGGCAGGGGCTATCGGGCCGACCAATAAAACAGCCAGTCTCAGCCCAGATGTGAATGACCCAGGCTACAGAGCTATTACCTTTGATGAACTGAGAAAAGCTTATAAACAACAAGCGGAGGCATTATTAGATGGCGGTGCTGATATTCTCTTGGTGGAAACTATTTTTGACACGCTCAATGCAAAGGCGGCTCTTTTCGCGATTGATGAAATTCAGGAGGAGAGAGGAATCCGTATTCCTACGATGGTTTCAGGGACTATTACTGATGCCTCTGGGCGTACCCTAAGTGGACAGACTGCGGAGGCTTTCCTTATTTCGGTTTCTCATTTGGATTTGCTGAGTATTGGGTTTAATTGTGCTTTGGGTGCGAAACAGCTTGTTCCATATTTAGAGGCTGTCGCTCCACAAACTCACTTTAGGATTTCTGCACACCCGAATGCTGGGCTTCCTAATGCCTTTGGGCAGTATGATGAAACTCCTGAGCAGACCGCAGAACAGATAAAAGAATATCTGGATAAAGGATTGATAAACATTATTGGTGGCTGCTGTGGTACTACGCCAGAGCATATAAAGGCTCTTTCAGACCTTGCAAAAGACTATAAACCAAGAAAAAATACTTAAAAAGTGTTAAAAAATCATAAAATAAATATGCTCTTTCGAAATAAAATGTATATTTGCACCATTAATTCATAAAATTAGTTTAGAAATGAAGAAGATTTTCTTATCAGTAATGTTAGCAGGTGCTGCAGTAGCAGCTAATGCGCAGAGTGTTGGTAGTATTAGCAACAGTAAATTTTTTGATAACTGGCAAGTAGGTGTAAATGTAGGTGGATACACTCCAACTACAGGACATCCTTTCTTTAAGTCTACAAGACTTAACTTCGGTGTAGAAGTAGGAAAACAAATTTCTCCTAGCTTCCGTCTTAGTGCTGATGGTGTTGCTTATATCAATAGTAATGTAGGTGGGTATCGTAACCCATTGCTTATTGAGCATACTAATGTGGCTATGCTAGGTAACTTTAACCTTAGCAACATTTTTGCAGGATACAAAGGAGCTCCTCGTACATTTGAAGTAGAAGTTTTTGCTGGACCAGGATGGTTCCATTCTTATAGTCCAGGTAGAACTGATTCTAATGAAATGACTGTTAAAGCTGGTGCTAACTTCTTGCTTAACTTAGGTTCTTCTAAAGCTTGGGCTGTTAAGCTTAGTCCATCAATCCTATACGGTTTGACACCTGCAGATCAGCAAGCCCATAGCCTTAACAACAACAACTCTATTACACAAGCAAGTTTAGGAATTGTTTACAGATTTAAAGGAAGCAACGGAGCTCACCACATCACTGCGGCTCAAGCGCCTGCTGCACCAGTAGTAGAAGATAAGTCTGGACCACTTCGTGAAGAATTGAGAGATGCTAAAAAGCGTATCCACGAATTAGAAGAAGAATTAGCTGAAGCTCGTAACAGAAAACCAGAAGTAGTAGAAGTAGAAACTGAAGTAGTAAAAACTAAGAGAACTTTAGAATCTGTAGTTACTTTCGCACAAGGAAAAACTATCATCGCTCCTTCTCAACAGCCGAATGTAGCTAGAATCGCTACTTATTTGAAGAAATATCCTAACAGTAAAGTTGTTATCAAAGGATTTGCTTCACCAGAAGGAAGTATCGAAGTTAACGAAAGAATCGCTAAAGCTCGTGCAGAAGCAGTTAAAGCTGTTCTTGTTAAACAATACAAAATTGATGGAGATCGTATCGTAGCAGAAGGAGAAGGTATTGGTCACATGTTCTCAGAACCAGATTGGAACAGAGTAAGTATTGCTACTATCAAAGAATAATTTAAAATTGTTCAATGTTTCATAACAAATAGGAAGGTAAATTTTTACCTTCCTATTTTTTTATGTTTTTTAAAAAACTTACCTTTGGATTTTTATAATTTTAACTGAAAATAACCATACATGAGATATTTAAAACTTTCAGGGTTTGAGCCGCTCATAATTACGCCAGAATCTAATTTTGTGAATGTAGGAGAACGAACGAATGTAGCAGGATCGAAGAAATTTTTGAGGCTGATAGGCGAAGGAAATTTTACAGAGGCTTTAGAAATTGCCCGAAATCAGGTGGAGGGTGGAGCCCAGATTTTGGATGTAAATATGGACGATGGACTGATAGATGGGAAAGCCTCGATGGTGAAATTTCTCAATCTGATAGCTTCAGAGCCTGATATTGCTCGTATTCCGATTATGATAGACTCTTCCCGCTGGGAGATTTTAGAAGCTGGTTTGCAGGTGGTTCAGGGAAAATCGGTGGTGAATTCCATCAGTTTAAAAGAGGGAGAAGAGGAATTTATCCGCCAAGCGAAAATTATAAAAAGATACGGTGCGGCAGTTATTATAATGGCTTTCGATGAAGTGAGCCAAGCAGATAATTACCAGCGAAGAATAGAAATAGCAGAGCGTTCGTATAAAATCTTGGTGGACAAGGTAGGTTTCCCGCCAGAAGATATTATTTTTGACCTTAATATTTTCCCTGTGGCTACGGGAATGGAGGAGCATAGGCGAAATGCAATTGATTTTATAGAAGCGACAAGGTGGGTTCGCCAGAATCTTCCATATGTGTCAGTGAGCGGCGGAGTTTCTAATGTTTCGTTTTCTTTTAGAGGAAATGATGCAGTGAGGGAAGCGATGCACTCGGTGTTTCTGTATCATGCCATAAAAGCAGGGATGAATATGGGAATTGTAAACCCTACGATGCTGGAGGTCTATGATGAAATTCCTAAAGACCTTTTGGAGCTGGTAGAAGATGTGATACTAGACCGAAGAGATGATGCTACGGAGCGTTTGCTGGACTATTCCGAAAAAGTAAAATCAGTCAAGAAAGAAAAAGTAGAAGACCTGTCTTGGCGTGAACAGCCTTTGCAGGAACGCATTACCTATTCACTGGTAAAAGGCGTGGACAAATTCATAGAGGAAGATATGGAAGCTGCCTTGAAAGAAGCGAGACGACCGCTGGATGTCATAGAAATCAATCTGATGACTGGGATGAGCGTAGTGGGAGACCTTTTCGGAAGTGGAAAAATGTTTCTTCCGCAAGTTGTGAAATCTGCAAGGGTGATGAAACGGGCAGTGGCTTATTTAGAGCCTTTCATAGAGGCGGAAAAAGACACTTCCAAGCCTTCTAATGGCAAAATTCTTTTGGCGACGGTGAAAGGCGATGTCCATGATATTGGTAAAAATATCGTGGGTGTGGTATTGGCATGTAACAACTATGAAATCATAGACTTGGGAGTGATGGTGCCATGTGAAAAAATTATTCAGACAGCCATAGAACAAAAGGTGGATATCATTGGGCTGAGTGGCTTGATTACGCCGAGTCTGGATGAAATGGAATATGTGGCATCTGAACTAGATAGGCAAAATCTGGATTTTCCACTGCTGATAGGAGGTGCGACAACTTCCAAAGCCCATACAGCTGTGAAGATTGCGCCAAAATATCGTAATACAGTCGTGCATGGCGGAGATGCCTCGCGAACGGTAAATATTGTAAATTCACTATTGAGCGAAGAAAAATCTGCTGAATACAAAAAAGAGCTTAAAAAGGAATATGATGAGTTCAGAGAGAAGTTTTTGGCACGGCAGACGGATAAAGAATATGTATCCATAGAGGAAGCAAGAGAAAAGAAATTTAAAATAGATTGGGAAAACGAAACCATCATTAAGCCTAAAAAATTAGGAATTACAGTGATTGAAGATCAGGATTTCCGTGAGCTTCTTCCTTTCGTGGATTGGTCTCCGTTTTTCCGAAGCTGGGATTTGCACGGCAGATTCCCAAATATTTTAGAAGATGAAAAAGTAGGAGAGCAGGCTTGTGAACTTTGGGCTGATGCGCAGGTGATTTTAGATAAAATTCTAAATGAAAAACTGCTTAAAGCCAAGGCTATTTTTGGGCTTTTCCCAGCCAATTCTAATGAACGAGATGATATTATTTTAGATAAAGATGGGGAAGAATTTGTTTTCCGAACACTTCGCCAGCAGCTGAAAAAATCAGCAGGAAAGGAGTATTTCGCCTTGTCGGACTTTATAGCGCCGCAAAGCACTGGTAAACAAGACTATATAGGTGCTTTCGCTGTGACGGCTGGTTTCGGTACGGATGAATTGGTGAAATATTATGAAGCTCAAAATGATGACTATTCTACCATCATGGCGAAGGCTTTGGCGGATAGGTTTGCGGAGGCGTTTGCGGAATTTCTGCATTGGAAAGTGAGAAAAGAATACTGGGGATATGCAGCGGATGAAAACCTTAGCAATGAGGAGTTGATAGATGAGGAGTATAAAGGTATCCGCCCTGCGCCAGGCTATCCAGCATGTCCAGACCATTTGGAAAGGGCTACCATTTGGGAACTTCTGAAAGTGAAAGAAACCATCGGTATAGAGCTGATGGATGCTGGTCTGGCGATGTATCCTACGGCGGCGGTTTCGGGGTATTATTTCGCTAATGCAAAGGCAAAATATTTCGGTGTTGGTAAAATCTGTGAAGACCAGCTGAAAGACTATGCTGAAAGAAAGGGTGTAGATGATGAATTTGCTAGAAAATGGCTGAATCCTATTTTGGCAGGAAAACAAAGTATTTAAAACAAATTTGAGTTAGGAATGAGAAAGAGTTGGTATGCATTATTCTTATTATTAGGAATAAATGTTTGGGGGCAGGAGCAGGAAATAGAGCCTATCAATACGGATAGACCAGACCAAAACATAATTTATCTGCTGGGCTGGAATATCTCTTAACCAATGATTTACAATTAGATGCCATAGCTGGATTTTCTGTTTTTAAATCGGAATCAGATAATTTCGTAGCTTTGGGCGTAGCGTATAGATTTAAAAATAAACAACAAAATAGACAATCATGAAAGTAACAGAACACATAGAAAAAGCCAATGGTAAGACCCTTTTTTCGTTTGAGATTTTACCACCACTTAAAGGACAGAATATCAATTTGTTTTTTGATGCTATAGACCCTCTTTTGGAGTATTCGCCTAGTTTTATCAATGTAACTTATCACAGAGAAGAATACGAATATGTAGAGCATGAAAACGGCTTGCTGGAAAGAAAAGTGGTAAGAAAACGCCCAGGAACAGTGGGTATCTGTGCGGCAATACAGAATAGGTATCATATAGATGCTATTCCACATATTTTGTGTGGAGGCTTTAGCAGGGAGGAAACGGAGAATTTCCTGATAGATTTGGATTTCTTGGAGATAGATAATGTGATGGCTCTTCGTGGTGATGTGATGAAGTCCGAGACTTATTTCAAGCCAGAAAAAAACGGAAACGCTCACGCCTCAGAATTGGTTCATCAAATCAAACAAATGAATGATGGGATTTATCTTGACCATAATATAGAACTGCCATCGCCGACCAATTTCTGCATCGGAGTTGCAGGTTATCCAGAAAAACATATGGAGGCGGCGAGTCTGCATCAGGATATAATGAACCTGAAGAAAAAACAAGAAGCAGGAGCAGAATATGTGGTAACGCAGATGTTTTTTGATAATCAAAAATTCTTTGAATTCGTGGATAAATGCAGGGAAGAGGGTATAACTATTCCGATAATACCAGGGCTGAAGCCTATCACTGCAAAAAGCCAGCTGAGCATGCTTCCGTATCGTTTTAAGGTGGATTTACCAGATGATTTGGTGATTGAAATTACAAAATGTAAAACCGCTGCAGATGTGAAACAGGTGGGAATAGAATGGTGTACAGCCCAAAGTAAAGAGCTGAAAGAAAGGGGTGTTCCTGCACTGCATTACTATTCCATGGGGCGCAGTGAGGGGGTGAAGCAGATAGTAAATGAAGTTTTTTAAAACGATAAAGTTTAAATAAGAAAGTTCTGTTTCATGGGACTTTCTTATTTTGTGTTTAAACATTTGAAATTTATATTTATGTCTAAATATAGAGGTGCTCAGTAGGTGGTTATTTTATGTTTAGTTTTTTTTCTTGAAAAAATAAAGTTTTTTTTTGATGCATAATGTAATTAAAATTTTATCTTTGCAACACTTAATAACATATTTATGAGCGTACTCAAATTAATTCATGATAATACTAAAACCATTGGGGATTTACCAGCATTGTCTTTTAGGGAAAATGAAGTTTGGAAAACAAAGAACTGGAGGGAGTTTGGAGAGGATTTAGCCCAAATTTCTAATGCTCTTAGCAGTCTTGGAATGGGGGCAGGAGACAGACTAGCGATTTTTTCTGATAATTCCAAAGACTGGGTATTGGTAGATTTTGCCAATCAGTCGTTAGGGGCTATTACAGTGCCTATCTACGCTACGAATAGTAAGGAACAGGTGGAGTTTATCCTAAGACAAACAGAAATAAAGGTCATTTTGGTGGGTGCAGAGAAGCAGTTGGAGATTGTTAGAGAAATTAAACAAAATTCTGAGTTTGCTGATTTACAATTAATTTCTTCTATTCAGCTCGAAAATCCAACAGAGCAGGAATACTACCTTCCTAAATGGAAAGATGCTTATGATAAAGAATTCCAATACAAGGAGATAGATATAAACAGCACAGCTACAATACTTTATACTTCTGGGACGACAGGGACGCCGAAGGGAGTGGTTCTTACGCATAAGAATTTCGATGCTGTGATTAAAGCTCATAAAGAGTTCTTTAATATAGAGAATCTTCATAACAAGGTTTCTATGGCGTTTCTGCCGCTGAGCCATATTTTTGAGCGTGGATGGTCTACTTTCGTTTTCGCAATGGGGGGACATGTGGCAGTTTTAGACAATCCAAAAGATGTTTCGCAAGCTTTGAAAGAAGTGAAACCTTGGGCAATGTGTTCGGTGCCGAGACTTTATGAGAAAATTTATCAAGTTTTGCTTAATAAAATAGAAAGTTCTAGCAGTCTGAAACAAGAATTTTTCCGTAGAGCCCTCAGAATAGGCGTAAAATATTCAGAAAGAGTAAGAAAAGGAGATAAAATTCCATTTTTATTAGGATTAAAATATAAATTTTATTCGGCTCTGGTTTTTAAGAAAATCAGAAATGAACTTGGTGGAAACCTCAGTTTTATGCCTGTGGGTGGTGCGATGCTGAAAAAAGAAATTTCGGAGTTTTTCGCTGCCATAGGAATGCCTATAATATTAGGATATGGGCTGTCTGAGACTTGTGCTACGGTTACAGCGTATCCGAAAGTGAATTTCGTTCACGGAAGTGTGGGAGTTCCACTGCCAGGGGTTGAAATAAAAATAGGAGAAGAAAATGAGATTTTGGTGAAATATGATGGGGTGATGAAGGAATATTACAAAAATCCAGAGGAAACAGCGAAAGTTTTTACCGCGGATGGATATTTCCGCACAGGAGATGCTGGGCGTATCGATGAGGGTGGAAATCTCTATATAGTGGATAGAATAAAGGATTTGATGAAGACTTCCAATGGGAAATACATCGCGCCGCAGTCTATAGAAATCCCGTTGCAGACGCATCCGAGTATTTCACAAGCGCTTGTCGTAGCCGAGGGAAAGCCATATGTGACTTCGTTCATCGTTCCTAATTTTGAGGCGCTTTCTCAGGAGTTGGTAGAATTTAAGGATTATCTTAAATTGACCCTTGCAGAAAAAATGAAACTCTTGGAAATGCCGAATATAAAAGAGAAATTCCAAAAAATCATAGCAGAGGTGCAGAAAGGACAATCTTCCTATGAGCATATTAAAAAATTCATGCTGCTTCCAGAGGAATTTACCATCGAAAGAGGAGAACTTACTCCTACTTTGAAAATTAAAAGAAAAGTAGTGATGGACAAGCTTCGCCACGAAATAGAGCGAATTTATAAAGATTAGTTTTAAAATATTATTTATTATCAAGAAGAACTTTTGTCAGTAATGATGAAAGTTCTTTGTATTTTTAGTCATGATTTTATTTTTTGAAATTGATAAATAAGACAATTTGTCATTCTTTGCTTCGAAAATAGTAATGGTATAAATATTGACAAAATCAAAGTGTAAAAATTAACTAATTACTAATAAAAAAGAATATAAAATATTATGAGCAAAATTATAGGAATTGACTTAGGAACAACAAATTCATGTGTGGCAGTAATGGAGGGTAAAGACCCAGTAGTAATCCCAAATGCAGAAGGAAAAAGAACAACGCCTTCTATCGTAGCATTTACAGAGGATGGCGAAAGAAAAGTGGGTGACCCAGCTAAAAGACAAGCAGTAACAAACCCAAAGAAAACCGTTTACTCTATCAAGAGATTCATAGGAACACAGTTCTCAAAAGATAAAGAGGAAATCTCAAGAGTTCCGTATGAAGTGGTAGGAGGGCCAAATGACACTGTAAAAGTAAAAATAGATGATAGAGAATACACAACACAAGAAATCTCTGCGATGATTCTTCAAAAAATGAAGAAAACAGCTGAAGATTACCTTGGACAGGAGGTTTCAAGAGCGGTGATTACCGTACCAGCTTACTTTAATGATGCACAAAGACAAGCAACTAAAGAAGCAGGAGAAATCGCAGGTCTTAAAGTAGAAAGAATCATCAACGAACCTACGGCAGCAGCTTTGGCTTACGGATTAGACAAAGTAGGTAAAAAAGACATGAATGTAGTAGTGTTTGACTGTGGTGGTGGTACGCATGATGTCTCTGTACTAGAGATGTATGAAGTGGATGGAAATGCTTCTTTCGAAGTGAAAGCTACAGACGGAGATACTCACCTTGGGGGAGATGACTTTGATAATGTAATCATTGACTGGATGGCGGATGAATTTAAAAATGAAGAAGGTGTAGATTTAAAAACTGACCCTATCGCGCTTCAAAGATTGAAAGAAGCGGCTGAAAAAGCAAAAGTAGAGCTTTCTTCTTCTACACAAACGGAAATCAACCTTCCGTACATCACAGCTACGGCTTCTGGACCAAAACACTTGGTGAAAACTTTGACAAGAGCGAAGTTTGAACAATTGGCTCACAACCTTATCGAAAGAACGATAGAGCCTTGTAAATCAGCTTTGGCTAATGCAGGAATGAGTGTTTCTGATATTGATGAAATTATCTTAGTGGGTGGTTCTACCAGAATTCCAGCAATTCAGGAAGCGGTAGAGAAATTCTTCGGAAAAGCACCATCTAAAGGAGTGAACCCAGACGAAGTAGTGG